>DATLYP010000001.1:0-13387 GCA_035574655.1 Gaiellaceae bacterium
TCGTCGAGACCGAGCCGCGGCCGCTCACGGCCGGCTCGCGCGTCGAGCTAGACGGCGAGGAGCTCGTCGTCGCCCGCATCGGCCCCTCCCCTCTCCCCCGCGACCCGCGTCTCTGCGCCTACCTGCTCTCCGAGCCCCGACGGGAACGGTCCGGCCGCGGCGAGGCCTGACGGCGCCGCGCGCTCGCGGCGCCTGCGACGCCGCTACCTGCCGAGATCGACGTACCAGTCGAGCACGCGGTCGCCCGCGAAGAGGGCGACCACCGCGCCGAGCGCGAGGAAGGGTCCCAGGGGGATCGCGAGCTTGCCGGCCGCCCGCCCGTGCCGGAGGACGAGGAGGAGGGCGGGCACGAAGGCGGCGAAGAAGCCGACGAAGAGGGCGACGACGACCGGCAGCCCGAGCCCGGCCCCGAGCAGCAGCGTCAGCTTCACGTCGCCCATCCCCATCCCCCGCGGGTAGACGAAGACGATCGCGAACATCGCCAGCCCGGCGCCGAGCGCCGCGAGCAGCCACTCGAGGCTCGGGTCGGCGAGCGTGCGCCCGACGAGGAGGACGAGCGCGGCGGGAAGCACGAGCCGGTCGGGGATCAGCCGGTGCTCGAGGTCGGTGCGCGTGATCGCGACCAGGACGAGGCAGAGGAGGGCGCTGAGCGACGCCTCCGCGGTCAGGCCGAACGCGAGCCCGCACGCGCCCGCGAGGAGCGCGCAGGCGGCGACGACGAGGAGCGAGCGGCGGGTGACGGGCGTCCGCGCCAGGAGCGGACGGCGCTCGCCCGCGTTCACGGCCAAGCGGTCGACGGCGGGGCCGGCGAGGCCGCCCGCGGCGAGCCCGAGGAGCGCGGCGAGCAGGTCCACGCGCCACGTTTCCCGAACGGGGCTCCGCCTCCTCCCCGGCGCATCCCCCGGGAGGGGGTGGCGTAGGGCGCGGCGGCGAGTACGGTCGGAGAGCTGCGGCGATCCTCGGCGGGGGCCGGAGGGAAGAGAGAGGCGGAGACGATCCGAAGCAAGCGGCATCTCGGCAGCACGTTCGCGTGGGCGGCGTCCGCGGCGGCGCTGGTGCTCGCCGTGGGCCTGGCGGGGACCCTCTTCCGCGGCACGCCCGACCGCCTGCTGGCGGCCCTCGCGGCCGCCGCCTTCCTGGCGGGGGCGGGCGCGGTCGTCCTCAACCGGCGGATCGGCCAGGAGCGCCAGCAGGCGCTTCGCGACCCGCTCACCGGGCTCCCCAACCGGGCGCTCCTCGACGACCGGATCGAGCAGGCGATCCGCCGCTCCCGGCGCACCGGGGAGCCGTTCGCGCTCGTCGTCGTCGATCTCGACGGGTTCAAGGACGTGAACGACGTGCGCGGGCACGCGACCGGGGACGCCGTGCTGCGCACGCTCGCCCGGCGGCTGCAGGCGACGCTCCGGGAGACGGACACGGTCGCACGCGTGGGCGGGGACGAGTTCGTCGTCCTCTCCCCCGGCACGCGCGACGACGAGCAGGCGACCGCTCTCGTCGGGCGGCTCCGGCACGCCCTCCGCCGCCCGTTCCACGTCGAGGGGACGGCGGTGGAGATCGACGGCAGCGTTGGCTGGGCTCTCTTCCCCGCGGACGGGACGACGGGCGAGGAGCTCCTGACGCACGCGGACGGGCAGATGTACGCGACGAAGCGCGAGGAGGCGGAGACGCCGCTGCTCGCGCGCCGGGGGGTGGACGCGGGCGTCGTCCGGGAGGTGGAGACGGCGCTGCGCCACCAAGAGCTCGTCGTCGTGTACCAGCCGATCCTCGACCTGCGCACCGGGGAGCCGCGCGCGGCCGAGGCGCTCGTCCGCCGCCGCGGCCCCGAGGGCGGTCTCGTCCCTCCCTCCGAGTTCGTCCCCCACGTCGAGCGGACGCCGCTCGTCCGCGAGCTCACCTTCCTCGTCGTCGCCGACGCGCTCCGCTCAGCCGCGCTCTGGACGGAGGCGGGCCACGAGCTCGGGGTCTCCGTGAACGTCCCCTACCGCCTGCTCGACGACCCCCAGTTCACGGAGGGGCTTGCCCGGCTCCTCCGCTCGGCGGACGCGGCGCCGGCCGCGCTCACCCTGGAGGTGGTGCCCGCCGGCCCCGGCGCCGGAGCGGAGCTCGACGCCCACGCCCTGCGGCGCCTGGCCGAGCTCGGCGTCCGCCTCTCCCTGGACGACGGCGGGCGCGCGGCCTCGTTCTCGGCGCTCCGCGTCCTGCCCTTGGACGAGCTGAAGATCGACGCCGGGTTCGTGCACGGGCTCGGCCGAAGCGCGCGGGACGGGGCGCTCGTCCAGGGGATGATCGACATCGGCCGCGCCCTCGGGCTCGCCGTGGTGGCCGAGGGGGTGGAGACGCGGGAGGCCTGGGACCTGCTCGCCCGCTGGGGCTGCGACCGGGCGCAGGGCTTCTACGTGGCGAGCCCGCGCACGGCGGACGCCCTCGCCGAGTGGCTTCGCTCCGCCTGGCCGGCGGTCGCGTGAGGCGTCCCGCTAGCGGGTGCCGCCCGGCCGCCAGAGCGGCTCCTCCCGACCCTCGGCCGCGTTCACGGCGCGGGCGAGGATGAAGAGGAGGTCGGAGAGCCGGTTCAGGTAGGCGAGCGCGACCGGGTTGACGCCGTGCTTCCGGGCGGCCGCGAGGGCCTCCCGCTCGGCGCGCCGGCAGACCGTGCGGGCGACGTGCAGCCGCGCGGCGGCCTCGCCGCCGCCGGGAAGGACGAAGCTGCGGAGCTCCGGAAGCCCCGCGTTGAAGCGGTCGCAGTCGCGCTCGAGCGCGTCCACCTGCCCTTGCGCCACCCGCAGGCGGCCCTCCCGCTCGAGCGGCACGGAGAGGTCGGCGCCCAGGTCGAAGAGCTCGTTCTGCACCCGCTCCAGCACGGCGCGCACCTCCTCGGGCGGGCCGGCGGCGAGCGCGGCCCCGAGCGCGGCGTTCAGCTCGTCGACGGCGCCGAAGGCGGCGATGCGGGCGTCCAGCTTGGAGACCCGGGAGCCGTCCCCGAGCGAGGTCTCGCCCGCGTCGCCCGCGCGCGTGTAGATGCGCGTGAGCCGCACCGGCTCGTCGCGGCGGCGGGCCCTCATGCGGCCGTGACCCGCTCCTCCCGGAGCTGAGCGCCGAGGATGGAGCGGGCGATGACGAGGCGCTGGATCTCGCTCGTCCCCTCGTAGATCTCGGTGACCTTCGCGTCCCGGTAGTAGCGCTCGGCCGGGAACTCCTTCGTGTACCCGTAGCCGCCCAGGATCTGGATCGCCTCCGCCGTGTGCCTCCGCGCCATCTCGGAGGCGAAGAGCTTCGCCTTCGCCCCCTCGGCCGTGTGCGGCCGGCCCCGGTCCTTGAGCCAGGCGGCGCGGTAGGTGAGGAGGCGCGCGGCGTCGAGCTCCATCGACATGTCCGCGAGCTTCCACTGGATCGCCTGGAAGTCGGCGATGCGCCGCCCGAACTGCCGCCGCTCGAGCGCGTACGCGCGCGCGAGGTCGTAGGCGGCTTGGGCGATCCCGAGCGCCTGGGCGGCGATCCCGATGCGGCCGCCGTCGAGCGTCGCCATGGCGATCCGGAAGCCGCGGTTCTCCTCGCCCAGGAGGCGGTCGCGGCCGACGCGGGCGCCCTCGAGCACGAGGTCGGAGGTGGTGGAGGAGTTGAGGCCCAGCTTCTCCTCCTCGCGCGTGATGCGGACGTGCTCGGCGCCGAGCACGAAGCAGGAGACGCCGCGGGCGGTCGCCGTCGAGAGGTCGGTGCGGGCGAAGAGGACGAACGTGCCGGCCCGGGAGCCGTTCGTGATCCACTGCTTCGAGCCGCGCAGCACCCAGCCCTCGCCCTCGCGCTCGGCGGTCGTGCGCAGGGAGCCGGCGTCCGATCCGGAGCCGGGCTCGGTGAGCGCGAACGCGCCCAGGGTCTCCCCCCGGGCGAGCGGGGGGAGGAAGCGCTCCCGCTGCTCCTCGGTGCCGAAGCGGAGGATGGGGAGCGTGGCCGCGCTCGTGTGCACGGCGACCGTCACCCCCACCCCCGCGTCCGCGCGCGAGAGCTCCTCGAGGACGAGGATGTAGGAGAGGAAGTCGGCGCCCGCGCCCCCGTACTCCTCCGGCACGCACACCCCCAGCAGGCCGAGCGCGGCGAGCTTCGGGTAGAGCTCGTCCGGGAAGCGGTGCTCGCGATCCCAGGCGGCGGCGTGCGGGACGATCTCCGCCTCCGCGACCTCGCGCGCGAGCTCCTGGATCCCCTTCTGCTCCGCGCGCAGCTCGAAGTCCATCGCGCCCCGACTATAGGCGGCCGCCCTCGCCGTACTCGTAGAAGCCGCGGCCCGTCTTGCGCCCCAGGCGGCCGGCGGCGACGTACTGGCGGAGGAGCGGGCAGGGGGCGTACCGGTCGTCCCCGAGCCCCTCGTGCAGCACCTCCATGATCGCGACGCACGTGTCCAAGCCGATCAGGTCGGCGAGCGCGAGCGGGCCGAGCGGGTGCGCGAAGCCGAGCCGGGCGACCGTGTCGATCGCCTCCGCCTCGGCGACGCCCTCCATGAGCGCGTAGGCCGCCTCGTTGATGAAGGGCATGAGGATCCGGTTGGAGACGAAGCCGGGGAAGTCGCGCGCCTCGGCCGGGGTCTTCCCCAGGTCGCGCGCGAGCTCGAGGATCGCCTGCGCGGTCTCCTCGGAGGTTTGCAGCGCCCGCACGACCTCGACCAGCTTCAGCACCGGGACCGGGTTGAAGAAGTGCATGCCGATCACGCGCTCGGGGCGGCGGGTGGCGGCGGCGAGGGTGGTGATGGGGATGGAGGAGGTGTTGGAGGCGAGGATCGCCTCCGGGGGGAGGAGCGCGTCGGCGCGCCGGAAGACCTCCTTCTTCACCTCGGCGTCCTCGACGACGGCCTCGATCATCAGGTCGGCCGGGACGAGGTCGTCCACGGGCGTCACGCGCGCCAGCACCTCGTCCGGCTCGGGCCCGCCCTTCTCGGCCAGCTTCTGCAGGCTGCGGCGCATGCCTTCGCGCGCCCGCTCGAGCGCCTCCGGCAGCGCGTCGTGGAGGGAGACCCGGCGCCCGGACGCGGCGACGACCTGGGCGATGCCGCCGCCCATCTGGCCGGCGCCGACCACGAGCACGTGCGGGAAGCGCACCCGGGGATCCTACGGCCGCGGGGCGCCCGGGAGGTCGGGACGCGCGCCGCGGCGCAGGCGCCGGAGCGACCAGGCGAGCACGAGCAGGAGGATGACCGCGCCGATCGCGACCTTGATCGGCCCCCCGCGCGGCTCCCCGCCGGCGGCGACGAGCTCGCCGGCGGGGACGAGGGAGCAGAGGCTCGCCCGGAAGCGGCCTCCCCGCCGGTCGAGCAGGAGCCCGACCGCCTCCTCGCCGAGCGGCGGGACGTCGCAGCTCGTCTGCCGCGGGGTCGCGACCTCGACCGGCCTCGGCACGTCCCCCTTCACCCGCTGGTCGACTTGGAACGTGAGGAGACGTTCGCGCCCGACCGTCCGCTCGCCGAGGAGGCGGGCGACGACCGCCGCGTCGGCGTCGTCCAAGCGCTGGCTGAGCGGCCGCCGGTCGCAGACGCAGGCCTGCGCCTCGCCCGCGAGCAGGAGGGCGGCGAGGGCCGCGGTGAGGAGCGCGCGCGTCAGACCTCGACCAGGAGCGCGTCGCCCTGCCCGCCGCCGGAGCAGATCGCGGCCAGGCCGAGCCCGCCCCCGTTTCGCCGCAGCTCGTGCACCATCGTCGCCACGATCCGGCCGCCGGAGGCGCCGATCGGGTGGCCGAGCGCGACCGCTCCCCCGTTCACGTTCACGATCTCCTCGTCCACGCCCAGCATCCGGGTCGAGTTCTTGGCGACGGAGGCGAAGGCCTCGTTGATCTCCACCCGCTTCACGTCCTCGATCCGCCTGCCCGCCCGGGCGAGCGCCTGCTGCGCGGCGAGCGCGGGCGTCCGCGCGAGATAGGCGAAGTCGTCCGCGACGTAGCCCTGGGCGAGGATGGTCGCGAGCGGCTCCAGCCCGCGCCGGCGGGCGAACTCCTCCGAGCAGACGACGACGCAGGACGCCCCGTCGTTCACGCCCGGCGCGTTGCCGGCCGTCGTCGTCCCCTCCGGGTCGAAGACGGGCTCGAGGGAGGCGAGCTTCTCGAGCGTCGTGTCCCGGCGCACGCTCTCGTCCGCGGTCACCTCGCCGACGGGGACGATCTCGTCCGCGAAGCGGCCCGCGTCCTGGGCCGCGGCGGCGCGCCGGTGGGAGCGGTACGCCCACGCATCCTGCTCCTCCCGGGAGATGCCGAGCTCGCGCGCCACCTTGGAGGCCTGCTCCACCATGTGCAGGCCGTCGAAGGTGCAGGTGAGCCCGTCGAAGACCATGTGGTCGATCAGCTCCCCGTGGCCCAGGCGGTAGCCGAAGCGCGCGCGGGCGAGCAGGTAGGGCGCCTTGGACATCGACTCCATGCCCCCGGTGACGACGAGGTGGTGCCCGCCGGCGCGGATCATGAGGTCGGCGATCTCGATCGCCCGCACCGAGGAGGCGCACACCTTGTTGATCGTGTCCGCCGGCACCTCCTTCGGGATCCCGGCCCCGACCGCCGCCTGCCGCGCCGGCGCCTGCCCGGCGCCGGCCTGCAGGACCTGGCCCATGATCACGTACTCGACCTCGCCCGGCTCCAGCCCGGCGCGCTCGAGCGCCGCCCGGATCGCGATCGCGCCCAGCTCCGTCGCCGGGTAGGAGGCGAGGCCGCCTCCGAGCCGGCCGAACGGGGTGCGGACGGCGGCGACGATCACCGACCTCGACATCGCCCGCCAGCCTACCGGGAGGGCGGGAGGCGCCGGCCGGGAGGCCGGCTAGGGCGGCGCCGGCCCGACCTTGACGAGCATCTTCCCGATGTTGTCGCCGCGGAAGAGGCCGAGGAAGGCGCGGGGGGCGTTCTCGATCCCCTCCACGACCGTCTCCCGGTAGCGGAGGCGGCCCTCGCGCAGCCAGCGGAGCGCCTGCGCGTAGAACTCCTCGAAGCGGTCCCAGTGGTCGCCGATGAGGAAGCCCTGGATGCGCAGGCGCTTCGTGACGACGAGGAACATGTTGCGCGGCCCGGGCGGAGGCTCGGGGGCGTCGTAGCGGGAGATCGAGCCGCACGCGACGACCCGCCCGAAGGGGCGCAGCGCCCCGATCGCCGCCTCCAGGTGCTCGCCGCCCACGTTGTCGAAGTAGAGGTCGACCCCGTCGGGGGCGAGCTCGCGCAGCGACTCGTGGACGGGCCGGGCGGCGTAGTCGAAGACGACGTCGAAGCCGAGCTCGCGCAGCCAGGCGCGCTTCTCCTCGCTGCCGGCGCTGCCGATGACCCGGCAGCTGGCGATCTTCGCCATCTGCCCCGCGGCGCTGCCCACCGCCCCGGCGGCGCCGGAGACGAGCACCGTCTCCCCCTCGCGCGGCTGCCCGACGTGGAAGAGCCCGTACCAGGCGGTGAAGCCGGGCATGCCGAGCACGCCGAGCGCGGTGGAGACGGGCGCGGCCTCCGGGTCGATCTTGCGCACCCGGGCGCCGTCCGCGAGCGACCACTCGCGCCAGCCGAGCGAGTGCACGACCCAGTCCCCCTCGGCGAGCCCGGGGTGGCGCGAGACCTCCACGCGGCCCACGGCGCCGCCCGTCATGGGCTCCCCCACCGTGTAGGGGGCGACGTAGGAGCGCACCCCGCTCAGGCGCGGGCGCATGTACGGGTCGACGGACAGGTAGGCGTTCCGGATCAGCACCTGGCCCTCCGCCGGCTCGGGGATGGGCGTCTCCGCCAGCTCGAAGAGGCTCTCGTCGACGACGCCCTGCGGCCGGGCGGTGAGGCGGATCTCCCTGGACACGCCCCTCATGCGACGATGATAGGGCTGTGCCGTCGCTCAAAGGCAACCTCCTGATCGCAGCCCCCCAGCTCGTCGACCCGAACTTCCACCGCACGGTCGTCCTCGTCGGCGAGCACACGGAGGAGGGGGCGCTCGGGGTCGTGCTCAACCGCGCGTCGGAGACCACCGTGCGGGACGCCCTGCCCGAGCTCTCCGGCCTCGTGGACGGCGAGGACCGGGTGCACGTGGGCGGCCCCGTCCAGCCCTCGGCGATCGTCGTGCTCGCCGACTTCGAGGAGCCCGACCGCGCGGGCGCGCTCGTGCTCGGCTCGATCGGCTTCCTGCCCGCCGAGGTCGACCCGGACGAGCTCGGCGCGCTGCGCCGCGCCCGCGTCTTCGCCGGGTACGCGGGCTGGGGGCCGGGGCAGCTCGACGGGGAGCTGCGCGAGGGCTCCTGGATCGTCGAGCCCGCCCGCCCGGAGGACGTGTTCACGCCCGCGCCGCAGCGGCTCTGGAGCGACGTGCTCCGCCGCAAAGGCGGCCCCTACAGCCTGCTCGCGCTCATGCCTCCCGATCCCTCCCTCAACTGATGCGCATCGCGTACGTCGTCGACGTGCACGGCGCGTACGAGGCGGTGCCCGCCGCCCTCGCCCGGATCGGGGAGGTGGACGCCCTCGTCGTCGGCGGCGACCTGACCACGCTCGGCTCCCCCGGCGAGGCCGAGCGCGCGCTCGAGGGCTGGCGCGCCCTGGCCCCGCGCCTGTTCGCGCTCGCCGGGAACATGGACTCGCCGGCGATCGACGAGCGTCTCGTGCAGCTCGGCGTCTCCCTGGACGGGCGCGGCGTCGTGCTCGGCGAGGTAGGGCTCGCGGGCGTCTCCGCCGCTCCCCGCTCCCCGCTGCGCACGCCGCACGAGCTGCCCGACGAGGAGCTCGCCCGCAGGGCGGCGGCCGGGCTGGCGGCGATCGCGGGCTGCCGGGTGCGCATCCTCTGCCCGCACGCGCCGCCCTACGGGACGGCCTGCGACCGCCTCCGCTCCGGGGAGCACGTGGGCAGCCGGGCGCTCCGGGAGCTGATCGAGCGGGAGCGGCCGGATGTCGTCCTCTGCGGGCACATCCACGAGTCGCGCGCGATCGACGAGGTCGGCCCCACCCGCGTCGTCAACCCCGGCCCCGTCTCCGCCGGCCACTACGCGCTCGTCGAGGTGGACGACGAGGTCGCCGTCCGGCTCGACTGAGCGGCGGGGGCGGGCGGGATAGGCTCCGGCCGCGTGGACGCGATCGGAAGCACCCTCGGGCGGCTGCCGCGGGCGGCGATCCTGCGCGCGGCCGGCAGCCCCCGCCTGCAGCGCGTCGTGCGCACGCACGGGATGCGCCTCGGCGCCTCCCGCTTCGTCGCCGGGGAGACGCTCGACGAGTGCGTCGCCGTGCTGCGGCGGCTGAACGAGCAGGGCTTCGCCACGAACACGACCCTGCTCGGGGAGGAGGTCGCCGACCCGCAGGAGGCGGAGCGGGTCGTCGCCGAGTACGAGCGGATCCTCGACCGGCTGGTCGCGGAGCGGCTGCGCGCGAACGTCGCCCTCAAGCTCACCCACCTCGGGCTTGCCTTCGACGAGGAGACCGCGTACCGGAACGTGGAGCGCCTGGTGGCGCGCGCGGAGCGTCTGGGCACGTTCATCCGCATCGACATGGAGTCCTCGCGCTACGTGGACGCCACCCTGCGCACGTACGAGCGGCTGCGCGCGGCCGGGCACGAGGCGGTGGGCACGGTGCTCCAGTCCTACCTCTACCGCTCCCCCGGCGACCTGGAGCGCCTCCTCCCCCTCCGCCCCAACCTGCGCATCGTCAAGGGCGCCTACCTGGAGCCTCCCTCCGTCGCCTACCCGCGCAAGCGGGACGTGGACGAGGCGTTCCTGCGCCTCGTCGAGCGGGGGCTGCGCGGCGGCGCGTACATCGCCGTGGCGACGCACGACGAGCGGATCATCGAGTGGACGAAGGCGTTCACGGCGCGCGAGGGGATCGGCCGCGACCGCTTCGAGTTCCAGATGCTGTACGGGGTGCGACCCGCGCTGCAGCGGCGGCTCGTCGCGGAGGGGTACAAGGTGCTCGTCGCGACGCCCTTCGGGCCCGACTGGTACCCCTACCTGATGCGCCGGCTCGCCGAGCGCCCGGCGAACCTGCTCTTCTTCCTGCGCAGCCTCGTCCGCCGGTGAGGCCGGTCTCGGAGGCGGGCGCCGCGACGCGGGGCTCGCTCCCCCGGCGGGCGGAGGTCGTGGTCGTGGGCGGGGGCGCGATGGGCGCGAGCGTCGCCTTCCACCTCGCGGAGGCGGGCCTGGAGGTCTGCCTGCTGGAGCGGGACGCGCTCGCCTCCGGCTCCACGAGCCGCGCGGCCGGCGGCATCCGCACCCAGTTCTCCGACCCGCTGAACGTCGCGCTCGGGTTGCGCAGCGTACGCGCCTTCGAGCGCTTCCGCGAGCGGCCGGGCGCCGAGATCGACTTCCGCCAGGTCGGCTACCTCTTCCTGCTCGACCGGGAGGACGACGTGCGCGCCTTCGAGGAGGGCGTCGCGCTGCAGAACGCGCTCGGCGTGCCGAGCTGCTTCGTCCCGCTCGAGGAGGCGGCGCGCCTCTGCCCGCTCGCCGGCCTGGAGGGCGTGCTCGCCGCCACCTTCTGCCCCCTCGACGGGCACGCGAGCCCGGAGGCGGTCGTGCAGGGGTATGCGGCGGGCGCGCGGGCGCTCGGGGCGCGCGTCCTCACCGGCGTTGCGGCGCACGCCGTCGAGGTCGGGCGGGGCCGGGTGCGCGCCGTGGAGACGAGCCGGGGGCGGGTGGAGACGCCCGCCGTCGTCTGCGCGGCCGGCGCCTGGTCGCCGGAGCTCGCGCGCACCGCCGGCGTCGAGCTGCCCGTCCAACCGGTGCTGCGCGAGGTGTGGACGACCGGGCCCCTGCCCGGCCTCCCCGAGCGCGTCCCGCTCACCGTCGACTTCTCGACCGGCTTCTACTTCCACCGCGAGGGGCCGGGCCTCCTCTTCGGCATGGCCGACCCCGACCAGCCGCCCGGGTTCGACGTCCCCCCCGACCCGGACTGGCTCACGCGCGTGACCGAGGTCGCCGCCCGCCGGGCGCCGGCGCTCTTGGAGGCGGGCATCGCGCACGGCTGGCGCGGCTACTACGAGGTGAGCCCGGATCACAACGCGCTCCTCGGGGAGGCGCCGCACGTGCGGCGCTTCCTGTACGCGACCGGGTTCTCGGGCCACGGGTTCATGCAGGCGCCGGCGATCGGGGAGGTGGTGCGCGACCTCGTCCTCGGCCGGGAGCCGTTCGTGGACGTCTCGCCGCTCGCCGCCGACCGCTTCGCCCGCGGCGCCGCGCGCCCCGAGCGCAACGTCATCTGAGCCTGAAGGCGGCTACGCTCCCCCCATGCGCGGGCGCGCGTTCCTGCTTCTCCTGCTCTCGGCGCTGGCGGTGGCGGCTTCCGGGTGCGGCGGGGACGGCGACTCGGGGCGGCCCTCCGCCGAGGAGTGGGCGCAGTCCTTCTGCACCGCCGCGAACGAGTGGACGACGGCCGTACGGGAGGCCCGCGACCGGGTGGGCGACTTCTCCTCCCTCTCCCTGGACGCGCTGCGGGAGGCGGGGCGCGACGTGGAGACCGCGACGGAGAAGTTCGTCGACGACGTCCGCGCGCTCGGGACGCCGGAGACGGAGTCCGGGCAGCGCGCGCGGGAGGCGGTCGAGCAGCTCGCGGACACGGTCGCGCGGGAGCAGCAGAAGGTGGCGGAGGCGCTCGAGCAGGCCTCCGGGGTGCAGGGCGCGCCCGGCGCGCTCGCCGCGCTCGGCGCGGCCGTGTCGACGATCGCGACCGCGTTCCAGGAGACGGTGGAGACGCTCCGGGGAGCGCAGGTGGACGAGGAGCTGCGGAGCGCGTTCGAGCAGGCCGAGGCCTGCCGGGAGATCGGCTAGCGGCTCGTCCCCCCGGGCGCGGCCGCGGCCGGGGCCGCCTCCAGGTAGCGGTGGACCTGCTGGATCACGACGGATCCCTCGCCGACGGCGGAGGCGACCCGCTTCACGGAGCCGGCGCGGACGTCGCCGATCGCGAACACGCCCGGGAGTGTCGTCTCGAACATGCGCTCGCCGCGGCCGGTGACGAGGAACCCGCGCGGGTCGCGCTCGATCTCCTCCGGCAGCCAACCCGTCTCCGGCTCCGCGCCGATGAGCAGGAAGAGCGCGTCCGCGGGCACGGTCCTCTCTCCGCCCGGGCCGCGGACCGAGAGGGCCTCCAGCCGGTCCTCGCCGGCGGCGTCCACCACCTCCGTGGAGGGCCACACGTCGATGGCGGAGGCGGACTCGATCTCCTCGATCAGGTAACGCGACATCGTCGCCGAGAGGTCCGGGCGGCGCACGAGGAGCGTCACCCGCGCCGCGTAGCGGCTCAAGAGCACGGCCGCCTGCCCGGCCGAGTTTGCGCCGCCGACGACGAACACGACGCCGTCCGCGTAGAGCTGGGCGTCCGAGCGGGAGGCGCCGTAGAAGACGCCCTTGCCGAGAAGCCGCTCGAGCGCCGGGATCCCGAGCGTGCGGTAGCGGACGCCCGTGGCGAGGACGACGCTCCGCGCGCGCACCTCCCCGCCCCGGGAGAGCGAGACGGCGAAGCCGTCGTCCGCGCGGCGTAGCCCCGTCACCTCCCGCAGGAGCAGGAACTCCGTCCCGAACACCCAGGCCTGCTGGTAGGCGCGCTGGGCGAGCTCCGCTCCCGTCACCCCCCGCGCGAAGCCGAGGTAGTTGCGGATGCGGGCGCTCGCGGTCGACTGGCCGCCGATCGACCCGCGCTCGACGACGAGCGCGCGCAGCCCCTCCGAGGAGGCGTAGACGGCGGCGGCGAGGCCCGCGGGCCCCGCGCCGACGACGAGGACGTCGAACGCGCCCTCGCCCCGCAGCTCCGTCGGCAGCCGGTAGCCCTCCCTCGCGAGCGCCTCGTCCGAGGGGTTGTCGAGGACGGTGTCGTCGGGGAGGAGCACGACCGGCTCCCGCGCGTCGGCGCGGGCGCAGGAGCGAAGGACGCGCCGGCCCTCCTCGGAGTCGCAGGAGTAGAAGACGTGCGGGACGCCGTTGCGCGCGAGCAGGTTGCGAAGCTCGTAGCCGCGACGCGAGCCCGGGTCGGCGACGACCGTGACCTCGCGCCGGCCGGAAGCGGCCGTCCGCCGCCACTCGAAGAGGAACTCGGAGACGGTGCGGTGGAAGAGCTCGTCCGGCCGCGCCCACGGCTCGAGCACGTAGTAGTCGATCGTCCCCCGGGTCATCGCCGTGCGGATCGCGTCCGCGACCTCCGGGTCGTTCCACTCCCCCCAGGCGATGAGGAGGCCCCGCTTGGCGAGCGGGTGGAGCTCGTGCACGCGCTCGAGCAGCGTCTCCGCGCCGGGCGACCCGGCGCCCCGGGCCGCGAGCACCACCGCCACCTCCTCGTCTCGGGGGCGGCCCTCGAGGCGGCGAAGCGCGGCCCCCGCCGACCCCTCGCAGGCGACCTCGTAGTCGCGCCCGTAGCGCTCGAGCTCCTCGAGCAGCCTGGCGCGGCGCCGCTCGTCCTCGTCCACGGCGAGGATGAGCGGGCGAGACCCGGCCGCGCGCACGGC
>DATLYP010000002.1:0-14293 GCA_035574655.1 Gaiellaceae bacterium
CGGAGCGGGGGCCCGTGCACGTGCACGGGCTGGGCGTCAACCCGGCGGATGGCGCGCTCTTCGTCGCCACGCACACGGGCCTCTTCCGGGCGGCCCCCGGGGAGCGGAAGGCGGCCCGGGTCGGCGACAGCCGGCAGGACACGATGGGCTTCACCGTCGTCGGGCCGGACCGGTTCCTCGGCTCCGGGCACCCCGACGCGCGCGCCGCTCTGCCGCCGCTCCTCGGGCTGCTCGAGTCGCGGGATGGCGGCCGCACGTGGCGGCCGGTCTCGCTGCTCGGGGAGGCCGACTTCCACGTCCTGCGCTATGCCGGGACGCGGCTCTACGGGTACGACGTGACCGGCGAGCGCCTGCTCGTCTCCCGCGACCATGGGCGCACCTGGGAGGAGCGCGAGCTGCCGGGCCCGCTGCTCGACCTCGCCGTCGATCCCGCCGATCCCTCGCGCCTCCTCGCCGTCGCGGCCGGGCCGGCCGGCGACGGCACGTACGAGTCGCGCGACGGCGGGCGGAGCTGGACGTACGCAAGCGAGATGGTCGGCCTGCTCGCCTGGCCCGCGCCCGGGCGCCTCTACGTCGCCGACGCCGGCGGCGTCGTCTCCCTGAGCTCCGACCGAGGCCGGACCTTCGAGCGGAGGGGCGCCGTCGGCGGCGAGCCGGCGGCGCTCCTCGCGCACAGCGGAGAGCTGTACGCCGCCCTGCACGACGGGACGATCGTGCGCTCGAGGGACGGAGGCCGCACGTGGTCCGTCCGCTCGGAGCCGTGAGGGAAGCCGCCGTCTTGGAGCCCCGCCGCGCGCGGCCATGCGTTTCCGCCCGCTGCCTGCCGGGCGGCATGATGCCCTCGATGGCGGTGCGTCCGGGGCGAGGCGCTCGTCCTGGCCGCGAGGGGCGGAAGGGGGGCCGGTGAGCCGGCCGGCCGCGGTGATCGCCGCGGCCGTTGCCGCCGCCGCGGCGCTCGTCGCCGTGGCCGCCGCCCTGCCCTCGCTCCTCGGCGGCTCCTCGGGCGAGGAGGGCGCGTACCGGGGGAGCATGCCCCCGGCCGGCATCCGGCTCCCCGCCTTCTCCCTGCGGCGGCACGACGGCGCCCTCGTCCGCTCGGCCGAGCTGCGCGGCCGGGTCGCGGTCGTGACGTTCCTCGACAGCCAGTGCACCGAGTCGTGCCCGGTGATCGCCTGGAGCGTCGCGCGGGCGCTCGAGGCGCTCCGCCCCGCCGAGCGGCGGCAGGTCGCCGCGGTCGCGATCTCGACCGACCCGGCGGAGGACACTCGGGCGAGCGTGCGCGCCTTCCTGCGCAGGAACCGGGCGCTCGGGACGCTCGACTACCTGGGGGGCGGCGAGCCGGTGGCGAGGCTGCGCCCCCTCTGGCGGCGCTTCGAGATCCTCTCCTCCTTGGAGTCCGGCCGGGACACGCTCCACTCCGCGCCCGTCCGCATCTACGACCGGCGCGGCGTGTGGGTCGCGACCCTGCACGCGGGCGTGGACCTGACGGCCGCGAACCTCAAGCACGACCTGCGCGTCGCGCTCCGCCGGTAGGCGAGCGGACGCGGATCAGGCGCGCAGGCTCTCGAAGCCGGGATCGAGCCCGAGCGCGGCGAGGATCCGCTCGCGCCAGTCGGGATGCTCGCGGCAGCAGGTCGGGCAGGCCCGGACCGTCCTCCCCGTGACCGCAGGGTGCTCGACCGCGGCGCCGTGCGGCACCTCCACGCGCCCCCATGCGGCGCCCGAGATGAGCCCGTCCGCCTGCTTCCGAGCGCAGATGACGCAGGACAGGTACAGCGACATCAGTTCTCGGCGGCTACCCCCAGGGGCCGATGAACGGCCCTTCGAGATCAGTGAGCAGGATGATCACGACGACGATGATGCAGAGGATAGAGAGGCCGAGCATGAAGGGGGCGATCCACGGCACCTCCTTCTGCTGCTCCGGGAAGTCGATCTGCCTGTCCGCCATCGCTTCCTCCTACGCGCTCGCGCCGGCTCCCGACGGGCCGGCGGCTCCCGGTCGCTCGGGCCGCTCCAACGCGCCCAATTCGCGCAGCCGCGCGGCCTGGCGCGTCAGCTTGCGGTTCTCGAGGATGACGAAGCCCCAGAAGGCGGTGAGCATGACGACGAAGCCGAGGATGGTGAGGATCCAGGTCCCCGCCGACCCCTCGCCGCCGAAGGTCCAGAAGGCGGACATGTCCTCCGGCCCGTCGCCGTAGGGCGGAGGCCACGCGTTGAACGGGAAGGCGTCGAACACCGTCTAGCTCCTTTCCTCGCTGCGGACGGGAACGGGGGCGGCGCCGCGGCCGTCCGTCTGCCAGTACGCCTCGAGCAGGACAGGCGCTCCCTCGACCTCGCGCCCGTCCGGCTCGACCACGACCTCCGGGACACGCTCGAACTCCGGGAAGAAGTCCCGCTGGAACTCGGCCATGTCGAGGCCCTCGAGCTCCACCTCGGGCGGCACCCGGAGCAGGTTCAGCTTCTTCAGGATCCAGCTCACGACGTAGCCGGGCAGGAAGGCGAGCGGCAGGAACGCCATCATCCCCATCAGCTGCCCGCCGAAGGAGGTCTCCACGTTGTTGACGCCGGTCGGGTAGCCGCCGGCGAAGATCCCGACGAGGAAGACGCCGTAGAAGCCGCAGACGCCATGGACGGCGACGGCGCCGACCGCGTCGTCCACCCGCAGCCGCTGCTCGATGTACGTCCCCGACCAGTAGGTGAGCATGCCGCCGGAGATGGCGAGCAGGTAGGCGAGCGACGGGTGGTAGACGTCGGCCCCGGCGGAGACGGAGACGACGCCCCCCAGGCCGCCGGACAAGGTCCAGAAGGGGTCGCCCTTGCTCGCGAACCAGCCGCCCGTGAAGCCGCCGGCGAAGCCGATCGTGATCACGAACGCGATCGCGCCGAGCGTCGTCGGCGAGCTGTAGATGTTGAGCCAGCCCGGGAACGTCGTCGACTGGATGATCAGGCACGCCGCGTAGAAGCCGTAGAAGCCGGTGAAGATGAGCATCAGGCCCATCAGGGTGAGGTGCGTGTTGTGCGGCCGGAAGGCTCGCGCGAGCCCGTCCGCCGTGTACTTGCCGATGCGCGGGCCGAGGTTGAGGAGGACGCCGAGCGCGAACGCCCCTGCGACGCCGTGCACGACGAGGGAGGCGATCGAGTCGTGGTAGCCGAAGCGGGTGACGAGCCAGCCGGCCGAGCTCCAGCCCCAGGCCGCGTCCATGATCCAGACGACCGAGCCGAGGATGGCGGTGAGGATCAGGTAGGCGGAGAGCCGGATGCGCTCGATGACGGCTCCGGACATGATCGAGCCGGTCGTCCAGGAGAAGAGCAGGAAGGCGAGGAAGAAGACCGCGCTCAGGTGGTCCTGCAGGTTGGGCCCCATCTGGGCCGCCCAGGGGGCGGTGTTACCGCAGAAGCCCTCGAGGATCTCCAGCCCCTCCACGGTCGGGCTGCGGTGCCCGTCCTTCGGCCAGCCCTCCTCGAAGCAGCCGTAGATGTACCAGCCGAAGTAGTAGAAGGTGGGGGTGACGACGGCGATGGTGAGGATGTTCTTCATCGCCGTCGACATGATGTTCTTGCGCCGGGAGGCGCCCGCCTCGTACGCCATGAAGCCGACGTGGATCAGCCACATGACGACGACGGTGTAGAAGTAGAACTGCTCCGCGAGGACCTGCGAGTCCAGCCCGATCTTCGCGTCGAGATCCTCGACGGTCGGCGCTTGCGCAAGCCAGGTCGGGAAGAGCGACGAGATCATTGAGCCCCCCTCCTCGGGCGGCGATACCGGATCACGAGCAGGGACCGTAAGACGCAGGCCTACGCGGTTTCCATGTCCGGCTCCGCCGAGGTTGCCGCGCCCGTTATGTCCGGGAGCTACACACGCGCGGCGTCAGGCGCGGGAGACCTCCCCGGTCCGGGCGTCCACGAGGAAGACGGCGACCCGCGCGCGCGGGCGCTCCTCGAGCGTGCTCCGGAGCCCCACGAGCCAGAAGCCGCGCGCGGGCACGCCGCGCCGGAGGAAGCGCACTTGGACGCACCCGCGCTGCGCGCAGGGCTCGAAGCCGGCCCGGGCGCGCGCGATCTCGACCGCCTCCTCCTTCGTCACCTGCTGCCCGGAGGCCCCGCACGTGCGCGCGACGAGCAGCGCGGCGGCGAGGACGAGGCCGAGCAGGAGGAGCTTGCCGAGGGGGCGGTCGCGGAGGCCGCGGCGCGCGGGGGCGGCGCCCGCCGGGCGGCCGTCACCCGACGCGGGCGTACCGGCGGCGGTAGACAGCGTAGGCCCTCAGGGCGAGGTAGCCGACGACGTGGGTCATG
Organism: Gaiellaceae bacterium; assembly: GCA_035574655.1. Classification (GTDB taxonomy): domain Bacteria; phylum Actinomycetota; class Thermoleophilia; order Gaiellales; family Gaiellaceae; genus GMQP-bins7. The sequence goes on from DATLYP010000002.1 coordinate 4,294, forward strand.
AGCACGAGCAGGAGCCACCAGATCCACCACAGGTAGTGCGGCTGCAGCTCCCGCAGCTCGACCACGGTCAGGTACAGGGCGAGCGCCAGCGTCAGCCACATGAGGAGCGGCGCGAACCCGAGCAGCATGATCAGCAGCACGCAGCGGATGGTCCCGCATGGCGCCTGGCGGCGCAAGGGGAAAGCCGGTGTCAGCTCCAGGGGTAGGGCGAGCTGGAGACCGGGTGCAGGTCGCCGGTCTCGAATCGCTCGAAGCGGAACGGGTAGAGGAGCCGGGAGTGCTCGCCCAGGAGGACGCGGGCCACCTCCCGGCCGACCCCGATCATCTTGTACCCGTGGTTCGAGTCGAGGATCGCGTACAGGTTGGGGCGGAGCCAGTCGAAGATGGGGAAGTTGTCCACGGTGAAGGCGCCGACACCGCCTGAGCGGGCGTCCTTGTAGAAGCGCCGGCAGCCCTCGAAGCGCGCCATCGCGTGCGAGAGGCCGGCGCAGAAGAGGTCGGGAAAGCCGGGGTCGACGTTCGTGGTCTGCGGGTAGGGGTCGAGCTCCACGTCGCCCTCGACGACGAGCGGGGAGGCGCCGCCCTGCACGGAGTGCCGGTCGCGCTTGAAGTAGATCCCCCACAGCTCGTCCGTGACGAGGCGCCCGTCGTCCGTGTACAGGGGCGCGTCCGTGTCCAGGTGGATCACCGGCGGCGCCCCCCCGTCCGCGGTCGCGAACACCTGGGGGTCGATCGCGACCTCGCCCTCCTGCAGGTTCCAGTACGTCCACATGGGCTGGTCGCGGATGACCTCGCCCGAGGGGGTGCGCACGTCGATCCGCTCGGGCAGGCCGAGCATCGTCCAGAAGCGCTTCGCCCACGGCCCGGGCGCGACGACGACGTGCTCGCCCACCTCGACCCGGCCCGCGGAGGTCACGACCGCGGTCACCGTCCCGTCCGTCGCCTCCTCGAACCCGGTCACCTCGGCCCCGCACACGACCGACACCCCCGCCTGCAGGCACTTGCGGTAGAGGCCGTCCACCGAGTCCTGGTTGAACGCGAACCCGCCTTGGTGCTCGTGCAGGCACACGGTCACGCCCTTCGCCCGCCAGTCGGGGAAGAGCGCGCGCATGTGCGCCTCCACCTCCCGCGCGCCGACGATCAGCTCCGAGCGGTAGCCGATCCGCTCCTGCCGCTCGTAGGTCGCCGTCAGGTCGGCCTCCTGCACGGCCGCCCCGAGCGCGATGTAGCCGACGGGGTTGTAGGCGTAGGCGATCGGATCCGACTCCCACACCTCGACGCAGGCCTGCATGAGCTCGCTCATCGCCGGCTGGAAGTAGTTGTTGCGGACGACGCCGCAGGCGATCCCCGAGGCGCCCGCCCCCGGCCGCGACTTCTCCACGACGAGGATGTCCGCGCCCGACCCGAGGCCGCGAGCGGCGAGCTCGCCGGCCAGGTGGAAGGCGGTGGAGAGGCCGTGGATGCCGGCTCCGACCACGACGTATTTGGCCCGACTGGTCATTTATTGCCTATGACGCAACTGCATCCCGCGATACGGTTCGAGTATACCGCGGCACCCCCGGTTCGTCAACACGCGACAAAAAGAGGGGGCGCGCCTGGAAGGCGCGCCCCCTCTTGGCCTGCCCCTACGTTCCCGGCTGGACCGCGGCCCGCGGCGGCGCCGGCTCGGGCGCGGGGCCGGGGGTGGGCAGCCCGCCCGTCTCCGGCTCGATGTCGTGCTGGATCTCCCACTCGTGCCAGTCGAGGCCCTCCACCATCGTCTCCTCGCTGACGCGGAGGCCGATCGTCCGCTCCAGGATGGGGGCGAGGACGGCGGCGGTGACGACCCCGAAGCCGATCGACACGACGATCCCGAGCAGCTGCCAGAAGACGTTCACGGACGCGTTCTGGAAGGCGTAGTCGCCGCTCTCGATCCCCAGGTAGCCGCCCTGCCTCGTCCCCCAGTCGATGAGGCCGACCATGATCAGCCCGTAGGAGCCAGCGCCCAGGAAGAGCGGGGTCAGCTTGTGCTCGTCCCAGTCGCGGCGCTGCGTCCACTCGTACACGACGTAGGCGACGAACGGGGCGCCCATGGCGACGAGGAACATCTGCCAGGGCTCGTACACGTCGAACGCCGGCGAGCCCGAGACGTAGCCGGCGAACGGGCCGAGCAAGGTGTAGATGTACTTCTTCGTCCGGTAGGCGATGAGCGCGCCCACCAGGGCGCCGCCCGCCCAGGCGAGCCCGAGGTTGTTGAAGGCGATGCCGACGCTCGACTCGTTCATGTTCACCGCGACGGCGTAGGCCTCCGGGTCGAAGAAGAAGAGGCAAGAGAGGATCACCATCGGCAGGCCGCTGACGATGATCGCCACCCCGAGCACGGTCAGGCCGAGGTTGTACGAGCGGAAGGTGGGCACGCGCGGATGCGCGCGGTACATGCCCGGCCGCGGCCCCAGCCGCCGCACGAGGACGAGCGCCATGCCGGCGGGGAAGAGGTACACGAAGCCGGCGCCGAAGAAGTCGTGGTAGCCGGCGTTCGTCAGCGGCCCCGCCGACCCCCAGGTGAGGTAGCTGAGGATCGAGGACATGATCGCCGCGAAGAAGCAGAGCACGTAGTAGGCGCCCGCTTTGATCCGCTCCGTGACGGCGAGGTGGAGCAGGACGTTCACGATGCCCGCAAAGCAGGCGAGGAAGAAGATGAAGATCTGGAAGTTGTTCAGGCCCGGGAAGACCTCGGGGCTGACGTCCTGCGCGTACTCGCTGGCGAGCGCTCCGCCCAGCCACCAGTCCTTGATGGACTGCCAGAGCGCGTTCTCGACGCCGAAGGCCTGGTTGTACTGCCAGTTCCAGATCGCGAAGCCGATCAGGAAGTAGGTGGCGAAGCCGATGAAGAACCCGATCAGCTTCTCGATCGTGGCCGTGAAGACGTTGACGCGCCGGACGCCGCCGAGGTCGACGAGGAGCAGCCCCGCGAAGATGACGAGCGCCCCGACGGTTCCCGACGCGTAGACGAGGTTCTGGACCAGCGAGTTCGTCGTCACCTGCTCGGGGAATTGGGGCTGCGCCTGCGCGAGCAAGGTCGTTAGCGGCATCGACGTCTCCTTTCGGTCGAGGGAGGGGCCGATCTCGGGCGGGGACCGGGCGCCGCCGCCGGCCACCCTCCGAGCCTGCGGGAGAGGGGCCGGCTGCTCGCCGACGGCTCCCCGGCACGCGGGGCGGCCTGCGCCGCGGTCGCGGCCGCACGCGTCTGGGGCTGCCGGTGCCAGCGGACGCCCGCCACAATGCGGCGATTATCGTTTGCGGCGTGATGGAGTTGCAAGGCCCGCCGGACGGCGTGCCCTATCGCCGCGCGACGATGCGGGCGGGAGGCGCGGCAAGCTGATGAGCAGACTCGCCGAGTGGCCGCCCGAGGAGTTCGAGCTCGCGATCTCGAGCGCGATCGCGGAGCCGGAGGCGTTCGGGGCCTCCTTCGGCGCCCTGCCCTCGGCGGAGGAGCTCGAGCTCGGCGAGGGCCTGGAGGGCGACCCCGCGCTCGCCTTCCGGAGGACGCTCGGCATGTTCGCGACCGGGGTCACCGTGCTGACGACGCGCGTGGGTGAGACGGTGCACGGGATGACCGCGAACGCGTTCATGTCCGTCTCCCTGCGGCCGCCGCTCGTGCTCGTCTCCATCGACCGCCGCGCCCGCATGTGCGGCCTGCTCCACCATGGCACGCGCTTCGGGGTGAGCGTGCTGGAGGCGGGCCAGGCCCCGCTCTCCGATCACTTCGCGGGGCGAGCCGTGGACGGCGGGCTCGAGCCGCGCTTCGAGCTCGTCCACGACACGCCCTTGGTCGAGGGGGCGCTCGCGCACCTGGTCGCCCGCGTCGCGCGCTCGTACTGGGGCGGCGACCACTCGCTCTTCCTCGGCCAGGTCGTCTACGCCCGCTACGGGGAGGGGGAGCCGCTCCTCTTCCACGGCGGCCGCTACGAGCGGATCGTCCACGACAGGCGGGTGCTCTCCGCCCTGCCGAGGGAGCTCCTCGACCCCATCCTCGCCCACGGGGAGGAGCGCGCGTACGCCGACGGGGAGGCGATCATGCGCCGCGGCGAGCCGGGGAACGAGCTGCTGCTCGTGCTCGAGGGAAGCGTGCGGGTGGAGCGGCCCGGCAGGACGCTCACCCTCGGCCCGGGGGAGCTGCTCGGGGAGATCGAGGTGCTCTGCCCCGACGCGGGGCGCATCGCCGACGTCCACGCCGAGGGCCCCGTTCGCTGCCTGGCGGTCACGCGCGCCGAGCTGCTGCGGGCGCTCGAGGCGAACCCGCGGGCTGCGATCGCGCTCGTCGAGGTGCTCGCCTCCCGCTTCCGCGAGACCGCCTGAGCCCGCGGGCGCGGCCTCAGGCGAGCTGCGGGGAGCGCTCCGCGCGAAACGCCGCAGCTGCCTCGACGAAGTCCGCGTAGAGTCCCAGGAAGCGCGGGTCCACCCGCCACTCTTCCTGCTGCTCCCACTGGACGGCGAGCACCCATGCCTCCGCGTCGAGCTCGACCGCCTCGACCACGCCGTCCGGCGCGCGAGCGACGACCTCGAGCCCGGGAGCGAGGACGTCGATCGCTTGGTGGTGGAAGCTGTCGACCTCCGCCTCGGTGACCCCGAGCGCCTCGTGCAGCCGGCTCCCCGGCTCGATGGCGATCGGGTGCCTCGGGTGTGGCGGGACCTCGGGCTCGTCGAGCAGGGAAGCGCGCTCGACCTCCTTCCAGACGACCCAGCCCCGATCCGACGGATGCTCTGCCCAGGCGGGGACGAGGGTGAGGTCCTGCACCAGCGTCCCGCCGAGCGCGACGTTCAGGATCTGGATCCCTCTGCACATCCCCAGGATCGGGAGCCCGCGCTCGAGCGCGCGCTCCACGAGCTCGAGCTCGAAGGCGTCCCGGTGCGGCTCCGTCGGCCCCAGGTGCTCGGTGGGCTCCTGCCCATAGCGGCGGGGATCGATATCGCGGCCGCCGCCCAGGACGATGCCGTCGCAGGCGTCGAGCGCGTCGTCCAGGCACGCGGAGACGCGGGGGAGCGTCAGTGGGACGCCTCCGGCGAGCGCGATCGGCCGCTGGAACCCCACGCCCTGGTAGTCGCCGAAGTCGTGGAAGCTGACCGAGAGGCCGATGCGAGGCTTGCGCTTCATGAGCAATGGACACTTATACCCCGACGCGTCTAGCATCGCCGGGCAACCGCTGTCCACGTCGGAGGAGGAGAGGGTATGGGCGACGGATCGGCCCCCGAGGCCCCGACGCGCGCGCTGCCGCCGGCGTTCTTCGATGAGTGGCGCAACGCGGCCTACAACTGCTACAGCTCCGGGCACAAGTTCTGTCGAGAGGTGTGCCCGGTCATGCAGGTCACGCGCGACGAGCGGCACACGCCGACAGCGTTCCACGCGAACGTCGTCGCGCTGGAGAGGGGCTTCCTCACGCTCGAGGATGTCGCGGAGGACTACGTCAACTGCACGCAGTGCGGCGCGTGCGAGCTCCGCTGCCCGAACACGCTCTTCACGGGCGACTTCTACCGCTTCCGCACGCGCACCGTCGATCTCGTCAAGGCGATGCGGTCGATGGCCGTCGACGCCGGGATCGAGCAACCGGGCTGGAAGGAGTGGAACGCGCTCACCGATCGGTACAAGAACGAGCCCGTGCTGGACGGTCAGCCGACACTGCAGGAGAACGTCGCCGACTGGGCGAAGGGGCTCGATCTCCCGATCGGTGGGGAGACGGTGCTGTTCTGCGACTGCGAGGCGGCGTTCTACCGGACGTCGCTCCCTCGTGCGGTCGCCCGGATCCTGAAGCACGTGGGCTACGAGTTCGGCCTGATGCGCGAGCAGTGGTGCTGCGGGGGCCCGGCCGCCGAGATGGGCTACGCGGAGCAGGCGCGGCGGTTCGCCGAGCACAACGTCGCCGACTGGCGCGCGGTGGGGGCGAAGCGCATCCTCGTCCTCGATCCCCACGACTACATCGCCTTCACAGAGGACTACCCGCGCTACTTCGGCGACGACCTCGACTTCGAGTTCGTGCTCGTCGTCGAGCTCGTGGCCGAGCTCGTGAACGAGGGCAAGCTCCAGCTCACGCAGCCGGTCGAGCGGGTCGTCACGTACCACGACGCCTGCCGGCTGAACAAGCGGAAGGGCATCCACAGGGCCCCCCGGGACATCCTCCGGGCGATTCCGGGGCTCACGTTCAAGGACGTCGACCACGTCACGCAGTGGTCGTACTGCTCGGGGGCCGGAGCCGGCTTCGCGATCGAGCGGCCGGAGATCGCCGCCGAGATCGCCAGGCGGAGGGTCGAGCAGGCAGCCGAGCTCGAGATCGACACGCTCGTCTCAGCCTGCGTCTGGTCGGAGCGCCCGCTCACCGAGCAGGCAGGCAAGCGCGAGCGGCCGCTCGAGGTGATGGATCTGATGGAGATCGTCGCCCAGTCGGCCGGACTGGAGGTGGACTGAATGGGCGTCGCGCTCACCGAGTCGCTCGTCGACGAGCTCCGCGGCATCTGCGGCCACGACTACGTGTTCACGGGCCGGTCGGCGCGTTTCAACCGGGCTCGCGTCCCGGCTCCCTTCCCGGTACACCGCTGGGACGAGTTCGTCCCGGACGCGGTCGTACTGCCGCGCACCGCAGAGCAGGTCTCCGAGGTCGTGAAGCTCGCGAACCGACATCGGATCCCGATCGTCCCTCGGGCGGGCGGGACCGGCCTCACGGACGGCGCGGTCCCCTTGAGGCACGGGATCCTCGTGGACGTGAAGCTCATGAACGAGATCAAGGAGATCGATCTCGTCGATCGCACGGTCACCGTCGGGCCGGGGATCAACATGCTCAAGCTCAACGAGGTTCTCCGCAAGTACGGGGTGTGCTATCCCGACAACCCGGCGTCGTACCCGTGCTCGCTCGTGGGCGGGCGCATCGGCACCAGCGGGTGGTCGCTGATCGGGGGCCGCTTCGGCCACACGCGCGACCTCGTCATTAGCTTCCAGATGGTGCTTCCGACGGGCGAGATCATCGAGGTCGGCGACGGCGGCGGGCGCAAGGTGCGGAAGTCGTCGACCGGCTTCCAGCTCAAGCACCTGTTCATGGGGCACCAGGGCACGCTCGGCATCGTCACCGAGGCGACGCTCGAGCTCGTCCCGCGGCCCGAGGCGGAGTTCGCGGCGTTCTTCGCCTACCCCGACTACATGACCGCCTGGGAGTCGACCGGGGCGCTGGCGAAGTCGGGCATCGCCACACTCGCCGGCGTCGTCCTGTTCGACGAGCGGAAGCTCGACTACCTGCGCCGGGACGACGAGGCGTACATCCCGCAGCCGCCGGAGGTGCGCGCCGTCGTCGCGACGGCGATGTACGGGAATGCCGACGAGGTGCGCGCCGGCGCCAAGAGGCTCATGCGCATCGCCGTCGACACGGGGGGGAGCTACCTGGGCGACGAGATCTCCAACGGCGACTGGGCCGCCCGCCACGACCGCTACGCGACGCCGCTCCACGGTCGCTTGCGCAAGAGCGGGCAGGTCGTGCCGATGAGCTGGCACTGCGAGGACGCCGCCATCCCGTACTCCGCGCTTCCGAAGGTGCGCGAGGAGTGGCACGCGATCGCCGATTCGCTCATCGAGCGGTTCGAGATGTTCGACGACTGGGGCATCTTCGCCTACACGAACGGCGCGTTCAAGCCGTGGGGCGACTACCTGACCGAGATCGACATCGGCATCTGGGAGATGCGATGGGACGACGAGAGCTGGGCGGCCTGGGTGCAGGCGAAGAAGGACATCTCGGCGGTCGCCCTCAAGTACGGAGGCTCCATCACCGCCTGCCACGGAGCCTCGCGCGAGGGCGAGGTCGATCTCGTCCCGACCGAGCTCGGCGGTGGCTGGGAGGTGATGAAGAAGATCAAGCGCGCGCTCGATCCCAACAACATCATGAATCCGGGCAAGTACCTGCTCGACCAGGCCTACGAGGACGAGGAGGTGAGATCGTGATCGGCTTCCGCCTCGCGGCCCAGCGGCCGCCCGACCCGAAGCGGATCACCGACACGGTGGTGATGCGCTTCGACCACGTGTACGAGGTCGACCCTGCGCTCATGACCGAGCACACGCCTCAGCAGGACATCCCCGCGTGGGACACGCTCCGCATCGTCGACAGCCGCTGGGAGCACCTCGCGTGGATGCACGACCACTTCGCGGACTCCGTGATCTCGGGCGAGGAGCTCCTTGCGGAGATCGAGGCGGAGCGAAAGGAGGGAGCGGCATGAAGTTCAGCTACGTCACGCTCCTCGACCACCCGCTCGCCGACTCGCTGGAGATGAGCAAGACCGCCGACGAGCTCGGGTACTACGCGTGCTACGCCGCCGACGAGACCTGATCTCTGGCTGCTCTTCGCGGCGGCGGCGGACAAGACGCGGGACATCCGGTTCGGACCGAACGTCTCCGGCGTCTACCTGCGAGAGCCGACGTTGATCGCCCAGGCGCTCGCCACGCTCGACGAGCTCACCGGCGGGCGGGTCGACGGCGTCATCTCGTGCGGCAACTTCGGGCTGCTCGCGCAGTACGGCGTCGACTGGAGGAAGATCACGGCGTTCTCCGGGTGAAGGAGGCGCACCAGGTGATGCGCACCTTCCTCGACGAGGGCGCGATCACGTACGAGGGGGGGAGTTCTTCCGCTACTCGGGCCTCTTCACCTTCGCTCGGCCCGTCCAGGAGCACCTCCCGCTCGACATCGGCGCGATGCGGGGCCGAAGTCGTTCCAGTTCGCGGGCGAGGCGGCCGACGGGGTGCACGTCGCCCTGAGCTACACGAGGGAGGCGTACGAGTACGCGGTCGAGAACGGTGAAGATCGGGGCGGAGCGGGCCGGTCGCGACCGGCGGACCCTCGACATCGGCGCGTGGTGCGTGATCACGTGCGGGCCCGACTCCGAGAAGGCGAAGACCGCCGCTCGTTCCATCGTGGCGTTCTACATCCCGTCGATGCCCGAGGAGCAGATCCGCCTGCAGGGGCTCGATCCGGCCGAGATGAACGAGATCGTCGCCGCGCTCGGCAAGGGCCAGCTCGACAAGGCGTACGAGCTCACGACGCCCGAGATCGCGGAGACGCTGTCGATCGCGGGAACGCCCGACGAGTGCGCGGCTCGGATCAAGGCGATCGAGGAGGCGGGGGTCAACCACATGATCTGCTGCATCACCGACCCCTACATCCTCAAGGCCTTCACCGGGAAGGACGTGGACGTGCCGGACGTCCAGAGCCAGCTTAGGCTGATCGCCGAGGAGGTCATCGCGGCCTTCGCGCCCGCCTCGGCCGCGTAGACCCCTGCCGCGCCTCGACCCCCCGGAAGGGCGCGGCGCGACCGATCGGGAGCCCCCTTCGTCCTCCTTGTCGATGAGCTCCGCGGCGACCTCATCCGGAGGGCGCGGCGCGACCGATCGGGAGTCCCCTGGTCCGGGCGCCCGCGGAGTGCGTCCTACGAGCGCGGGCGCGTCTTGTCCGGGTCGTAGAAGGGGAAGCGGACGACGGTCGCCGGCAGCCGCTTCTGCAGGCCGTCGAGCTTGCCCACCTCGAGCTTCGTCCCCAGCTCCGCGTACTGGACGGCGACCCGGGCGAGCGCGATCGACTTCCGGAGCAGCGGGCTGCGCGTCCCGCTCGTGACGACGCCGACGCGCTGCCGGCCGACGTACACCGGGTCGCCGTGCCCGGCCACCTCCGGCCCCTCCAGCTCCAGGCCGACGAGCGTGCGCTGCGGATGCGCCTTGCGCTCCTCGAGGGCGGCGCGGCCGACGAAATCCTCGTCCGTGCGCAGGTCGACCGCGAAGCCGATCCCCGCCTCGAACGGGTCGACTTGGTCGTCGAACTCGTAGCCGGCGAAGATCAGGCCGGCCTCGATACGCAGCATGTCGAGCGCCTCCAGCCCGAGAGGGGTGAGGCCGTGCTCCTCGCCCGCCTCCCAGATCGCGTCCCAGACGGCGGGCCCGTCCGAGGGGTGGCACCAGATCTCGTAGCCGAGCTCGCCCGTGTAGCCGGTGCGCGAGACC
>DATLYP010000003.1:0-8554 GCA_035574655.1 Gaiellaceae bacterium
GGGGCGGGGCGCCCTCCCGCCGCGGCTCGGGCGCGCGCGCGGCGAGGAGGACAAGCGCCGCGGCGAGGAGCGCGCAGCCGGCGAAGAGGGCGCGCCAGCCCAGCCCGGCCCAGACGAGCCCGGAGAGGAGCAGCGGGCCCGCGACCGCGCCCGCGCCCCCGGCGAGCGTCCAGCGCGCCATGTTCCGCTCCCGGCCCTGGGGGTCGAGATCCATGAGCGCCGCCTGGGAGAGGGAGACGAACGCTCCCGAGGCCGGGGAGAGGAGCGCGAAGGCCGCGAGCAGCGCCCAGAAGGAGCGGGCGCCGGCCGCGAGCGCGAGCGCGGCCGCGAAGAGGACGCCGCCGCCGAGGATCAGGACGCGGCGGCGCCAGAGCACGGAGACGAGCCCGAGCACCGGCTCGAGGGCGAGCGAGACGAGGCTCGGGACCGTGAGCAGGAGGCCGATCTCGGCGTACGAGAGCGAGACCGCGTCGCGGACGGCGGGCCAAGCGGCCTCGCGCGCCCCGAAGACGAGCTCGTCGAGCAGCTCGATCGCGAGCAGCGCCGCCGCGACGCCGCCGAGCGACCCAGGGATCAGGAGCTACCAGGGAGGATGCATCCGCCGGAACTCTACCCCCCGCGTCAGAGGACGACCCCCTCGAGCGCGAGCAGGCGCCGCTTGACCTGCGCCCCGGCCGCCCCGTAGCCGCCGATCCCGTCCGCCGCCACCACGCGGTGGCAGGGCACGAGCACGGCGAAGCGGTTGCGGGCGCAGAGCGCGCCCGCCGCCCGCGCTGCGCCCGGCCGCCCCGCGAGCGCGGCGAGCTCCCCGTAGGTCGCCACCTCCCCGCGCGGCACCGCCCGCAGCGCCTCCACGAGCGCCGCCTGGAAGGGCGTCGCCCAGCTCAGGTCGAGGCGGACGTCGGCGAAGCCGACCTCCTCGCCGGCGAAGAAGGCCAGCAGCCGCTCCACGAGCGGGTGACGCGGCCGCGACCCGCGCCGCCCGCCCTGCGACGCCCCGTAGGTGACGTCGTGGGCGAGCACGAGCTCGCCCGCCGTCCACAGCTCGCCAACCCCCCAGCCGGGGGCCTCGTAGCGCGTCACGTCGGCCCGCACGCGGCCGAACTCTAGAATCGTCCCCGGTGACCGCTCACGGCATCTTCAGGCCGCCGCCGCCCGTCAACGAGCCGGTCAGGTCGTACGCGCCCGGGTCGCCCGAGCGCGAGGAGCTGAAGCGGCGGCTGCGGGAGATGCAGGCAGAGCGCATCTCGATCCCGCTCGTCATCGGCGGGAAGGACGTGACGACGGGCGAGACGTTCCCCGCCGTCATGCCCCACCGCAAGAGCCACGTGCTCGCGGACGTGGCCAAGGGCGGGCAGGAGCAGGTGCAGCAGGCGATCGAGGCGGCGCGCGCCGCGCACCGCGAGTGGTCGCGGACGCCCTGGCACGAGCGGGTGGCCGTCTTCCTGCGCGCCGCCGAGCTCCTCTCCGGCCCCTGGCGGGCGACGCTGAACGCGGCCACGATGCTCAACCAGTCGAAGACGGTGCACCAGGCCGAGATCGACGCCGCCTGCGAGGTGATCGACTTCTGGCGCTGGAACGCGGAGTACCTCGTCCGCATCTACTCGGAGCAGCCCTACTCGCCGACGGGCACCTGGAACCGGATGGAGTACCGGCCGCTGGAGGGCTTCGTCTTCGCCGTCAGCCCCTTCAACTTCACCGCCATCGGGGCGAACCTCGCCACCTCCCCGGCGCTCATGGGGAACACGGTCGTCTGGAAGCCGGCCTCCACCGCGGCCTACTCCGCCTACTTCGTGATGCGCCTGCTGCAGGAGGCGGGCCTCCCCGACGGCGTGATCAACCTCGTCTACGGGCCCGGCTCCACGATCGGCGAGGCCGCGCTCGCGAGCCCGGAGCTGGCCGGGATCCACTTCACCGGCTCCACCGCCACCTTCAACGCGATGTGGCGCACGGTCGGCGAGAACATCGACCGCTACCGCAACTACCCGCGCCTCGTGGGGGAGACGGGCGGCAAGGACTTCATCCTCGCCCATCCCTCCGCGGACGCGGAGGCGCTCGTCGCCGCGATCGTCCGCGGCGCCTTCGAGTACCAGGGGCAGAAGTGCTCCGCCGCGTCCCGGCTCTACGTCCCCTCCAACCTCTGGCCGGAGGTGAAGGAGCAGCTCGTCGAGGACGTGCGCACGATCAAGGTCGGCGACGTCGCCGACTTCGAGAACTTCATGGGCGCCGTCATCGACGCGAGCGCGTTCGCCACCCACCGGGCGGCGATCGAGGAGGCCCGGGCGGCGGGGGCGGAGATCGTCGTCGGGGGCAGGTGCGACGACGGGGAGGGCTACTTCGTCGAGCCGACCGTGATCGAGACGGACGACCCCGGCTTCCGGCTCCTGCGCGAGGAGCTCTTCGGCCCGATCCTGACCGCGTACGTGTACGACGAGCGCGAGTGGGAGGACACGCTGCGCCTGGTCGACGAGACCGCGCCCTACGGCCTCACCGGCTCCGTCTTCGCGACCGAGCAGAAGGCCTTCGAGGAGGCGGAGGAGGCGCTCCGCTACGCGGCCGGCAACCTGTACCTGAACGACAAGCCGACCGGGGCGGTCGTCGGGCAGCAGCCCTTCGGGGGCGCGCGGAAGAGCGGCACGAACGACAAGGCGGGCTCGATGTGGAACCTGATCCGCTGGGTCTCGCCGCGCGCGATCAAGGAGACGTTCGTCCCGCCCACCGACTACCGGTACCCGTTCCTCGCCCCCGACGGCGACCGGCCGGCCCGGTAGGCCGCCGGGCCTCCGCTCGGCCGGGACGGCGCCGTGGCCCGCGTCCTCGACGGGATCGACGCCTTCCTCGACCAGCTGACGTCGGTCGAGCCCCTCCCCGTCCTGCTCGCCGTCGCCTGCCACCTGGTGAAGACGGCGTGCACGAGCCGCGCCTGGCGGAACGTGCTCGCCGCCGCCTACCCGGAGGCGCGCGTGCGCTGGCCCTCGATCTGGGGCGCCTACCTGGCCGGGGTCGGCGTCAACGCCATCGTCCCCGCCCGCGGCGGGGACGCCGTCCGCATCTACCTTGCGCGCCGCGCCACCCCCGGGAGCACGTACACGACCGTCATCTCGAGCACGGCCGTCCTCTCCATCTTCGACCTCGCCGCGGCGACCGCGCTCTTCACCTGGGCGCTCCTGATCGGCGCCCTGCCCGGCCTGGACGTCCTCCCCCGCCTGCAGAGCTTCGACTTCGCCTTCCTGCTCGAGCGGCCGCTCGCGTTCCAGCTCGTCCTCGCCGCGCTCCTGATCGCGCTCGTCGGGGTCGGCCTCTGGGTGCACGGGCACGTCGTCAACTTCTGGGGCCGGGTGGCGCAGGCCTTCGCCGTCGTCCGCCGCCCGACCCGCTACCTGCGCACGGTCGCCGCCTGGCAGGCCTGCGACTGGGCCCTGCGGCTCGCGACGATCTGGTTCCTGCTCGACGCCTTCGACATCCCCCAGTCGCTGCGGACGGCGGCGCTCGCCCAGGTCTCGCAGAGCACGGCCACCCTCCTCCCCATCACTCCGAGCGGCGTCGGCACCGAGCAGGCGTTCCTCCTCTACGTGCTGAGCGGCGTCGCCCCCGCCTCCATCCTCCTCGCCTACAGCGTCGGGGCGAGGCTGATCCTGACCTCGGTGAACGTCGTCGCCGGCTTCACGGCGATCGCGCTCACCCTGCGCACGTTCCGCTACGCGAAGGCGGTGCGCGCGGCCGAGGAGGCGAGCCCGCCGTAGAGCCGGTGCGCCGCGGCGAGCGGGCCGCCCGCCCGCTCAGGCGCCCCGGGCGGGCCGGCGTCAGGCCCGGCCGGCCTTGTGCAGCTGCGCGTACAGCGCCCGCGCCGTCTTCTGCGGCAGCCCGGGCACGCCCTCGAGCTCCTCCTGCGTTGCCTCGAGGAAGCGCTCCACGGAGCCGAAGTGGCGCAGGATCGCCCGCCTGCGGGCGGGGCCGACCCCGGGGAGCGTCTCGAAGATCGTCTCCATCGCCCGCGCGTCCCGCCTGCGCCGGTGGTAGCGGAGCGCGACCCGGTGCGCCTCGTCGCGGATCCGCTGCAGGAGCTGCAGCCCCGGCCCCGTCCGCTCCAGGCGGACGGGCTCGGCGACGCCCGGGACGAACACCTCCTCCTCCCGCTTGGCGAGCGCGACGACGGCGACGCGCGGCAGGTCGAGCTCGTCCATCGCCGCGAGCGCGGCGGAGAGCTGGCCCCGGCCGCCGTCGACGACGACCAGGTTCGGCAGGCGCGAGAAGCTCTCGTCCGGCTCGCCCTCCCGCGCCCGGGCGAAGCGGCGCACGACCGCCTCCCGGATCGCGCCCGCGTCGTCCTGCCCCTCGAGCCCGCGGATCGCGAACGTCCGGTAGTGCGCGTTCTTGGGGCGGCCGTCCTCGAAGACGACCATCGAGGCGACGATCGCCTCCCCCTGGATGTTGGAGACGTCGAAGCACTCGATGCGCAGGGGAAGGCTCTCCAGGTTGAGCGCCTCGCGCAGCTCCTCGAGCGCGGCCACCCGGCGCCGGCGCTCCCCCTCCCGGGCGGCGGCGTCCGCCGCCAAGGCGAGGCGCGCGTTCTCGACCGCGAGCTCGACGAGGCGCCGCTTCTCGCCGCGGGCGGGCGCGCGCACCTCCACCCGGGAGCCGCGCCGCTCGGAGAGGAAGGCGGCGAGCGTGGACGTGTCCGCCACCTCCCGGGGCACGAGCACCTCCGGGGGCACGCTCGGCGTGGAGCCGTAGTACTCGGCCGCGAACGCCTCCAGCACCGCCTGCGGGTCGCGCTCGACCACGTTCTCCAAGTGGAAGCCGTAGCGGTCGATCATCTTCCCGTCCCGGAGCGGGAACACCTGCACGGCCGCGCGCTCGCCCTCGATCGCGAGCCCGATCACGTCCACCGAGCCCACCTCCCGCCGATCCGCCGCCTGCCGCTCCGCGAGGTGGCGGATGGCGAAGAGGCGGTTCCGGTAGCGGGCGGCGTCCTCGAAGCGCTCCTCGGCCGCCGCCTCCCGCATGCGCGCCTCCAGCTCGCGCTGGATCGTCTCCGTGTCGCCGGAGAGGAAGGCGATCACGCCCTCGATGATCCGCCCGTACTCCTCGGGCGAGATCGCGCCGATGCAGGGTGCGAAGCAGCGGTCGATGTGGTAGTCGAGGCAGGGGATGCCCGAGTGGCGGCCCGGGCGCGGCCCCTCGCAGGGGCGGAACTTGAACACCCGGTTGAGGACGTCGAGCGTCTCCCGCACCTTCTTCGCGTTCGCGTACGGGCCGAAGTAGACGGTGCCGCGCCGGTGCCGCTCCCGCGTGAACATGACGCGCGGGTACTCGTCCTCGAGCGTGACCGCGATGTAGGGGAAGGACTTGTCGTCGCGCAGCCGGATGTTGAAGGGCGGGCGGTAGCGCTTGACGAGGTTCTGCTCCAGGTGGAGCGCCTCCGGCTCGTTGCGGGTGACGATGACCTCCACGTCCGCGATCCGGGCGGCGAGCTGCGCCGTGCCCGGGCGCCCGTCCCCGCGCTGCAGGTAGCTGCGCACGCGGTCGCGCAGCGACTTCGCCTTGCCCACGTACAGGACCTGGCCGTCCTCCCCCCGGAAGAGGTAGACGCCGGGGCCGCGCGGGAGCGAGCGCACCTTCGCTGCGAGGGTTGCACGCATCTCACGGCTAGGGTATCCCCGTGCGCGCAGGGCTCTTGGCGGCGCTCGCGGCGGCCTCCGCGGCGGCGGCGCTCGCCCTGCCGGGGGTCGCGGGCGCCGGCCCGCGCCTCGTCGTCGGCGCCGTCGAGGACGGCGTGCTGGCCTCCTCGCTCGTGGAGGCCGAGGCCCGGATGCAGCTCTTCCGGCTCGCCGGCTTCCGGGCCGTGCGCGTGACGAGCTACTGGCAGCCGGGCCGGTCGCGGCCCGAGGAGGGGGAGCTGGAGGCGCTGCGCCGGACCGCGGAGGCGGGCGCGCGCAACGGGGTGCGCGTGCTCGTGACCGTGATGAGCCCGGGCTCGCGCACGACGCCGCTGACGGACGAGGCGCGCGGCGAGTTCGCGGCCTACGCGAGCGCGATCGTGCGCGAGATCCCAGCGATTCGGGACGTGATCGTCGGGAACGAGCCGAACCTGAACCGCTTCTGGCTCCCCCAGTTCGCGCCCGACGGGTCGAGCGCCGCGCCCGCCGCCTACCTGAGCCTGCTGGCGCGGACGTACGACGCCCTGAAGGCCGCCTCGCCGGAGGTGAGGGTGTACGGGGGCGCGGTCTCCCCGCGCGGCACCGACCGGCCGGACGGGGTGCGCCCGACCCACTCCCCGACCACCTTCATCCGCGCCCTCGGCGCCGCCTACCGGGCGAGCGGGCGGACGCTGCCCGTCATGGACGCGTTCTCGATCCACGTCTACTCCGACAACTCGAGCGTGCCCCCGACGGTCGCCCACCCGCGGACGACGACGATCGGCGTCGCCGACTACGACAAGCTCGTCGCGCTGCTCGCCGAGGCGTTCGACGGGACCGCCCAGCCCGGCTCGACGCTGCCCATCCTCTACGGCGAGTTCGGGGTGGAGACGCAGATCCCGGCGGACAAGGCGGCGCTGTACGCGGGCCGGGAGCCCGAGACGACCCGGCCCGTGCCCGAGGAGACGCAGGCCGAGTACTACCGGCAGGCGCTCGCGCTCTCCCTCTGCCAGCCGAACGTGATGGGCGTGCTCCTCCTGCACGAGCGGGACGAGCGCGACCTCGACCGCTGGCAGTCAGGGATCCGCTACGTGGACGGGACGCCCAAGCGCAGCTTCGCGCCGGTGCGCGCGGCGCTCGACCGCGCGGCCGGCGGCTCCGTCGCCCGCTGCCCGGGGCTCCAGCTCGTCGTCCGCACGGGCCTGCTCCGCTTCGGCACGGGCTCCGCCGCCCGCCGCGGCGTCTTCCGCTCCACGTTCAGCTGCGACGTCGACTGCGCCTACCTGCTGCGGCTGGAGAACGCGCTCACGCACGCGACGAAGGCCTCCCTGCGGGGCCGGGCGCAGGTCGGCGAGGTCGTGCGCGCGACGCTGACGCCGCCCCGCCTGCGCCCGGGCGCCTACCGGTACACGCTCCGCCTCGTGCACCCGGTGAACCCGGGGCCGCCCACGATCAGGCGGAGCCGCCCCTTCCGCCTGCCCTGACCGCCGGCGCCGAGCGCGCCGCGGTCAGTAGCGGTGCTCGGCGCGCCAGACGCGGACGAGCACGTAGGCGCAGGCGGCGAGCGTGAGGACGAGGGCGAGCGCGTCCCGCTCCCCGGGCAGCCCGTAGCCGACGAGGAGGCCGACCGCGACCACGGCGAGGACGAGCGCGGCGTAGAAGAGCCGGCGGTTCCACTCCGACCAGGCCTCCAGGTCGCCGCGGCGCTCCCGCCAGAGGAGGAACAGGAAGAAGGCGACCGCGAGGAAGAAGGCGATGCGGAGCAGCCCCCCGATCGCGGCCAGCACCGGCTCGAGGGAGAGGACGACCACGACGGCCGCGAGCAGGGCGACGACCCCGAGGCCCCGCGCGAGCGGCGGGATGCGCTCCCAGAGCCTCCTCACGCCCCGGTCATGTAGGCGCGGACGGCGAGCGCGCCCGCGAGCAGGGTCGTGAGCGAGAACCAGAGCAGGCGCCGCGGCCCGCGCTCCGGCGCGTAGAACCAGGGCGCGAGCGCCGCCCCGAGGGCGAAGGCGCCGTAGGCGTAGTGCAGCCGGTCGGGGGCGCGCCGCCCCTCGGAGAGGAGGAGCAGGCCGATCGCGGCTTGCCCGATGAGGACGGTCTGGGCGAGCGCGAGCGCGTGCCCGACGAGGGCGCCGGCGCGCCCCCGGCGGTAGGCGGCGAGCCCGAGCAGGGCGGCCGCGAAGCAGACGGCGATCGCCAAGAGCCCCACCGCGACGTGCGCCGATACCATCGCCCGCACCCTACCCTGGAGGCTCCATGGTCGAGGAAGGCACGCCAGCCCCGGACTTCACGCTCCCGAGCGACGCCGGCGAGCCCGTCTCCCTCTCCTCCTTCCGCGGCACCCCCGTCGTCCTCTACTTCTACCCCCGCGACGACACCCCGGGCTGCACGGCCCAGGCGTGCGGGATCCGGGACGCCTGGGGCGAGCTCCAGCGCCGGGGCGCGGTCGTGCTCGGCGTGAGCCCGGACAGCCCGGCGAGCCACGCCCGCTTCAAGGCGAAGCACGGGCTCCCCTTCACGCTCCTCTCCGACGAGCGCCACGAGGTCGCCGAGCGCTACGGGGTGTGGGTGGAGAAGCGGATGGGCGGCCGCCGCTTCATGGGGATCGAGCGCTCCACCTTCCTCATCGACCGGGAGGGGAAGGTCGCCAGGATCATGCGCCGCGTGAAGCCGGACACGCACGCGGCCGAGGTGCTGGCGGCCCTGCCCGCGTAGCCGCGGCGCCGCGGCCTCCCCGATGCGGATGAGAGGACTCGAACCTCCACGCCCTTCCGGGCACACGGACCTGAACCGTGCGCGTCTACCAGTTCCGCCACATCCGCGCGGCCGCCGCATTCTAGCCCGCCTCCTCCGCAGCGCCGGCCCCGCCCTCCTCGCCGGCGCCCTCATCGGGGCAGGCGGGGCGGCGCCGC
>DATLYP010000004.1:0-6708 GCA_035574655.1 Gaiellaceae bacterium
GGGCCGCCGCGCCGCCTAGACTGACGGCGCGTGGTGAAGGCGCCCAAGCTGCTCGCGGTCGCGTCCGCGATCGACCTCGACTTCCGCTACGGGTGCACCCCCGCTTGGTGGCAGCTCTGGAAAGGGATGTACGAGGCGGGCGTCGACCTCCTCGTCACCCCCTACCGGGGCCGGCCCGTCGAGGCCCCTTGGTGGCGCGTGGCGCCGAACCCGGCCTACCGCGAGGGCGAGTCCTACGACGCGTTGCGCACGCTGCTCGCGCGCGCCCGGGGCGACCGCTACCTGCGCCGCGAGGAGGAGCACCCGCAGGAGTCGGCGTTCGAGCGGCTCTCCCGGGACGTGATCCGCCGCTGGGTCACCCCGCGCTGGAAGCGCCACCTGGAGCGGCTCGTGGAGCGGGAGCGGCCGGACGCGGTCGTCGTCTTCACCGTCCCCATGGCCCACCTGCGCGGGGTCCCCGAGCACCTGCGCGCCCGTTTCGGGATCCCGGTCGTCTTCTACGACGGGGACGTGCCGATGAGCCTGCCCGAGTTCGGGGGCATGGACACGGGCTTCAACCCCTACCACGGGGCCGATCCCTGGGAGTACGACCTCGTCCTCTCCAACTCGGAGGGGGGCACGCGCCGCCTGCTCGAGCTCGGCGCCCGCCGGGCGGAGCCCCTCTTCTGGGGGGCCGACCCCGAGTTCTTCGCCCCGCAGCCCGTGGAGAAGGAGCTGGACGTCTTCTTCTACGGCTACGGGGACAAGTTCCGCCGCGACTGGATGAAGGCGATGGTCGGGGAGCCCTCCCGCCTTGCCCCCGAGCTCGACATCGCGCTCGGCGGGCGCGACTTCCGCGGCGACACGGGTCGCGCCCGCCTGCTCGGGGACGTGCCGTTCAACGTCTTCGCGCGCGCCATCTCCGCCGCCCGCGTGAACCTGAACATCACCCGCCGCCCGCACGCGACCGTGCCCGGCTCCTCGACCGCCCGCCCCTTCGAGCTCGCCGCCTGCGGGGCGGCGATCGTCTCCAACCCGCACGCCGGGATCGAGCGCTGGTTCGAGCCGGGGAGCGAGCTCATCGTCGTGGAGAGCGCGGAGCAGGCGGTGGAGGCCTACCGCGAGCTCGTCGCCGATCCGGCGCAGGCGGAGGAGATGGGCCGGCGGGCGCGCGAGCGCGTCCTCGACGAGCACACGTACGCGCACCGGGCGCGGCGGCTGCTCGAGCTCCTCGGCCTCACGGCCGGGGTGCCGGCGTGACCTCCCCCCGGCTCCTCGCCGTCGTCCCCGCCTTCAACGAGGCGGGGGCGATCGGGCGGGTGGTGGACGAGATCCGGGCGGTCGACCCGGCGATCGACGTGGTCGTCGTGGACGACGCCTCCACCGACGGCACGGCTGCGGTCGCGCGCGCGCACGGGGCGACCGTCCTCCGCCTGCCGTTCAACGTCGGCATCGGGGGGGCGGTGCAGACGGGGCTCCGGTACGCGCTCGAGGAGGGCTACGACGCGGCCGTGCGCCTGGACGGGGACGGGCAGCACGACGCCTCCGAGCTGCCCAAGCTGCTCGCCGAGCTCGCGCGGGGCGAGGCCGACCTCGTGATCGGCTCCCGCTTCGTGGACGGGCGGACGAGCTACCGGCCGCCGCTCGCCCGCCGGCTCGGGATCCGCGTCTTCGCCCGCCTCGTCTCCCTGCTCGGCGGGCAGCGGGTCACGGACACGACCTCGGGGTTCATGGCCCTCGACCGGCCGGGGATCGAGCTCTTCGCCCGCGAGTACCCGCACGACTACCCGGAGGTGGAGGCGACCCTGGTGGCGCTGCGCAGCGGCCTGCGCCTGGGACAGGTGCAGGTAGAGATGCGCCAGCGGGAGACGGGCGCCTCCTCGATCACCTTCCTGCGCGCGCTGTACTACGTGGTCAAGGTGACGCTCGCGCTGCTCGTCGCCAGCCTGCGCCGCTACCCGCGGCTGCGGGAGGCGGGCCGGTGACGCCCGTCCGCGTCTCGCTGGCGGGCGTCGTCGCCTCCGTCCTGCTCGTGCTGATCGTGCTCGAGCTCGTGCGCGGCCGCCGGCTGAAGGAGCGCTACGCCCTGCTCTGGCTGGCGACGGGGCTCGTCCTGCTCGTCCTCTCCGCGTGGCGGGACGCGTTGAACACGGTCGCCGGCTGGCTCGGCGTCACCGGCTACCCGCCGGCCGTCCTCTTCGCCGTGGCGACCCTCTTCATCCTGCTCGTGCTCCTGCACTACTCGACCGTTCTCTCCCGCCTGACGGACGAGAACGTCGAGCTCGCCCAGCGGATCGCGCTCCTCGAGGAGCGGGTGGCGCGGCTCAGGGAGCGGGAGCAGGAGCGCGTGCCGGCGGACTGAGCGCGAAGACGTCTCCCTCGTCGGGGTCGTTCGCCCAGTTGGTGCCCACCCCGAGCCGGTAGACGGCGCCCGGGGGCGGCGCCGGGTCGATGTACGCGCGCTCGCGCGTGGTCGCGACCAGCTCGCTCTTGAAGTAGCAGTCCCAGGCGACGTTCGCGCGCGTGTGGCACTCGACGTCGCCCGCGGGCGACGGCGTGCGGTACACGCGGTAGAAGACCTCGGCCCGCCAGTCCGGGTCGCTCCAGGAGAGGCGCACGGCGCCGCCCTCGCGCCCCGCTCGCAGGCGGATGCCCTCGTCCACCGGGGTCAGGATCGTCGTCTCCGTCGCCGTCTCCTGGACGAGCGCGGGCGGGGAGGGCGGCCGGAGCTTCGCCGTCACCGCGGTCGCGGCCGCGGGGAGCGCGGCGGTGACGGCCGCCGCCAGCGCTACCCAGCGCCAGCGGACGCGCCCCCCGGGAGGGGCCGCGATCCGCGGGCCGAGCAGGCGCGGGAGCGTCGGAGCGAGCAGGGGGATGGAGGCGACGAGGAGCAGGTACGCGGGCCAGGCGGGAAGCAGCAGGCGCCAGAACGTGTTCGCCTGGATGTCCGCCCGGGGGGAGAAGCCCTTGACGAGGAGGAAGGCGCCGAGCCAGCCGGCGAGGAGCGCGGCGAGCGCGCCCCGCCGCAGACGGAGCACCGCGAGCAGCCCCGCGAAGGGCGCCCACTGGGCGAGGCGGGCGCTCCAGAAGAACTCGCGCAGGTAGTTCATCTGCGCGCGCCAGTGGTCGAGGTCGAGCTCGAGGTACTGGTCGAGGTTGAAGGGGAGCTCGGCCCCGGCGGCGAGCCGCGCCTGCTCGAGCGTGAGCGCGGGGACGTAGCCGAGCCCGCGCTCCTTCCAGAGGGCGAGGACGAGCAGGCTGGGCAGGAGCGAGGCGCCGAAGAGCAGCCCCTCCCGCCAGCGGCGGGCGGCCAGGTAGGCGAGCACGGGCCCGAAGCAGAAGAGGTAGTTGGCCGGCTTCAGCCCGCCCGCGGCGCCGGCGAGCAGCCCGGCGAGGACGGCCTCCGGCAGGCGCCCGGGCACGAGCGAGCGGCAGCAAAAGAGCGCGGCCGCGAGCACGAGCACGAGGGAGGGGAAGTCGGGCATGGCGGTCAGGCCGAGCGCCTGGGGGAGGAAGTGCTCGCTCCAGCGCTCCCGGTAGCGGTCGACGAAGAGCGGGATGGACGCGTAGGGGGCGACGACCCAGAGCAGCGCCGCCCAGTAGCCGAGGAGGCGGCCCCCGATCGCGGACGCGACCCCGTACAGGCAGAGGAGCGCGAGCGGGCCGAGCACGAGCACGTTCAGGCAGACGAGGACGGGCAGGGCCTGCACGAACGTCGGCCCGGTCATCCAGGTGATCGGCGCCTGCGCGAGCGGCCACAGGTAGCCGACCTCGGTCGGGGGCAGGAGCCGCTGGGTCACGAGCCAGCCGGTGGTCGTGTTCACGATCTGGTCGCCGCCCTGGAACCAGACCCAGCCGTTGTGGGTCACGGAGAGCGCCAGCGCGAGCGTGCCCGCGAGCTGGGCGGCGGCGAGCGCCCCGAGCACCGCGCGCGGCCGCTCGAGCAGCCGGTCGAGCGTGCGGCCTGCCCCTTGGGCGGCGGTGACGGCGACGCTAGCGACCGACACGGGCGAGGCGCTCGGCGCGGTACCAGGCGACCGTGCGCTCGATGCCCTCCCGGAGGGGCGTCCGGGCCTGGAAGCCGAAGAGCTCCCGCGCCCGGGTGGCGTCCACGCTCCGCCGCGGCTGCCCGCCCGGCTTCGAGGTGTCCCAGCGGACGCGACCCTCGAAGCCGGTCGCCTCCGCCACGAGAGCCGCGAGATCCCGGATCGAGATCTCCCGACCCGCTCCCAGGTTGACGGGCTCGGGGCCGTCGTAGCGCTCGGCCGCGAGGACGAGCCCCTCCACGCAGTCCTCGACGTAGAGGAACTCGCGGGTGGGGGAGCCGTCGCCCCAGAGCACGACCTCGTCCTCGCTCTCGAGCATCTTCCGGATCAGGGCGGGGATGACGTGCGAGGTCTCCAAGTCGAAGTTGTCGCGCGGCCCGTACAGGTTCGTGGGCAGGAGGAAGATCGCGTTCAGCCCGTACTGCTCGCGGTAGGCCTGCGCGCCCACGAGCACCGCCTTCTTCGCCACCCCGTAGGGGGCGTTCGTCTCCTCCGGGTAGCCGTCCCACAGGCTCTCCTCCCGGAACGGGACGGGGGCGTATTTCGGGTACGAGCAGACGGTGCCGACGAGGACCAGCTTCGGCGTCCCGTGGAGACGGGCCTGCTCGAGGACGTGCGCGCCCATGAGCAGGTTCGCGTACCAGTAGCGGCCGGGGTTGGCGCGGTTGGCGCCGATCCCGCCCACCTCCGCGGCCAAGTGGAAGACGAGCTCCGGCCGCGAATCGGCGAACATGCGCGCCGCGTCCTGCGCGCAGGTGAGGTCGTAGTCGGCGCGGCGGGCGACCACGACCTCGTGGCCGTCCCGCTCGAGCCGCTCCACGAGGTGGGAGCCCAAGAACCCCCCGCCTCCCGTGACGAGAATCCTCATCCTCTTCTCCCAAGGAGGGGGCCCGCGGGGGAACCACGGGTTCCCCCGCGCTCCAACCCCCCGCCTCCCGTGACGAGAACCCTCATCCTCTCCTCCAAAGGAGGGGGCCCGCGGGGAAACCACGGGTTCCCCCGCGCTCGAACTCACCGCCTCCCGTGACGAGAACCCTCACGCCGCGCTCCCGATGGCCGTGACGAGCGTGGGCGCCATCTCAGGAGGCGGCGAGGGGGGCGCCGGTCGGCAGCCAGTCCACGCGCCCGATCCAGCGCTCGCGGTTCTCCGCGTACCAGCGGATCGTCTCCACGATCCCCTCCTCCCAGCTCACCTTGGGCATCCAGCCCGTCTCCGCGGTCAGCTTCTCGTGCCCGACGCGGAGCGCCAGCACGTCGCTCGCCCCCGGCCGGTAGCGGGCGGGGGTGGAGACGATCTCCCGGTCGCCCGGCCAGAACCCGTGCTCCTCGCCGAGGCGGAGGATGAGCTCCGCCCAGTCGCGCATGCTGATGTTCTTCCCCTGCCCGTACACGTACACGTCGCCGGCGGTCCCCTTCGCCGCCACCGTCAGGTGGCCGCGCACCCCGTCGGTGCAGTAGCAGAAGTCGCGCAGCGGCTCCAGGTTGCCGAGCTCGACCGTCTCCCGGGCGAGCGCCTGGGTGATGATCGTGCCGGTCACGTAGCGCGGGTTCTGCCGCGGCCCGTAGTTGTTGAACATGCGGGTGACGACGCCGGGGACGCCGAAGGCGTCGAAGTAGTTCATGGTCAGGAAGTCGGCCGCCACCTTGGAGGTGGCGTAGATCGACTTGGGGTTGATGGGCGAGCGCTCGTGCAGGACGAGGCCGCCGTCCGCGTCGAAGGAATGGTGCTCGGAGACCGCCTCGCGCACGTTCCCGTACTCCTCGGAGGTGCCGGCGGTGTCGAACTTCTCCACCTCCAGCCCCCAGTCGACGATCGCCTGCAGCAGGTTCAGGGTGCCGAGCACGTTCGCGGCCACCGTCTCGTACGGCCGGTGCCAGGACTCACCCACATGCGCCTGCGCCCCCAGGTGGAAGACGTAGGGCCGGTCGGGCGCGGAGCGCAGCTCGCGAATCAGGTAGTCGACGGAGGTGCGGTCGGTCAGGTCGGCGAAGTGCACCTTGATCCGGTCGCGCAGGTGCGCGATGTTGTTCAGCGCCCCGCTCGAGTTCGCGCGGACGAAGGCGTGCACGTTCGCGCCCAGCTCGACCAGCGCGTCGGTCAGGTGGGAGCCCATGAAGCCGTCCGCGCCCGTGACGAGCACCGTCCGGCCCTCGTAGGCGTCGCCCAGCTCGTCCCGGAGCTCGGCGAGCGCGGATCCCGTCCAGAGGCTGTCGTTCTGCATGGTGCGTACGCTTCCGCCCCGGTGAGGGGTCGGTGAGGAAGCGTACAGACCCGTCCGGCGCGGGCTCCCTTGCGAGGGCCGCGCTCACCGGCCTCTCTACGCTCGTCGTCTCCCTGACGGCGGCCATCGTGGGCGTCGTCATCGCGCGCGAGTTCGGGCGCACGCAGGAGACGGACGGCTTCTTCGCCGCCTACGGCGTCTTCATCGTCGTCGTGCTCGCGGCGCAGGCGATCCGGGTCGCCGTCCTCCCCGGCCTCGCCCGCGCCCGCGCGGAGCGGCGCCTCGCTGGCGAGCTGAGCGGGCTCGCGGCCGCGGTCGCGCTCGTCGCCGTCCCGCTCGTCGCCGCCGCCGAGCTCGCGGCGGAGCCGGCGGCGGCGCTGCTCGCGGGCGACTCCGCGCCCGCGCGGGAGACGGCGGCGGAGGCGCTTCGCTGGATGGTCCCGGCGGCCGCGCTCCACCTC
>DATLYP010000005.1:0-2818 GCA_035574655.1 Gaiellaceae bacterium
ACGCGGGCGGAGCGGCAGGCCGCGCTGAAGACGGAGACGCTGGCCGCGGAGGGGCCGCCGCGCGAGCGCGGCGGCCCCTGAAGCCGCTACGCCCCGCTCGGGTCGAGCGCCGCCTCGCCCATGCGCGCCTCGCTCGGCCGCACGTCCCGGCCGCGCACGAGCAGGAGCGAGACGAGCACGCCGGCGAAGGCGATCGCCGCCCCGGCCCAGAAGGCGTGCACGAACCCGTCGGTGAGGGCGAGGGGACGGCCGTCCGCGCGCTCGCGGCGCGCTACAGGAGCGGCCGCAGCAGGTCGTCCAGCTCCGCCCGGTAGGCCGCCGCCTCGTAGCGGCGGAGCGGGTGCGGCGGGAGCAGCGCCTCGCGCAGGACGCCGCCCGCCCGCACGTAGAGGGCGGGCCGGATCTCCTCCTGCTCGTCGAATTCGAGGGTGGCTGCGACCCCGTCCTGGCCGCCGTCGACGAAGGCTTGCAGGGGCAGGATGCCCTCGTCCCGGAGGACGCTCGCGGAGACGGTGAGCACGCGCGCCAGGTAGCCCTTCTGCAGGGCGAGCTCGGGGGCGCCGTTCAGCTCGGAGAGCAGGTAGGCAACGACGTCGTCCGGGCGGAGCGCCGGGCGCTCGAGGGTCACGCCGAAGCGCGTCTCCGCCAGGTGCCGGGCCAGGACGCGCGCGTTGTAGCGGAAGCCGCAGACCATCCCGGAGAGGCTCGCCGTCCCCTGCTTGCGCAGCCCCTGCGCCGCCTGGGTGACGTTCCCGGCGAAGAACGCGCCGGAGAGGGTGACGCTCTCGAAGAAGGGGGTGAGCGCGGGCAGGCGCCCGTCGAGCACGGTGGCGAGGCCGAGCGCGGGCAGGTCGCCGAGCGGGGCGCGGAAGCCGGTCGCGGCGATCACCTCGTCCGCCTCAAGGGCGAAGGGGCCGCGCGCCGGGTCGAGCACGTGCACGCGGTGGCCCTCTCCCGTCCGCTCCACGCGCTCCACGGAGGCGTCGAGCACGTAGCGGCCGGGCGCGCCCCGCACGTGCTCGTCGTAGGCGGTGAGGTACCAGGGACGGAGCGGGGAGCGGGCGAGGCGGCCGAGGTCGGGGGGCCGGGGCGAAACGAGGGTCAGCTCCCGCACGCCGGCGCGCACGAGCGCCTCCCCTACCTCGAAGGCGGAGTTTCGCTTGCCCACGATGACGACGCGGCGGTCGCGGTAGCGCGCCGCCCCGCGGTCGACGTGGACGTAGTGGTGCGCGAGCTCGAGGCCGGGGATCGGCGGCACCCACGGCTCCGTCATCCCGACGGCGAAGACGGCCGCGCGGCAGCGGTACTCGCCGTCCGCGGTCGCGAGCGCGAGCCGGCCGTCCTCTTCGCGGCGGGTCGCCTCCCACCGGCAGCCGTAGCGCGCCTCGAGTCCCGCGCGCTCCGCGAAGGCGGCCAGCGCCGCCGCCATCTCCTCGCGGGCGGGGCGGCGCGCCCCCTCGGCGAGATGGGCGGGCACGAGCGCGCGCAGCTCCGGCTCGTCGGCCAGGAGGCTGTTCTGATCGTGCGCCTCGTACTCGCGGCTCTCGCGGGGGACCTCGGCCGAGGGGTGCGTCCAGCTGATCAGGCGCTCGAAGAGCGGGAAGCGGCGGAACATCCCGCCCGGGCCCTCGTCGGCGGAGAGGAGGGCGTGGCGGACGCCCAAGCGACGCAGGAAGTAGCTCGCCTGCAGCCCGCCGGGGCCGCTCCCGACGACGACCGCGTCGTAGTCGCCGGGCGGGAAGGGGCGCCCGCCTACTGCCAACGGTTGGCGTCCCGCAGGCGGCGCGCCTCCGCCTGCAGCATGCGCAGCATCACGGGCGGCCGCTCGAGGAGGAACTCGGCGAGCTGCGACCCGGGGAGCGACAGGCAGCGGAGCAGCGTCTCCGCCCGCACGTCCGCGACCGGCGCCCCCCCGAGCAGCGCCGTGATCTCGCCGAAGAAGTCGCCGCGGCCGAGGCGCGCCCGCTCCACGCCGTCGATCACCACCGCCGCCTCGCCCTCGAGGATGACGTAGAAGGCGCCCCCGGAGATGCCCTGGCGGAGGACGCGCTGCCCGGGCGCGAAGACCTCCTCCTCGAACGTGTGCGCGACCGCCTCCAGCTCCGGCCAGCTCAGGTCGGCGAAGAGGGCGAGCTGCGCGAGGCGCTCGACGACCGGAGCGGCGGCCACCCGCCGAGCCTAGCCGGCGTCAGGGCAGCGTGCGAGCGCCGAAGTCGTCCAACCGGCCCGTCTTGCCCCGGATGCCGACGCCGACGTCGCCAGCGCCCGGGTAGCTCGCGTCGAGAAGGCGCAGGACGCGCGTCCAAGCCCCGCCCTCCCGCACCCACGCCTCGAGCGCCGAGCCCTTCGCGCGCAGGAGGAGGACGGCGCCGGCCGCGATCTCCCGGTCGGCCGCCCCGAGCGAGGCGCTCGCACCGTTCGTGATCCGGTAGAGCGTGAGGCGGTCGCTCCCGCTCGCCTGGGCGTACAGGAGCATGTAGCCGTCGACCGCGGACGAGCCCGGCGACTGCAGGCGGACGTAGAGGCGGAAGGCGTTCCCGTTCCCGGGGAGCGCGGCGACCGTCGCCCAGGCCTCGGCGTCCGGCCCGCGCTGCGCGTCCCGGCGCCACGCGGTGGTCGTGGTCGACTTCCCGCTCGCGAGCTGTCCCGAGAGGACGCGGAGGCCCCGCTCGCCGCTGCCGATCACCCCGTTCGCCCACCGGCCCCCGTCCGAGAGCGGGTTCTCGTCCGGCCGGTCGAAGCCATCCACCACCGGCAACGGCTCGGCCGGCGCGACCAGGCCCGACGGGGTCGCGCTCGCCTCGCCCGAACGCGGCCC
>DATLYP010000006.1:0-27385 GCA_035574655.1 Gaiellaceae bacterium
CGGCCGCGGCCGCGCGCGCCGCCGCCGCGGCGGTCGGCCGGCTCCTCCCCGCCGCTACAGGGTGAGCTCGCCGCGGCCGACGACGACGGCTGCGCCCCCGACCTCGACCCGGGCGATCTCCCCGTCCACGGCTTCGGCCCGGGCGTAGAGGAGGGAGGGCCTTCCCAGCTCCTCCCCCTGCCGGATCTCGATCTCCTCGCCCCAGGGGACGAGCCCGTGCCGCGCCAGGTGGCAGGCGAGGGGGCCGGCGGCGGAGCCGGTGGCCGCGTCCTCGGGGATGCCAGCGCTCGGCCAGAACATGCGCGTCTTCCAGCTCCCGCCCGCGCGGGCGACGCAGTTCGCGGCCACGCCGAGCGCGGCGAGGGCGGCGAGGTCGGGGGCGAGCGCCGCCACCTCCTCCGCCGAGGCGAGCACGACGAACGCGTGCCGGATGCCCGCGTCGTACGTCTCCACCGGGAGGAGCGACCGCTCCACCCCGAGCGCGCGGCAGAGCCCGGCCGGGTCCGGGTAGGGGGCGACGGCCGGGACCGGCTGACTCATGCGCGCGAAGACGATCCGGCCGGCGTCGTCCCGCTCGAGCGCGACCGGGACGGCGCCCCCCGCCGTCTCCAGCGCCAGCGTCCCCCGCTGCAGCGGGCCGCCGAGCACGAACGCCGCCCCCAGCACCGGGTGCCCGGCGAAGGGCACCTCCCGCCGCGGGGTGAAGATGCGCAGGCGCACGTCCCCCTCGGCCTCGGCGGGCAGGACGAACACGGTCTCCGAGAACCCGAGCTCGCGCGCGATCGCCTGCATCTCCTCCGTCTCGAGCTCGCGCGCGTCGGTGAAGACGGCGAGCTGGTTGCCGGCGAGCGGGCGCTCGGCGAAGACGTCCACGAGCACGAAGCGGAAGCGGCGCGCCACCGGCCGCCACCCTACCCTCGGCCCTCTATCCTCGCGCCCGTGCTCGTCTTCCTCGTCAGGCACGCGCACGCCGACCCGGGCGAGCCGGACGAGGCCCGCCCCCTCTCCGCGCGCGGGGAGGAGGAGGCGAGCGCGACGGCCGAGCGGCTCGCGGCCCACCCGACCCCGCCCCGGCTCGTGCTCACGAGCCCCCTCCTGCGCGCGCGGCAGACGGCGGAGGCGATCGCGCGGGCAGCGGGCGCGCCGCTCGAGGTGGACGAGCGCCTGGCGCCCGGGGCCCGGGCGGACGAGCTGCGCGCCGCGGTCGCGGGCCGCGCGGGGCCGGTCGCCGTCGTTGCCCACCAGCCGGACTGCTCCGAGATCGCGCTCGCGCTGACCGGGCGCGACCCGGGCTTCCCCCCGGGGGGCGTCGTCGAGGTGGAGCTTCCGTGACCGCCGCCATCCGCGTCGAGGGCTTGCGGAAGGCGTACGGCGGCGTGGAGGCGCTGCGCGGGATCTCCTTCGAGGTGGAGGAGGGGGAGGTGTTCGGGCTCCTGGGGCCGAACGGCGCCGGCAAGACGACGACGGTGGAGATCCTGGAGGGCTTCCGGGCGCGGGACGGCGGCCGCGTCTCTGTGCTCGGCCACGACCCGGCCCGCGCGCCGCGCGCCCTGCGCGAGCGGATCGGGGTCGTGCTGCAGCAGTCGGAGCCCGTCTCCAACCTGACCGTGCGCGAGTTCCTGCGCATGTTCGCCGGCTACTACGAGCGGCCGCGGGACGTGGACGAGGTGGCGGAGCTCGTCGGGCTGGGCGAGCGCCGGGGGGCGCGGGTGCGCACGCTCTCCGGCGGGCAGCGGCGCCGCCTCGACCTGGGCGTCGCGCTCGTCGGCGACCCCGACCTCCTCTTCCTCGACGAGCCGACGACCGGCTTCGACCCGGAGGCGCGGCGCGCCGCCTGGGAGACGCTGCGCGCCCTGCGCGAGCTCGGCACCACCATCCTCCTCACCACCCACTACCTGGAGGAGGCGCAGCGGCTGGCCGACCGGGTGGCCGTGCTGCGCGCCGGCGAGATCGTGCGCGTCGGCACCCCGCAGGAGCTGACGCTCGGGGATGGGCGGGTCGAGATCCGCTTCCTCCGCCGCGGCCTCCCGGTCGTCTTGGAGACGGACGAGCCGACCCGCGTGCTGCACGAGCTGACCGGGCAGGCGCTCGCGGAGGGGGTGGAGCTCGAGCACCTGGAGGTGCGCCGGCCGACGCTCGAGGACGTCTACCTGGAGCTCGTCGCCGAGACGGGCGAGGAGGGCGAGTGAGGCTGCTCCTCCACCAGCTCTCCTTCGAGCAGCGCATGTTCTGGCGCAGCCGCGAGGCGGCGGTCTTCGTCTTCCTCTTCCCGCTCCTCCTGTACGCGCTCCTCGCCTCCGTCTACTCGGAGGAGATCGACGGCCGGCCGGCGGCGGACGTCCTCCTCGCCGGCCTGCTCGGCTACGGGGCCGCGAACACCGCCTTCGCCGGGCTCGCCGTCGTCCTCGTCTCCCGGCGCGAGCTCGGGCTGCTGAAGCGGCTGCGCGCGACCCCGCTCCCGCCGGCGCTGCTCGCCGCGGCGCTCGCCCTCTCCACCCTGCTCGTCTTCTGCCTGCAGGCGGCCGCGCTGCTCGCGCTCGGGAGGCTCCTCTTCGGCGCGCACGCGCCCGCGAACCCGCTCGGCTTCGCAGGGGCGGTCGTGCTGGGGACGGCCTGCTTCGCCGCGCTCGGGGTGGGAGCGGCGGCGCTCATCCGCTCCGCCGAGGGGGCGTCCGCGGTCGTGAACGTCGTCCTCCTCCCCATGGCCTTCCTCTCCGGCTCGTTCGGGCCGACGCGCGACCTCCCGGAGGTGCTGCGCGCGCTCGCGGAGGTGCTGCCGCTCCGCTACTTCCTCGAGATCGTGGACGGCGTCCACCTCGAGGGCGAGTCGCTGCTCGCCCGCCCGGGCGCGCTCGCGGTGCTCGCGGCGTGGGCGCTCGTCGGGACCGCGGTCGCCTGGCGGCGCTTCGGCTGGATGCCGCGCGAGCGCTAGCGCCGCTCAGCGGTTCTGCAGCAGCGACAGGTAGTAGAGGAGCATCGCCACCGCGGCGAGGGCGCCCGCGACGTACGTCCAGGCGGCCGCGGTGAGCACGCTCTTGACCCCCCCGCTCTCGTTCGCGGCGACGAGGCCGAGGTCGGCGAGCTGCCGCCGCGCCCGGCGGGAGGCGTCGAACTCCACGGGCAGGGTCACGATCTGGAAGAGGACGGCGATCGCGTAGAGCGCGATCGCGACGTAGATGAAGCCGACCAGGTTGAGCAGGAAGCCGCCGATCAGGAAGAGGAGCCAGACGTTGGACGCGAACTGCACGGCGGGGAAGAGGGCGCTCCGGAAGCGGAAGAAGGCGTAGGCGTTCGCGTGCTGCAGGGCGTGCCCCACCTCGTGCGCGGCGACGGCGGTCGAGGCGACGGACGCCCGCCGGAAGACCTCGGAGGAGAGGTGCACGGAGCGCGTCCGCGGGTCGTAGTGGTCGGAGAGCGTCCCGGGCGTCTCCTCCACGGGGACGTCGTGCAGCCCGTTGCGGTCGAGGATGGCGCGCGCGACCTGGGCGCCCGTCATCCCGTTCGCGGCGGGGACCTCCAGGTTGCTGCCGAACGTGCTCTTGACGCGGTGCTGGGCCCAGAGGCCCACGATCATCGGAACGACGAACGCCAGGATCCAGGACATGGCGAGATGGTAGCGGCGGCGCCGACGGGAGCGGGCGCCTGCGACGGGCGCTGCGCGTTCTTAACCGCGCCGGGGACTGGGGCGCAAGCATGCGCCTCTGGCAGCATCGCGGCGTGGCCACCGAGCGGGAAAGGCTCGAGCGGGAGCTGGCGCGGCCGCTGGACGACCCGGCGCGCGCGCTCCTCCGCTCCTTGGGCGCGGGCGAGGAGCCGACCGAGCTCGACGAGATCGTGCGGCGCGCGCAGGCGGGGGACGCCGCCGCCCGCGAGGAGCTGATCGCGCGCTACCTCCCCTACCTGAACGCGCTCGCCCGGCGCTACCGGGTCGACGGCCTCGAGCACCTCGACTTGGTGCAAGAGGCGTGCGTGGGCCTGCTCCGCGCGCTCGCCCGCTACGACCCCTCCCAGGGCGTCCCCTTCCCGGCGTACGCGCGCTGGTGGATCCGCCACGCGCTGCAGGAGGCGCGGAGCGACTTCGTCCGCCCGCTCCGCCTCCCCCCGAAGGCCCTGCGCCAGCTCGCCCGCCTCAAGTCGGAGCACGAGCGCGTGTACGCCCTCGAGCGCCGCGAGCCGGACACGCGCGAGCTCGCCGCGCGGACGGCGATCGAGCTCGACCAGGCGGAGGCGCTGCTCGCGGCGGACGCGCAGACGCGCAGCCTGGACGAGCCGGTGGCGGGGAGCGAGGGGGAGATCGGGGCGCTCGGCGAGCTGCTCGCCGACCCGCTCTCCGGGGAGGAGTACGAGGAGGTGCTCGACTCGATCGCCGGCGCGCAGCTCCGCGCCCTGCTCACGCGCCTCACCGAGCGGGAGCGCGAGGTGGTGAGGGCCCGCTTCGGCTTCGACCGTCCGCCGGAGCGGCTCGCCGAGGTGGGCGAGCGGTTGGGGGTGAGCGCCGAGCGCGTGCGGCAGATCGAGGAGCGCGCCCTCGCGAAGCTCCGCCGGAGCGGCGGCGTCGAGCCCGCGGCGGGGGTTGAACTGCCTCCCCGGACGCCTATGAGAGAGCCTGACACCGTCACGTGATCGGAGGACGGAAACGGGAAAAGGAGGTGGTATCGGGATGACGCTGATGCTTCGCGAACCGTTCCTGACCGAGCCCTTCCGTCTGATGGATCACCTCTTCGCGCGCTGGTTCGGCAACGGGAACGTCGTCAGAGGCTGGACTCCCGCGCTCGATGTGCGCGAGACGGCGGACGAGTACCTGGTGTACGTCGACCTGCCGGGCGTGAAGGAGCAGGACGTCCGCATCGAGTACGCGAACCAGGTGCTGACGATCTCCGGCACCCGCGTGCCCGTCGAGGTAGGCGAGGTGCAGCGGGCCGAGCGGCCGTACGGCTCGTTCTTCCGCAGCCTGACGCTCCCGGAGGGGATCGAGGCGGACTCGATCGTGGCGGAGTACACCGACGGCGTGCTGACGCTGCACATCCCGAAGCCGGCGGGCCTGCAGCCGAAGAAGATCGCGATCACGGGCGTGGGGCAGAAGGCGATCGCGCAGTGACGCCGGACGCGGGAGCCGCCCGGGCGCGGGCGGCTCCCGCTTTCATGCCTGCGCGCGGGCGGGCCGGGCGGACGGCCCCGGCGCTACCCTAGGCCTGCGCCCCCGTAGCTCAGTGGATAGAGCAGCGGTTTCCTAAACCGCGTGCGCTGGTTCGATTCCGGCCGGGGGCATGTGCCCGGCGCCCCGGGGCGCCCGAACTAGCCGGAGCGTCGATGAGCGGCCTCTCGTGGAGGAGGTCGAGCGCGCGGCGCGGGTCCTTCCCGACGCCACCTGCCCCCCTTGGCAAACGAACGTCGAACCAGCAGATCCCGCGGAGGGCAGCCGTTTCCGCCACGGAGGCGGAAGTGAGGTACGGGCTCACGGCTCGGGGCGTACGCCCCGCTGCAGACCCAGGCTCGGCCTGAGCGCCCGCGCCCGGGCCGAGCGCTCTCGGCTCAGACCTCCGCGGCCGCCCCCACGACGGAGGAGGCCGCGGCCGCCCCCGCCGCCTCGTCGACCGCCGCCTTGACCTCGTAGTAGCGGCGGCGCGCCTCCTCGAGCGTGTCCCCGATCGCGGTCAGGCCGATGCGGCCGGCGACGGCGAGCGCGCTGATCATGTGCAGCACGACGCCCGTCTCCCGCTCCACGTCCCAGCCGAGCCCCCGCTCCTCGACCACGTCGAGCAGGTCGTCCGGGGTGAGCGCCCGGTAGGCGGGCGAGTCGAGGTGGTCAGTCGCCGCGTAGTGCTTGACGTCCCCGTAGCGGGTGCGGTACTCGCCTGCGAGCGCGTCGTAGGCGCCGTCGGTGAGCGCGGTGAGCGCGAACAAGGGGTGGGTGGTGCCGCCGCAGCGGAGGTTGATCTCGAGCGCGTACGGGTGCCAGACGCCCTCCCGCTTGACGGCCACGAAGTCGACGGAGGCCCGCCCGATGCAGCCCTCGCGCACGAGCCGCCGCCCCACCTTGAGCCCCTCGGCCGCGATCTGCGCCGCGTACTCCTCGTCGGCCGGGAAGTGGCAGCCGAAGTAGGTCTGGCCGTGCCGGCCGCCGAGCACTTGGTCGTGGGTGGACATGATGTCCACCTGCCCGGCGGGGCTGATCCGGAGCTGCACGCTCGGGCTGCGGAAGCTCTCGCCCTCGATCCGCTCCTCGACGATCCCGCCCTGCTCCTCGAGGGCGGCGAGGTACTGCTCGGCGGTGACCTCCTCGTCCTCGAGCTCGAGCCCGGCGGCGGGGTCGGCGGCGGCCAGGTCGACGAGCGCGTTCCCGAGCCCGCTCACGCCCCGGTCGAGCTTGACGACCGCCGCCCGCGCGGAGGGGCTGCGGCGGGCGATCTCCCGCAGCGCGGCCCGCAGGTCGGCGGGGCCGTCGACCTCGAGCCCGGCCGGGTGCGGCACCCCTTCCTCGGCGAACACGCGCCGGCTGCCCGTCTTCGTCCCCAGCCAGTTCAGAGCCGGGTCGGAGCCGTAGCTGGGGAGCTGGAGGGCGACCGCGAGCCGCACCTCGTCCTCGGTCATGCAGAAGGGGAGGAGGAACGCGAGCTCGGGGTCGCCGATCAGCCCACGGACACGTCGGATCGCGCCCGGCCGGGCGAGCAGCTTGCGCGCGAGCGGCTCGTTCCGCCCGTCGACGAGCGAGACGACCGCGAAGCGGCTGCGGGCCTGGGGCGTGTCCAGCTCGGGGACGAGCGAGAAGTAGTAGTCGAGCACCCGCGGGTGGATCGGCTGCGAGGTCACGTACACGACGCGCGAGCGCGGCGCCCGGAGCAGGCTGAGGACGAGGCAGAGGAAGCGCTCCTCGTAGGCGGGGAAGACGGGCACGAGCTGCTCGGGCACCTCGAGGCTGATCGAGTGCACCACGACCACGGTGCGCTCGATGTCCCCGATCGAGCGCAAGGTCACGTTCGGCCAGATGCTGCGCAGCTTCGACTGGAGCTCGGCGAACGTGTCGCCCGTCACCCGCCGAACGTAGCCGACGCAGGCGCGCGCGTCACCCCCGCGGCTCTGGCACGGTGGCGGCGTGCCCGAGGTGCGGATCGGCTGCTCCGGCTGGAACTACGCCCACTGGCGGGACGTCCTCTACCCCCGGGGCCTCCCCCAGGCCCGCTGGCTGGCGCGCTACGCGGAGACGTTCGACACGGTGGAGGTGAACGCGACCTTCTACCGCCTGCCGACCCGCAAGGCCGCGGAGGGGTGGGCGCAGGCGACGCCGCCCGGCTTCCTCTTCGCCGTGAAGGCGAGCCGCTACCTGACGCACCTGAAGCGGCTGCGCGACCTCCGGCCGGGACTGGAGCGCTTTCGGGAGCGGATCGCGCCGCTCGCCGAGGCCGGCAAGCTGGGCCCGATCCTGTGGCAGCTCCCGGAGAGCTTCCACCGCGACGACGACCGTCTCCGGGAGGCGCTGGAGGCGCTCGGAGAGGGGCGCCACTGCTTCGAGTTCCGCCACGCGAGCTGGTTCGCGCCCGAGGTGGAGAGGCTCCTCGCCGCCCACGACGCGGCGCTCGTGATCGCCGACCACGTGCGGCGCCCTTTCCAGACGCTCGCCCGCCCCGCCTCCTGGACCTACCTCCGCTTCCACCACGGGCGGGGGAGGGACGGCTCCTACACGCACGCCCAGCTCCGGACGTGGGCGGAGCGCGTGCGCGCCTGGGCGGCCGAGGGGGACGTCTACGCGTACTTCAACGACGACTGGGCGGGGTACGCGGTGCGGGAGGCGCGGATTCTGAAGGAGCTCGTCGCCTGAGGGAGCGGCCGCCACGGCCGCTCGGCTAGCGTGCGCCCCGTGGAGCCGCTCCCCACCCGGCCCGCTCCCCTCACCGCGCTCACCGGCCGCGTGGTCGCGGTCGCCGGCGCGGGCGGGAACCTGGGCCCGGCGGTGGTCGAGCGGCTCGCGCGCGCCGGCAGCCGCCTCTGCCTGTGCGGGCGCCGCCCGGAGGCCCTCCGCGAGCTCGCCCGCTCGCTCGAGGCGGAGGCGGACGTGGACGCCGTCGACCTGCTCGACGCGGGCGCGGCGAGGGCATGGGCGGACGGGCTCGCCCACCGGCACGGACGCGTCGACGCGCTCGTCCACCTCGTCGGCGGGTGGAGAGGCGGCCGCCCGATCGAGGAGGCACCGCTCTCCGAGTGGGACGAGCTCGAGGACCTGCTCGTCCGCACCCTGCAGCACGCGACCCAGGCGTTCGCGCCCCACCTGCTCGCGAGCGGCCGCGGCCGCGTCGTCGTCGTCTCCTCGGGCCAGGCCCAGGCGCCCACGCACAAGAACGCCGCCTACGCCGCGGCCAAGGCGGCGGCCGAGGCGTGGACCCTCGCCCTCGCCGACCGCTTCCGCGGGACCGGCGCGACGGCGAACATCGTCGTCGTCGGCGCGATCGTCACCCCGGCCATGCGCCGGGAGGCGCCGGAGAAGGACTACTCCGCGTTCACGCCCGCGGAGGAGATCGCGGAGGCGATCGCCTACCTCTGCTCGGACGCGGCCGCCTCCATGAACGGGCAGCGGCTCACCCTGCGCGGAGCGCGGTAGCGCCCGGGCGGAGCGCCCGCCGGGCCCGGAGCTCGCGGCGCGCCTGCAGGAGCGGGAGGAGCGCGAGCGCGCCCACGGCGAGCCACAGATAGAGCCGCGGCGCGCCCGCGGCCAGGCAGAGCCCGAGAACGGCGAGCTGGGTGGAGAGGCCGAGGTTGGCGAGCACCGCGAGCGTCGCCGTGTCGTGGTAGGCGAGCGCGGCGGCCGCCCGCCGCTCCGGCGGCGCTCCCCGCAGGAGCCGGGCCAGCCGCCGCCCGACGAACGCGCGCACCGCTCGGTCTTGGGGGGCGAAGAGGACGGCGTAGGCGCGCTCGAGCGCCTGCTCGAGGCGGCCTCCGCGCGGGCGCGGCCGGGGAGCCTCGAGCCCCCGCGCCTCCCGGTGGAGCGCGGCCAGGTTGAAGTCCACGCTGAGCGTCAGCGTGAGCGCCGCGAACGCCGCGAGCGCGAGCACGGGCGCGCCCGCCGCGGCGCCGACCGCCGCGAGCACGGCCGCGTTGACGGCGAAGTCCGCCTCCGTGTCCAGGTAGCGGCCGAGGAGCGTCACCCTTCCCGTCGCCCGCGCAAGGCGGCCGTCCGCGTTGTCGAGGACCGTCTTCAGCTGGAGCAGCGCGGCGCCGGCGACGAGCTCCCCGGCGGCGATGGCGGCGGCGGCGAGCAGGCCGGCGGCGACGCTGGCGGCGACGAGCGCGGGCGGGGGAACGCGCAGCGGGGCGAGCGCCGCCGTCAGCGCGGCCGCGAGCGGGCCGAACACGAGCTCGACGGCGAGCTCCGGCGCGGGGCGCTCCTTCGCGCCGCGCGCGCGCAGGACGGGCGGGCTGGTGTGCTTCGAGAGGGCCACGGACGCGCTCGATCGTCAATACTGCAGTCGTGGACGTACCGGAAGGCTGGAGCGAGGTCGACCGGGCGCTCGAGCGGACGTTCACCTTCGACTCGTTCCGGGACGCGCTCGCCTTCGTGAACGAGGTAGGGCGGCTCGCCGAGCGCGAGAACCACCACCCCGACATCGCCATCCACTACAACAAGGTGACCCTGCGGTGGTGGACGCACACGGCGGGCGGCGTCACCGAGCGCGACCGCGACCTCGCCGAGAAGACGAACGCGCTCCTGTAGCCGGCGTCAGCGGCGCGGCGCCTTGACGACGACCACTGGGCAGGGGGCGTGGTCGATCACGTGCCGGCTCACGGAGCCGAGGAGCACGGAGGCGATCCCCGAGCGGCCCTTGGAGCCGACGACGAGGAGATCGGCGCTCTTCGCCTCCTCCTCCAGCACCTCGGCCGCATCGCCCTCCACGAGCCGGGTCTCGAT
Organism: Gaiellaceae bacterium; assembly: GCA_035574655.1. GTDB lineage: Bacteria > Actinomycetota > Thermoleophilia > Gaiellales > Gaiellaceae > GMQP-bins7. Next base: position 9,899 of record DATLYP010000006.1, read on the forward strand.
CTCGACGGCCGGCCCCTCCGGGAAGGCGTCCGCGAGCGCCGCCTCCAGCTCGGCCTGGGCCGCCGCCCGCTCGGCCTCGAGCTGCCCGGCGTAGTCGCCCACCGGCACCGGGATCATCCCCGGCTCCCCGACCGGCGCGGGGGGGATGAAGGCCCAGGCGTGCACCGCGACCAGCCGCGCCTGGCGCAGCCGCGCCTCCTCGGCCGCCCAGCGGAGAGCCTCCCGGGAGGGCGGGGAGCCGTCCACGCCGACGACGATCGTCCCCGGCATCGTCGGGGGAGCCTACACCCGCCCAGCCAGTATCGTGGCTCCGTGGAGGCGGCTGGCCGCGTGCGCCTGGTGGACGTGGGCCCGCGCGACGGGCTGCAGAACGAGCCCGAGGTGCTTCCTCCCGGGACGCGGGCGGAGCTCGTCCGCCGGCTCGTCGCCGCCGGCCTGCGCGCGGTCGAGGTGGCGAGCTTCGTCGATCCCCGGCGCGTGCCGCAGATGGCGGGCGCGGAGGAGGTGGCGGCGGCGCTCGAGCGGCGGGAGGGGGTGGTGTACGCGGGGCTCGCCCTGAACGAGCGGGGGTACGACCGGCTGCTGGCCGCGCGCCTGGACGAGGTGCGCGTCGCCTTCGGCGCGACCGAGTCCTTCACCCGGCGCAACCAGAACGCCTCCGTGGAGGAGTCGCTCGCCGCCGCGCGGCGGATCACGGCGCGGGCGCGGGCGGACGGGATCGCCGCCGTGCCGACGATCAGCGTCGCCTTCGGCTGCCCCTTCGAGGGGCCCGTCGCGGAGGAACGGGTGCTCGCGCTCGCCGAGCGGCTCGCCGAGACGGCGCCCGCGGCGATCGTGCTCGCGGACACGATCGGGGTCGCCGTCCCGCGCCAAGTGCGGGGGCTCGTCGCCCGCACCGCCGCGCTCGGGCTCCCCGTGGGGGCGCACCTGCACAACACGCGCAACACGGGCTACGCGAACGCGCTCGCCGCCCTCGAGGCCGGGGCCACGATCCTCGACGCCTCCGTGGGCGGGCTCGGCGGCTGCCCCTTCGCGCCCCGGGCGACGGGCAACATCGCCACCGAGGACCTCGTCTATCTGCTGCACGGGGAGGGGATCGACACCGGCGTCGACCTGGAGGCGCTCGTCGAGGTCTCCGCCTGGCTCGAGGGCGTGCTCGGCCGGCCGCTCGAGGGCCAGCTCTACCGCGCCGGCCCCTTCCCGCCCCGGGGCTGAGCGCGGCGCTCAGCAGCGCGCCGGCAGGATCCGGCCGCGTACCTCGCCGAGCTCGACGCTGCCCGCCCGCCCGCGCAGCACCACCTCGTCCCCGTCCTCCAGGAACGTGCGCGTGGTGCCGTCCCCCAGCCGGATCGGCCGCTCGCCGTTCCAGGCGAGCTCGATGAGCGACCCCTCGCTGCCGTGCTCGGGGCCGGAGACGGTGCCGGTGGCGAGCAGGTCGCCCGTGCGCAGGCTGGCGCCGTTCACCGTCGCGTGCGCCAGCTGCTGCGGCCCCGTCCAGTACAGGCCGCGCGCGTTCGTGCGGGAGACGATCGTGCCCGACACCTCGACCTCGAGCTCGACGTCGAGCGCCCACTCGCCGGGGACGCGCAGGTAGGGAAGGGGCTCCGGGTCCTGCGGGGGCGGGGGCACCAAGCGCTCCTCGAGCAGCGCGAGCGGCGTCACCCAGCAGGAGATCGAGGTCGCGAACGACTTGCCGAGGAAGGGGCCGAGCGGCTGGTACTCCCAGGCCTGCAGGTCGCGCGCGCTCCAGTCGTTGACGAGCACGACCCCGAAGACGTGCTCGCGGAAGGCGCTGCCCGGCACGGGCTCGCCGAGGCGCGACCCGACGCCGACCACGAACCCGAGCTCGAGCTCGAAGTCGAGGCGGGCGCTCGGCCCGAAGCGGGGCGCGTCCGCGCCCGGGGGCCGCGCCTGCCCGCAGGGGCGGACGATCGGCGTCCCGCTCGGGACGACCGTTCCCGCCCGCCCGTGGTAGCCGACGGGGAGGTGGCGCCAGTTCGGCAGGAGCGGCTCCTGCCCGGAGCGGAGCAGGCGGCCGAGGTTCGTCGCATGCTCGAGCGAGGAGTAGAAGTCCACGTAGTCCGCCACCTCGAAGGGCAGGCGCGCGCTCGTCTCCTCGACCGGGATGCGCTCCGCGCCGCCCTCGACGAGCTCGCCGACCCGCCCGAGGACGTCCTCCCAGGCGCCGCGGCCGAGCGCGAGGAACGCGTTCAGGCTGGGCGCGGAGAAGACCGCCCCCAGGCCGTGCGCGGCGAGGTCGAGCACCCCGTCGCCGACGCGGAAGCCCACGCGCGGCCCCTCGCCCTCGCGCGAGAAGACCCCGAAGCCGACCGCGCCGACCACGGTCGGAGATCTTCGCAGAGCGGATCTCAAGCCGGCGCCGCTCGCATCCGATGACGGGTCGCAAGAGCACGCATGTCCGAGCCAGCCCCGACGCATCCGCAGCCGACGCCGCGACCGCCGATGACGGTGCTCGAGACGGGCCCGGGCGAGCCCTACCGGCGACTGGCCGAGATCTTCCACGACGTCCTCTCCGAGCAGGACCTGGACGCCCTCCTCGAGCGGATCGCGGACACCCTCGCCGAGCTCGTCCCCTACGACGCGGTGCACATCTACGAGGCGGACGAGGTGAAGCGGCGGCTGCAGCCGGCGCTCGCGCGCAGCGAGTGGGCGGACGAGATCATGCGCGGCGGATTCGCCTTCGGGGAGGGGATCACCGGCTGGGCGGTCGAGCACCGGGAGCCCGTGCTCGCGAACAAGGCGCACCTCGACCCGCGCGTGCGCTTCGTCCCCGGCACGCCCGCCGAGCCGGAGGCGCTGATCGTCGTCCCCCTCATCGCCCGGGGGCGCCTGAAGGGGACGCTCAACGTGTACCGCGTGGGCGACGACGCCCACTTCAGCGAGGAGGAGTTCCTGCTCGCCACCCGCTTCGGCGACGCGGCCGCGCTCGCGCTCGACAACGCGCACATCCGGGCCCGGCTCGAGCACCAGGCCTCCACGGACGCCCTCACCAGCCTCCTCAACCACCGCGCGTTCCACGACCGCCTGCGCCAAGAGCTGACCCGCGCCTCCGCGGAGCACGACACGGTCGCCCTCGTCATGGTCGACCTCGACGACTTCAAGAGGGTGAACGACGTGTACGGCCACGGCGTGGGCGACGAGCTGCTCGTCCAAGTCGCCGGGGTGCTCCGCCGGTCGGTCCGCGCGAGCGACCCCGTCTTCCGGGTGGGCGGGGAGGAGTTCGCGGTCATCATCCCCTCGGGCGACGTCGCCGGCGCGGTCGGCCTGGGGGAGCGCCTTGGGGAGGAGCTGCGGCGGCTGGAGCTCGACGCGGTGGGCACCCTCACCCTCTCCACGGGGGTGGCGGTGGGGCCGGAGCACGCCGCGAACCCGCGCGAGCTCGTCGCCTGCGCGGAGGCCGCGATGATGACGGCCAAGGCGCGCGGCCGCGGGCTCGTGGTCGTGTTCGACGAGGCCGCCCTCGAACGCCCCTCGGAGGAGGACGTGCGCCGGGACGACGTCCGCTCCATCGCGCACCTGAGGATGCTGCAGAGCCTCTCCGGGAAGCTCTCCCGCCTGAACGACGTCGCGAGCATCGGGCAGGCGCTCGCCGACGAGCTGCGGCTGCTCGTCGACTACCACAACTGCCGGGTCTACGTCCGGGAGGAGGAGGAGCTGATCCCGGTCGCCTCCCGCGGCGAGCTCACCGCCGAGAGGCCGGGCACGCCGGTCTCCTTCCAGCCGACCAGGGTCGGGCGCGGGATCACGGGCAGGGTGGCGGAGACGGGCGAGCCGCTCGTCGTCGGCGACGCCGCCCGCTGCGAGTTCGCCGAGCAGGTGGAGGGGACGGCCCGGATCGAGGAGTCGCTGCTGGCCGTCCCGCTCCGCTTCGGCTCCCACGTCACCGGGGTCGTCGTCGTCTCCAAGCTCGGCCTCGACCAGTTCGACGCCGACGACCTGCGTCTGCTCGACGTGCTCGCCGGGCACGCCTCCGTCGCCCTCGAGAACGCTCGCCTGTACGAGTCCCTGCGCCAGGAGGCGGAGGCGGCGAAGGCGCTGCTCGCGTTCGCGCGGGAGCTGGCGGAGGCGGAGGGGATCGGCGAGGTGGCCGAGCGCGTCGTCGCCGGCTCCGCGCGCGTGCTGGGCAGCCCGACGATGTCCCTCTGGCTGCAGGAAGCGAGGCGGGGCGACCTCGTCTGCCTCGCGCAGCGGCCGGGGCCGGTCGCCCTCGAGCGCGTGCCGCACGCCGTCGTCGAGCCCTGGCTGGGCGTGAGCGAGCCGTTCTTCATCGACCCGGAGCAGTACGCGCCGGTCGCGCTCCCGCCCGACGGCCTCGACGGCCGCTTCGCGATCGCGCCCTTCGCCGCGGACGGGCGGTGGGGGGCGATCGCGGCCGCGGTTCCCAGCGCCGGCGCGTTCGGCGCCCGGGAGCTGGAGCTGCTCGGGGGGCTCGCCCAGCAGACGAAGCTGGCGCTACAGAGCGCGGCCAGCTACGAGGCGCTCGAGCGGACGTTCCTGCAGACGGTCGAGGCGCTCGCCAACGCCTTGGAGGCGAACGACGAGCACACGTCCACGCACGCGCGCTGGATCACCGACCTCGCCCTCGAGGTCGGCGCCGAGCTCCGGCTCGAGCCGCGCGCGCTCAAGCGTCTCGAGCTCGCCGCTCTCTTCCACGACATCGGCAAGATCGGGATCCCGCCCAGTCTCCTCGCCAAGCCCGGCCCGCTCACCGCGGAGGAGCGGCGGATCGTAGAGACCCACCCGGTCCTGGGCGAGCGCATCCTCTCCCCGATCGAGCAGCTCCGCGAGGTGCGGCGCATCGTGCGCGCCTGCCACGAGCGCTACGACGGCGCCGGCTACCCGGACGGCCTCGCGGGCGAGGAGATCCCCTTGGAGGCGCGCATCGTCTTCGCCTGCGACGCCTACCACGCGATGACGACCGACCGCCCATACCGAAGGGCGCTTCCCGCCGAGGTCGCGCGCGAGCGCCTGCGCGAGGGCGCCGGCAGCCAGTTCGACCCGCGCGTCGTGGAGGCCTGCCTGCACGTGCTCGCCCGCCGGGACAGGGGTCCCGGCTAGCGCGCTACGCGCCCGCCGCCTCCGCGCGGCGCAGGCCGAGGAACGCCCACGTCCAGAGCGCGACCCCGAGCGCGAGCGCGAGGGCGAACGCGCCCAGCACGTGCGGCGGCTCGCCGGCCACGAAGCCGCGGCCGGTCTCGAGGACGTAGGTCAGCGGGTTCACGGCGGCGACCGCGTGGATCCAGCCCCGGAGCAGGTGGAGGGGGACGTAGACGGGGGCGAAGAAGAGGACGAGGAAGACGGGCATCTGCATGAGCGGACCCGCTTGGAGCGTCCGCAGGCGCATCGCGATCCCCCCCGCCCAGAAGAAGCCGCAGATGTTGATGAGCACGGCGAGCCCGTACAGGCCGACGAGGTCGACCGGGCCGCCCCCTACCCGCATCCCGACGGCGAGCGCGACGCCGGTCAAAAGAAGGGCGACGACCGCCCAGCGCGCGAGGGCGGCGAGCGCGTACCCGAGCACGATCCCGCTCCGGCGCGGGGCGGCGAGCAGCAGCCGCTTGGCGAAGCCGCCCTCGAAGTCGCGGGCGACCCCGAAGCCGGTGAAGACCCCGCTGAAGGCGGCGGACTGGAGCAGCACGAACACGAACTGGAAGGCGGTGTAGCCGGGCGGGAAGTCGAAGCCCGGCACCTGCCGCAGCTGGGACAGGCCGCCGGCGAAGGCGGTGAAGAAGAAGAGGGGGAAGGCGAGCGTGGGCACGAGGATCTGCGGGTTCGTGAGCGCGTTCTTCAGCGTCCGCCAGGCGACCGCGGAGACGACGTCGCGCACGCCGCTCACGTCCTCGTCAGCCGCGTGCGCAGCGCGTGGGAGGCGAGCGGCAGGGCGACCACGGCGAGCGCGAGCGCAAACCCGAAGCCGAGCGCGAGCGCCTGCGGGTCCCAGCCCGCGACGATCAGGCTGCGCACGCACTCGAGCATGTACGAGACCGGGTTCAGGGTGGCCGCGACCCGGAACCAGTCGACGGCGATCAGGTCGCGGGGGGCGTTCATGGAGGAGATGAAGAGGAAGACGAAGAGCGCCGGGAAGAGCGCCTGGATCGCCTCCCCGCTCCCCGTGCGGAAGGCGAGGAAGGCGCCGAGCGCGCCGAAGGCGAGCGAGATGAGCGCCGCGTAGGCGAGCAGGACGAGCACGCCCGGCAGGCCGGCGGCGAGGTGGACGCCGGCGACGGCGCCGACCGCCAAGTAGAAGAGCGCCTGCACGAGCCCGAGCGCGACGACGCCCGCGAGCTGGCCGCAGAGGAGCGCCCAGTCCCGGAGCGCGGTCAGGGAGAGCCGGTTGACGAAGCCGGTCTGGATGTCGCGGGCGAGGTCGGTGCCGGCGTTCATCGTCGAGAAGAGCGCGCCCTGCACGAAGGGGACGGCGAGGGCGAAGGCGAGGAAGGAGTCGGTCGGGAAGCCGGCGAGGTGGGTCGAGGGCTCGAGCCCGGCCGCGTTCACCGTCATCAGCGCCACCGGGAAGACGAGCGGGGGGATCACGCTCGCAGGCTGGCGCGCGGTGCGCACGAGCGAGCGGCGGGCGATCGCCGCCACCTGCGGCAGCGCGCTCACGACCCGTGCGCCGCTGCCGCCTCGGCCTTCGCCTCCTCCGCCGCGCCTTCGAGCGTCCGGCCCGTCTTCGCGAGGAAGACGTCGTCGAGCGACGGCTGGCGCAGCTCCAAGTCGACGATGTCCAGCCCGTTCGCGTCCACGGCGCGCACGATGTCGGCGAGCCCGAGCCCGTCGCGCAGGCGGACGGCCACGTCACGGGTGGTGGCGAGCGGCTCGCCGAAGCGGGCGAGGAAGGCGGCGATCCGCTCCCGGTCCTCCTCCCGCCGCGGGATCGCGTGCACGCTCGGCCGGCCGATCTCCGCCTTCAGCGCTGCCGGCGTCCCCTCGGCCACGATCCGCCCGTGGTCGATGATCCCTACCCGGTCGGCGAGCACGTCCGCCTCCTCCAGGTACTGGGTGGTGAGGAAGACGGTGACCCCTTCCTCCCGGCGCAGGCGGGCGACCTCCTCCCAGAGGGCGTTCCGGCTCTGCGGGTCGAGCCCCGTCGTCGGCTCGTCCAAGAAGAGGATGCGGGGGCGGTGGACGAGGGCGAGCGCCAGGTCGAGGCGGCGCTTCATCCCGCCCGAGTAGCCGGCGACCTTGCGGTCCGCCGCCTCGGCGAGCCCCACCCGCTCGAGGAGCTCCTCCGCGCGCCGCCGCCGCTCCGGCTTGGGGACCCCTTGCAGCGTCGCCTGCAGGCGCAGGTGGTCGCGCCCGGTGAGGAGCGGGTCGAGCGCCGCCTCTTGGAGCGCGACGCCGATGAGGCGGCGCACCTTCGGCCCTTCGCGCACGACGTCGTAGCCTCCCACGCGCGCCCGCCCGGAGGTGGGCGGCAGGAGCGTGGTCAGGATGTGCACGGTCGTCGACTTCCCGGCCCCGTTCGGGCCGAGGAAGCCGTAGATCTCCCCCGGGCGGACCTCCAGGTCGATGCCGTCGACCGCCCGCGGCCCCTTGCGGTACTGGTGGACGAGCCGCTCGACCTCGATCCCGTTTCCGGCGCTCACCGCCGAACAGTACCGCCGGCCTCGCCGGCCGCCCTCCGCGGCGAGTCGGCCGGCGCGCGCCCTCAGCCGAGCGGCTCGAGGGGGAGCTTCGCCGCCACCACCGGCTTGCCGTCGCGCTCGTAGACGACGTCCACCGAGTCGTCCTGCCGGTAGGTGCCCGCGATCCCGATGAAGAGGGAGGCCCAGCGCCAGAAGCCGAGCTTGCCCTCGGAGCGGAGCTCGCGGTCGAAGACGAGGGTGCGGCCCTCGACGCGGTAGTCCCAGCCCTCGTCCTGCTTCACGCCGTTGACGTAGACCTCGAAGGGCCGCGTGACGTCGGCGGGCAGGCGCACGCGCGTTCTTCGGGCCGTGCTCTCGGGCACGTTCATAGAATGGCAGCCGGTGCCCGGCCTCGACCTCGTTCGCCTCCTCGCGCAGCTTGCGCCGGTTGCGCCGGAGTCGCCGAACGCGGACGGGATCCGGGACAGCTTCCTCTTCGTCTCGATCTTCACGTTCGCGATCTTCCTCCTCGTCGAGGCGCTGTTGGTCGCGTTCGTCGTCCGCTACCGCCGGCGGCGGCGGGCGCGCTTCGAGGACGGCGCCCAGGTCCACGGGGCGACCCTGCTCGAGCTCATGTGGACGGCGGGCCCGGTCGCGATCCTCGCCCTCATCGCAACGTTCGTCTTCATCGAGCTGCCGGGGATCACCGACGTGCCGGAGGCGGGCGCGGGCCGCGACGAGCTTCGCATCCGCGTCGAAGGGCGGCAGTTCTCGTGGATCTACGAGTACCCGAACGGCGCCGTCGCCGTCGACACGATGCGCGCGCCGGCGGGCGTGCCCGTGCGGCTCGAGGTGACGGCGGCCGAGGACGACGTCGTCCACTCCTGGTGGATCCCCGCGCTCGGGGGGAAGATCGACGCGATCCCCGGGCAGGTGAACGAGACCTGGTTCCGCGCCGAGCGCACCGGGACGTATACCGGGCAGTGCGCGGAGCTGTGCGGCGTCGAGCACGCCCGGATGCTCGCGACCGTGGAGGTCCTGCCGGAGGACGAGTTCCGCGCCTGGCTCGACGAGCGCGCCGCGGAGCAGGCGTCGGCGCGCGGCAGCATCGCGCTCGGCGAGGAGGAGTGGGCGGGCGTCTGCGCCAAGTGCCACGGGCTCGCGGGCGAGGGCGGCGTCGGGCCGCGCATCGCCGGCTCGGCGGTCCTCGCGGACGAGGCCGCGCTGCGCCGGATCGTGCGCGAGGGACGGGGCGCGATGCCGGCGGTCGGGGCGCACTGGAGCGACGAGCAGATGCGCGCGCTGAGCGCGTATCTGGAGGAGAACCCGCCGCGTGGCGGTTAGGTCGGAAGCCGCCGTTCCCGCCTGGCAGGGCGGGCGCGTGGCGAGCTGGCTCGTCACGACCGACCACAAGCGGATCGGGATCCTCTACATCCTGACGTCGATCGTCTTCCTCGTCCTGGCCGGGGCGATGGCGCTCGTGATGCGGCTCCAGCTCGCCCAGGCCAACGCCGACGTCGTCGGCCCCGAGCGCTACAACGAGCTCGTCACGATCCACGGCACGTCGATGGTGTTCCTGGTCGGCGTCCCCATCCTCGCCGGCTTCGGGAACTACCTCGTGCCGCTCATGATCGGAGCGCGCGACGTGGCCTTCCCGCGTCTGAACGCGCTCTCCTACTGGCTGTTCGCGCTCGGGGGCCTCGTCCTCATGCTCAGCTTCTTCGCGGACGGAGGCGCCGGGCAGGCCGGGTGGACGCTCTACCCGCCCCTCTCCGAGCAGCAGCCCGGCAACGGCATCGACTACCAGATCCTCGCGCTCCACATCCTCACGGCGTCCACCGTCGCCGGAGCGATCAACTTCCTGGCGACGATCCACAACATGCGGACGCACGGGATGACCTGGATGCGCCTGCCCCTCTTCGTGTGGTCGATCGAGCTCTACTCGTGGCTGATCCTCGCCATCTACCCGGCGCTGTCGGCGGCGCTGACGATGATCCTCCTCGACCGCGGGCTCGCGATCGGCGGCTTGGAGCTGCAGACGAGCTTCTTCGACCCGCTCGAGGGCGGCTCCGCCGTCCTCTACCAGCACGCGTTCTGGTTCTTCGGGCACCCGGAGGTCTACGTCATCGTCCTGCCCGCGTTCGGGATCATCTCCGAGGTCCTGCCGGTGTTCGCCCGCAAGCCGATCTTCGGCTACAAGGCGGTCGTCGCGTCCACCGTCGCCATCGGCTTCTTCTCGATGCTCGTGTGGGCGCACCACATGTTCACCGTCGGACTGCCGATCTCGCTCCAGGTCTGGTTCATGCTCGCCTCGATGGTGATCGCCGTCCCGACCGGGATGAAGATCTTCAACTGGCTCGCCACGCTCTGGCGCGGGAACCTGCACTTCGACACGCCGATGCTGTTCGCGCTCGGGTTCCTCTCGCTCTTCGTCATCGGCGGGCTGACCGGGATCTACCTGGCCGCCTTCCCGATCGACTGGCAGGTGCACGACAGCTACTTCGTCGTCGCGCACTTCCACTACACGCTGCTCGGCGGGGTGGTGTTCGCGATCTTCGCCGGGCTCTTCTACTGGTGGCCGAAGATGTTCGGCCGCCTGCTCGACGAGCGGCTCGGGAAGTGGCAGTTCTGGCTCCTCTTCGTCGGCTTCAACCTCGCCTTCTTCCCGCAGCACTTCCTCGGGCTCGAGGGCATGCCGCGACGGATCTACACCTACGCCGACGAGAGTTGGGAGGGCTACAACCTCGTCTCGACCGTGGGGTCCTACGTCATGGCGATCGCGGTCCTGCTCTTCGCGATCAACGTCGCGAAGACGGGTCGGAGCGGCCGCCGCGTGGGCAACGACCCGTGGCAGGCGGATACCCTCGAGTGGTACACGACGTCCCCGCCCCCGCCCCACAACTTCGACGAGGTTCCCTACGTGACGAGTGCCAGGCCGCTCTACGACCTCCGCCGCAAGCTCAGGGAGAAGCATGGGCCGCCGTCCTTCCTCTGAGCCCGCCGCCCCCGGCCCGTTCCTGCGGCTCGTGGCCGCCGCCGCCGCGGTGTCCGGCGTGGCGGTCGTGGCGAGCGCGGCCGCCGATCTCGGGGCGACGCACTGGGGGCTCGCCGGAGTGGCGCTGCCGCTGCTCGCCGCCTGCGCGTTGCTCGCCAGGCTCGCGTATCCGAGCCTGCTCGCGCCCGCGCTCGCCGCGCTCGGCCTCCTCGTGGCGGCGATCGCCCTCGGCGGCCTCGTCGCCTGGAGCGGCGGCGCCGACTGGGCGGGCGCGCTGCACGTGGGCGCCGCCGGCGCCGCGCTCGGCGCCTCGCTCGTCCTCGCAGCCGCCACGTTCCGCGGTGCGGCCGCCCCGCTGGGGGCGGCCCGCGACTACGTGACCCTGACGAAGCCGCGGATCATGGTCCTCCTCCTCCTCACCGGCGCGGCCGGCATGTTCGTCGGCGCGCAGGGGGTGCCCCCGCCCGGCCTCCTCGCGGCCGCGATGGCCGGCCTCGCGCTCGCCTGCGGGGGCGCGTCGGCGCTCAACCACGTGCTCGACCGGGACATCGACCGGCTCATGGGCAGCCGCACGAGCCGCCGGCCCGTCGCGTCCGGCCGCATGACGCCCGCGCAGGCGCTCGAGTTCGGGCTCGTCCTCTCCGCGCTCTCCTTCGCGCTGCTCGCCTCCGCGGTCAACGTGCTCACCGCCGTCCTCGCGCTCGTCGGAAACGCGTTCTACGTCCTCGTCTACACGCGCTGGCTGAAGCGCTCGACCCCGCAGAACATCGTCATCGGGGGCGCCGCCGGCGCCGTCCCGCCGCTCGTCGGGTACGCGGCGGCGACCGGGAGCCTGGCGCTGCCCGCCCTGTGGCTCTTCCTCATCGTCTTCCTGTGGACGCCGCCGCACTTCTGGGCGCTCGCGCTGCTGATCCGGAACGCGTACGCCGCTGCGGGGATCCCCATGCTCCCGGTCGTGCGGGGGGCCGCCGAGACGGCGCGCCAGATTCTCGTCTACTCGGTCGCCCTCGTCGCGTTCACGCTGGCGGTCGGCCTCTGGCTCGGCCCCGTGTACACGGCCGCGGCGGCCGTGCTCGGCGCCGTCCTGCTCGTCTACGCGGCGCTCCTCCGGCGCGACCTCTCGCGTGCGCGCGCGCAGGCGCTCTTCCACTACTCGCTCCTCTACCTCGCCCTGCTGTTCGCGGCCGCGGCCGCCGACCCGCTGCTCGCATGAACGAGAAGGAGCTCGCGCGCAGGAACCTCCGGTTCGGCTGGGCGCTCTTCGGCCTCTTCTGGCTCCTCTTCGCGGGCACCTTCCTGGTCGCGCTCCTCTACCTGCAGCTCGACTGAGGAGCGCGCGCCGGGCGCGGGGCCATCCCTCGATCGAGGGACGGCCGGCGCCGCGCCGGTGCCGACATGAAGGGGCGATGCCTGCGGCTCGACTCGCCACCGCGCTCGCGGCGCTCCTCGCCGCCGTCCTCGTCGGCTCCGCGTCCGCGAAGGAAGGGGCGGTCGCCTCCGCGCCCCGGGGCCTGCACGGCTTCCTCCTCCGCCCCAGCGAGCCGCTCACGCACACGTTCTCGCGCACCCCCGCGTTCGCGTGGAGCCCCGTGCGCGGCGCCTCCTGCTACGAGTTCGAGCTCGCCACCAGCCGGACGTTCGACGGCAGCTCCGTGGTGTGGACGAACGTGGCCCGGGGCGCGGCCTCCGGGGCCTCCTGCGCGCGCAATCGGATCAAGATCCCCGCCGTCTCCCTGAACCTCGTCCTGCCCTGGTTCACCGGCAAGCCGTACGCGCTCTACGCCCGGGTGCGCGCGATCACGCCCCGGGGCGCGAGCCGCTGGAGCCGCCCCTACGGCTTCAACATGCGCTGGGAGGAGCAGCCCGTCCCCATGCCGGCGCGGCCCGGGCTCGTCCGCTGGACGCCGGTCGAGGGGGCGACCGCCTACGACGTCTGGTTCACCGGCCCCTGGTTCAGCAAGACGGTGCGGACGCACACGAACGTCGCCGACCAGCGCGAGCACTACAGCTTCCACCTCGACGAGGAGTGGTGGCGGCTCGTCAAGTGGCGCGTGCGCGCCGTCCGGCAGGTGGTGGGCAAGGTGCCGAACGGCCTCCCCGCCGTCTCCTACGGGCCCTGGTCGCACGAGCACACGGTGACGAACCCCGGCTGGTCGAGCGGCCGGATCCGGCTCGGGCAGGCGCTCTCCGACCGGGTCAGCGCCCCGGGCACGGCGGGACCGCACGAGCTCATGCCGGCGCTCACCTTCTCCGGCGACCAGGGGCTGGACGGGAAGGCCTACCGCCTCTTCCGCTTCTACGCCGCGACCGACCGGGACTGCGTGAACGTCGTCTTCACGGGCTCCGTCGTGGGCAGCCCCGCGTACGCCCCCCGCGTCACGGGCCCGCTCGCCCTCCCCGGCAGCGCGGAGGCCTTGGACAAGGCCTTCGCGGAGGCGCTCGAGGACGCGGAGGGGGAGGGCCCGAAGGAGTTCTCGGCGGAGGGCATGCCCCTGACCCCGAACGAGGCCGCCGGCCGGGAGTCGCCCTCGCTGCGCAAGATCGACCTCCCCGACCTCGACCCGCGCACGACCCGCTACTACTGGACGGTCGTCCCGGTGCTGATCCGCTTCGCGGACGGCGAGGAGGGCGGCGCCTTCGAGTACTGGGACGTGGAGACGCCGCAGGACGCCTGCCAGGCGGGCCGCGTCGGCGTCTTCGGCCGAGAGTCGAAGCCCGTCATCACCCGGGCGGGCTCTCCGTTCGTCTCCGGCCTCTCGCCCAAGGGCCGCCTGCTCGCGCAGGCGGGCCGGCGGCCGACCGTCTACTCGACCCCGCTCGTCGCCTGGCGGCCCGTCGTGGGGGCGACCGGGTACGAGGTGCAGTGGTCGCGCACCGTCTACCCCTGGCGCACCGTGGGACGGCGTCTCACCGTCGCCACCTCGGCCGTGCTCGACCTGCGGCCGGGGCGCTGGTACTACCGCGTGCGCGGCCTGAACGCGGCCCAGGTGGGCACCCGGGCGATGGCCTGGTCGGCGCCGGTCGAGCTCCGGATCGTGCGGCCCACGTTCGCCGTCGCGCGCGGGTAGGCCGCGCTAGGGTCGGGCCGTGAGCCCCGACCTCGAGCTCGCCCTCGACCTCGCCGACGCCGCGGACGCGATCGCGCTCCGCCTCTTCCGCACCGGGCTCGCGGTGGAGCGCAAGCCCGACCTGACCCCGGTCACGGAGGCGGACCGCGCGGTCGAGGCGGAGCTCCGCCGCCGCCTCGCGGCCGCCCGGCCCGAGGACGGGATCCTCGGCGAGGAGGAAGGCGCGAGCGGGAGCGGCGCGCGCCGCTGGCTCCTCGACCCGATCGACGGCACCCGCAACTACGCGCGCGGGATCCCGGTGTGGGCGACGCTCCTCGCCTTGGAGGAGGAGGGGGAGGTGCGGCTGGGCGTCGTCTCCGCGCCCGCGCTCGGCCGGCGCTGGTGGGCGGAACGGGGGGCGGGCGCGTTCGCGAACGGCGCGCGGATCCGCGTCTCCCGGGTCGCCGCGGTCGAGGAGGCCGCGCTCTCCTTCGCCTGCGAGAACGGCCTCCCCGGGCTCGCCCGCCGCGCCTGGCACGTGCGCGGCTTCGGCGACTTCTGGGCGCACATGCTCGTCGCCGAGGGGGCCGTCGACGGCGCCCTCGACGCCGCCGGCGTCGGCGAGTGGGACCTCGCCGCCGTGCAGGCGGTCGTCGAGGAGGCGGGCGGGCGCTTCTCCGACGCGGCCGGCCGCCGCCGTCTCGACGGCGGGACCGCGGTCACCTCGAACGGCCTCTTGCACGAGGAGCTCCTCGCGGCGGCGGCCGAGCTCCGCGCCGGGCGCGCCTGAGCGCGCTCGGCCTCCCTACGCGGCGAGCGCCGCCCGCTTGGCGCGGATGCCGTCGAGCAGCTCGGAGAAGGAGGCCGCGAACTTGTCCACGCCCTCCCGCTCGAGCGTGCGCACCACGTCCTCGTAGTCGACGCCCGCGGCGGCGAGCTCCTCGAAGAGGGCACGCGCCTCCGCGATCCCCTCCGTGAGCGTGTCCCGGACGACGCCGTGATCCTGGAAGGCGGCGATCGTCTCCGGCGGCATCGTGCTCACCGTCTCCGGCCCGATCAGCTCCTCCACGTAGAGGACGTCCCGGTAGGCGGGGTTCTTCGTCGAGGTCGAGGCCCAGAGGCAGCGCTGCGGCCGCGCTCCGCGCGCGGCGAGCGCCTCCCAGCGCTCGCCGGAGAAGATGCGCAGGTACTGCTGGTAGGCGAGCTTCGCGTTGGCGATCGCGAGCCGGCCCTGCAGGTCGCGGCGCCCCAGCTCCTCGAGCCGCCGGTCGGTCTCCGTATCGACGCGGGAGACGAAGAAGCTCGCCACCGAGCTGACCGAGGCGAGGTCGCCGCCCGCCTCCGCCAAGCGCTCCAGGCCGGAGAGATACGCCTCCGCCACCTCGGCATGGCGGGCGAGCGAGAAGACGAGCGTGACGTTGATCGAGCGCCCGGCGGCGATGCAGTCCTCGATCGCGCCGAGTCCCGGCTCGGTGGCCGGGATCTTCACGTACGCGTTCGGCCTCGCCACGAGCTCGTGCAGGCGGATCGCCTCGGCGTACGTCGCGTCCCGGTCGTAGGCGAACCCGGGGTCGACCTCGATCGAGACGTACCCGTCCTGCCCCCTCGTGGCCTCCCACACCGGCCGCAGCAGGTCGCAGGCCCGGCGCACGTCCTCGACCGCGAGCTCGAGGAAGACCTCCTTCGGGTCGTCGTGGCGTCGGAGGGCCTCCCGCAGGTCCTCCTCGTACCAGTCGCCGCCCGCGAGCGCCTTCGCGAAGATGGTCGGGTTGGAGGTGACGCCGACGACGGCGTCCTCCTCGAGCCGACGGGCGAGCTCGCCCGTCGCCAGCATCTCCCGGGAGAGCGAGTCGAGCCAGACGCTGACGCCGTGCTCGGAGAGCTCGTGCAGGCGGCTCCGTGCCACGCCGCAACGTTACCTCTCCTCCCGGGCCGGGAAACGGGCTTCATAGAATGGCCGCCATGACCGCCGCCGAGCGCCGGCGCGAGCTGGCGCAGCAGCTCCGCGTCGACTCCGTGCGCATGAGCGCTGCCGCTGGCTCGGGGCACCCCACCTCCGCCATGTCCGCCGCCGAGCTCGCCGCCGTGCTGGTGGACGGCTACCTCCGCTACGACCTCGACGACCCGCGCAACCCCGCGAACGACCGCCTCGTCTTCTCCAAGGGCCACGCCTCGACCCTGCTCTACGCGCTCCTGAAGGCGGCTGGGGCGATCTCCGACGAGGAGCTCCTGACCTACCGCGCCTTCGGCAGCCCGCTCGAGGGCCACCCCACGCCGGTGCTGCGCTGGGTGGACGTGGCCACCGGGTCGCTCGGCCAGGGCCTGCCGATCGCGGTGGGGATGGCGCTCGCCGCCAAGCGCCTCGCGCAGGTGGACAGCCGGATCTGGGTGCTGTGCGGCGACAGCGAGCTGGCCGAGGGCTCCATGTGGGAGGCGTTCGAGCACGCCGCCTACTACGGGCTCGACAACCTGACCGCGATCGTGGACGTCAACCGTCTCGGCCAGCGCGGGGAGACGATGGTGGGCTGGAACCTGGACGTCCTCGCCGAGCGGGCGCGCGCCTTCGGCTGGCACGCGGTCACCGTGGACGGCCACGACGTGGAGGCGGTCGACCGCGCCTACGCGGAGGCGCTGGCGACCGCCGGCCGGCCGACGGCCGTGCTCGCGCGCACGGTCAAGGGAAAGGGCGTCGCCGCGGTCGCGAACCGCAACGGCTTCCACGGCAAGCCGCTCGACGACCCCGAGGGGGCGATCGCCGAGCTCGGCGGGATCCGCAACCTGCGCGTCAGGCTCGCCAAGCCCGCGCCCGCCCAGCCGCGCCGCTTCCCGGACGGCCCGCTCGCGCTCCCCCGTTACGAGCCGGGACGCGAGGTCGCGACCCGCAGGGCGTACGGGGACGCTCTCGCCGCCCTCGGTGCGGCGCGGGGGGACGTGGTCGCGCTCGACGGCGAGGTCTCGAACTCGACGTACGCGGAGGTCTTCGCCCAAGCGCTGCCCGAGCGCTTCTTCGAGATGTTCATCGCCGAGCAGCAGATGCTCGGCGCCGCGGTCGGCCTGCAGGCGCTCGGCTGGCGCCCCTTCGCCTCCACGTTCGCCGCCTTCCTCACCCGCGCCTACGACTTCGTGCGCATGGCGGCGATCAGCCGGGCGCGGCTCGCGCTCTGCGGCTCGCACGCGGGGGTCTCGATCGGCGAAGACGGGCCCTCCCAGATGGGGCTGGAGGACATCGCCGCCCTGCGCGCGGTGCACTCGAGCGCCGTCCTCCACCCCTGCTGCGCGAACCAGACGGCGAAGCTCGTGGCCGCGATGGCGGACTGGGAGGGGATCGCCTACCTGCGCACGCTGCGCCCGCCGACGCCGGTCCTGTACGGGCCGGACGAGGAGTTCGCGATCGGCGGGAGCCGCGTGCTGCGCTCCTCCGACGCCGACGACGTGACCCTCGTCGCCGCCGGGATCACGGTGCACGAGGCGCTCGCCGCCGCCGAGCGGCTCGCCTCGGAGGGAGTCGCGGCGCGCGTGATCGACCTCTACTCGATCAAGCCGCTCGACGGCGGCACGCTCGCCGCGGCGGCGGAGGCGACCGGCCGGATCGTCACGGTCGAGGACCACTGGCCGGAAGGGGGGCTCGGGGACGCCGTGCTCGCAGCGCTCGCCGAGGCCGGTGAGCGGCCGCGGGTCGTCAAGCTGGCGGTGCGCAGCATGCCCCGCTCCGGCACGCCGCAGGAGCTCCTGGCCGCGGCCGGCATCGACGCGGCGCACATCGCCGAGGCGGCCCGCCGCCTCGTCGTCGAGGAGCCCGCCCGGGTCTGACCGCGAGGCGGCGAGCGCGGAGCCGGCCGCGCGTGACGCGGCCGCC
>DATLYP010000007.1:0-2069 GCA_035574655.1 Gaiellaceae bacterium
CCGCGCCGGCCTTCCTGCGGCCGCGGCCGCCGCGCGTGCCGCGCCGCGTGCGCCTGCGCGTGGACGCCTCTCCGTCGGCCTCGGCTGCGGGGGCGGCAGCCTCCGCCTCCTCGCCCGCGGGCTCTTCGGGGGCGGGCTCCGCTTCCTCGGCGGAAGGCTCCGGCCCGGCCGCCGCCTCCCTCTTCCGGGCGGGGGCGCGGGTCGGCTTCTCCGCCTCGGTCTCGAACGTGACCGGTGGCTCCGGCTCGGCCGCGCCGGCGAGGGTGGCGAACGCCACCCCGTCCAGCACGCGGCCGACGGTGACCTCGACCTTCTTGCCGACGAGCCTCGCCGCCTCGGCGACGACGACCTCGAGCCCGTCCAGCTTCGCCACCCCCGCGCCCGGGTCGTGCAGGCCGACCTCGACCAGCTTCACCTGGAGCGAGGCGCCCTCCTCGAGCGGCGCGGTCGGCCGCAGCGCCTCCAGCTTGCCCTGCTCCAGGACCTCCAGGTGGTCCAGGTGCACGTGGCCGTCGCCGCTCGCGGGCACGAGGAAGAAGCGGCGGCGGGCGGCCTCCTCCAGCGCCCGCAGCCGGCGCCCGCCCGGCCCCGCGAGCAGGAAGAGGATTCGCGGGTGGACGGCGACGCGGAAGGCCTGCGCGCGCGACCCCTTCGCCAGCGCCCGCAGCCTCCGCTCGACCTCGATCGCGTGCGTCGCCTCCGAGACGACGAAGCCGTCCCCCTGGCAGACCGGGCAGCGGCTGGTGAGGATCTCGCGCGGCCCGTCGGTGACGTTCTGGCGGGTCATCTCCACGAGGCCGAGGGGGGAGATCTCCACGACGTACGTCTTCGTCCGGTCGCGCTCGAGCTCGCTGCGCAGCGCCTCCTCGACGGTGGCCCGGTTCTTCGGGTTCGCCATGTCGATGAAGTCGATGACGATGATCCCGCCGATGTCGCGCAGCCGGAGCTGGCGGACGACCTCCTTCACCGCCTCCAGGTTGTTCTTGACGATCGTGTCCTCCAGGCGGGCGCCGGAGCTGCGCGAGCGGGAGCCGACGAAGCGGCCCGTGTTCACGTCGACGACGGTGAAGGCCTCCGCGTAGTCGAAGACGAGGTAGCCACCCGAGGGGAGATCGACCCGCCGCTCCAGCGTGGAGCGGATGACCTCCTCCACGCCGTAGCGCTCGAAGAGCGGCTCCTTGTCCCGGTAGCGGTGGACCCGCTCGACCATGTGCGGGGACGTCTTCTTCAGGTAGCTCACGATCCGCTTGTGCGTGCGCTCGTCGTCGATCTGGGCGCCGACGAAGTCCCCGGCGAAGAGGTCGCGGACGATGCGGAGGGGAAGCTGCGCCTCCTCGTACACGAGCGCGGGCGCGCTCGCCTGCGCCGCCTTCGCCTGGATCGTCCTCCAGAGGCGCTGGAGGAAGACGAGATCGCGCTCGATGTCCTCCGCCGACGCGCCCTCGGCGGCGGTGCGGACGATGATCCCGCCCTCCTTGACGTCGAGGCCCTTGACGATGTCCTTGAGGCGGGCGCGCTCCGCGTCGTCGAGGCGGCGGGAGACGCCGAGCCCCTCGCCGCTCGGCACGTAGACGAGGAAGCGGCCGGGGAGGGAGATCTCGGTCGTCAGGCGGGCGCCCTTCGACTTCATCGGGTCCTTGACCGCCTGGACGAGGAGGGTCTGCCCGCGCTTGATCAGCTCCTGGATCTTGCGCGCCCCCCGCCGGCCCTCGAGCTCGGGCCCGACGATCTCGTCCACGTACAGGAAGCCGTTCTTCTCCAGCCCGATCTCGACGAAGGCGGCCTCCATCCCGGGCAGGACGTTGTCGACGACGCCCAGGTAGATGTTCCCCGCGATCGAGCGCCGCTCCGGCCGCTCCAGGTAGATCTCCGCGACCTGGCCGTCCTCGAGGATGGCGACCCGCTGCTCGCCCACGTCCACCGAGATGAGGAGCTCGCGCCTGGCGGCGGGAAGCGGCGCGCGCCGGATCGGCGTGCGCCGGCGGGAGGCCCGCGCCGCCCTGCGCTCCGCCTTCCGCTCGGGCTTGCGCTCCGGGAGGCGCGCGGGCGCGGGAGCCTCGACGGCGGGC
>DATLYP010000008.1:0-3499 GCA_035574655.1 Gaiellaceae bacterium
GGGTTCTGGGCTTCTAACCCGGTGCCGTGATCCGGGCCGGGGACAGCGTGAGGTGGGCAGTTTGACTGGGGCGGTCGCCTCCTAAAACGTAACGGAGGCGCGCAAAGGTTCCCTCAGCACGGTTGGAAATCGTGCGTAGAGTGCAAAGGCATAAGGGAGCTTGACTGCGAGACTGACAAGTCGAGCAGGGACGAAAGTCGGCCTTAGTGATCCGGCGGTGGAGAGTGGAATCGCCGTCGCTCAACGGATAAAAGGTACTCCGGGGATAACAGGCTTATCCTTCCCAAGAGTCCACATCGACGGAAGGGTTTGGCACCTCGATGTCGGCTCGTCGCATCCTGGGGCTGGAGCAGGTCCCAAGGGTTGGGCTGTCCGCCCATTAAAGCGGCACGCGAGCTGGGTTCAGAACGTCGTGAGACAGTTCGGTCCCTATCCGCCACGGGCGTTGGAGGTTTGAGAGGAGTCGTCTCTAGTACGAGAGGACCGAGACGAACGGGCCTCTGGTGTATCAGTTGTCGTGCCAACGGCATCGCTGATTAGCCACGCCCGGACGGGATAACCGCTGAAAGCATCTAAGCGGGAAGCCCACCTCGAGATGAGACCTCCCATCCCCTCGAGGGAGTAAGGGCCGTGGAAGACGACCACGTCGATAGGCGGGACGTGTAAGCGCGGCGACGCGTTCAGCGGACCCGTACTAATCGCCCGAGGTCTTGACTTTGAGCACGTTCGACGCCGCTATGGAGTTTTGAGGGTGCGCGCGCGACCCGCGACGCGGCGCCTCGACAACTTGGGCGGCCATGGCGGCGGGGATACACCTCTTCCCATTCCGAACAGAGAAGTTAAGCCCGCCAGCGCCGATGGTACTCGGGGCGCAAGCCCCCGGGAGAGTAGGACGCCGCCCACCTTCTTCACGGGCCGCCGGGAGGCGGCCCTCTTTCTTCGCGCGCCGCCGAGAGGCGGCCCTCTTTCTTCGCGCGCCGCCGGAAGGCGGCCCTCTTTCCTCGCGGGCCGCCGAGAAGCGGCCCTCGTTCTTCCGCTGCCCGGCCACCGGGCGCGGGTTGTGCTCGCCTCGGCGCCTCCCCGGCGGAGGCGCATCGCGCGCCGTCGCTCCTGGGGGGCGCGTCGCCGGGTCGGGAGGGGCCTCCGCCGCGCGGTCGGCTACCCGGCCCCTCCGCCACCCGGACTCGCCGGCCCCCTGCGCCACTTCGACACGCACCCGCGCCTCGCTGCCCTTCCCGCTCCTTCGCGCGAGCTCGGCTACGGCCCGCCGCCGGGCGGGCGGCCGTCTCCGCCGGCGCCCAGCTCCCGCAGCCGGCGGAGGCGCTCCTCGAGGCGCGGGTGGGTCTTGAACATGCGCGCGATCCCCTCGTCCTCGAAGGGGTCGATCGGATAGAGCGGCTCCGTGGCCGGGGAGGCGGCGAAGGAGACGAGCTCGGCGGCGCGGTCGAGGCGGCTGAGCGCGTCTGCCAGCTCGTGGCCGGCTCCGGTAGCGACTGCGGCCAAGCGGTCCGCCGCCAGCTCGCGGCGGGGGGAGAGCAGCAGGTGGACGAACGCGGCGGCCACTGGGGCGAGCACGTACAGGAGCGCCCGCGAGAGCCAGCCCCCGATCCGGCTCAGCTCCACGAGCGTGGCCGCGAGCAGGACGACCGACGTCTGCACGAGGACGTCTCGCCGGCGGACGTGGGCCAGCTCGTGCGCGACCGCCGCCTCCAGCTCGTCCGCCGGCAGCGCCTGCAGCGCCCCGGCCGAGACGGCGAGCGACGAGCTCCCCGGCCCCCGGCCCACGGCGAACAGGCGGGGGAAACCGTCGTCGATCAGGAAGAGCTGGGGCGGACGGACGCCGAGCTTCGCCGCCACCGTGTCGGCCGTCGAGCGGAGCAACGGGTCCTCGGCGAGCGCGTACGGGCGGGCGCCGAGCATCCCGAGCAGCGCCCGGTCGCCGTAGCGGTAGACGGCCGAGGCCGCGAGCAGCGCGCAGAACGCGAAGAGGAGGGCGCTCGTCGCGCCGCCGACGAGCCAGCCGAGGGCGGCGAGCAATGCCGCCGGGATCAGCGCGAGCAGCCAGGCCTTCGCGACGTTGCTGGCCGCCGCTCGCCCCACGCCGGGCTCGACAGCGACCGGGCCGGCCGCCTACCCCTCCTCGGTCTCGTCCTCGCCGAAGCCGCGGGGAGGCCAGTCCGGCTCCGGGGCGTCGCACCGGCTCGAGCAGTGGAGGGAGGCGACGTTCTGGAGCGGGATCAGGATGTGGCCGTTCAGCTCGATGTGGGGGACGTCCTCGATCGAGCAGTACGCGGTCAGGGTCCCTTCCTGGTAGTCGCCGCCGAAGAGGGCGACCTCGACCTGCTCGCCCTTGTACTTGCTCGTGTAGTCCTCCACGAGGCGGTCAGTCTACTGGCTCGAGCGCGCCGGCCCGGACCGCTCGCGACGAAGAGCGGGCGGCCGGACGCGGTTCCGGCCCACGCGGCCCCACCGCCACGGCTCGCAGGTCTACGGGCACCGCGGGATACGCTAGCCGGCCTCGTGGACCTCGGCCTGGACGGGAAGCGGTGCCTGGTGACGGGCTCGACTGCCGGCATCGGCCTCGAGACCGCGCGCCTGCTGGCCGGGGAGGGCGCCCGGGTCGCCACCTGCGGGCGCCGCGCGGCGCCGCCGGGCGTGGGGGAGGAGCTGCACGTGCCGGCCGACCTCGCCCTCCCCGGGGAGCCGGAGCGCGTCGTGGGCGAGGCGGCGGCCGCCCTCGGCGGGCTCGACGTGCTCGTCAACAACGTCGGCATCGCCCGGCAGGCGCGCTTCGAGGAGGTGCCGGACGAGGAGTGGGACGCCTACTGGCGGCTGAACGTGATGAGCTACGTGCGCGCGATCCGCGCCGCGCTCCCCCTGCTGCGGGCGGCGGGAGGGGGCGCGATCGTGAACGTCTCCTCGACCGCGGGCAAGCGCCCCTCGCCGGGCATGCCGCACTACTCGGTCACGAAGGCCGCCGTCCTCTCCCTCTCCCGGCTCGTCGCCGACCTGTACGCGAAGGAGGGCATCCGCTGCAACGCCGTCGCGCCCGGCCCCACGGCCACCGAGGCGTGGCTGGGGGAGGGCGGCCTCGCCGACCAGCAGGGCGGGGACCGCGAGGAGGTGCTGCGGCGCGTCGCCGCCGGGCGGCCGCTCGGGCGCCTGGCGAGGCCCGAGGAGATCGCGGCCGTCATCGTCTTCCTCTGCTCCGAGCGGGCCTCCTACGTGACCGGCGCCGCCTGGAGCGCGGACGGCGGCACCGTGCCCATCATCGTCTGATGGGCCGGCCCCGGGCGACGGGCGCCCTGCTCGCGCTCTGCCTCGGCGCCTCGCAGGCGGCCGTGCTCGTGCTCACGCCCGTGCTCGCCGCCCTCGCCGCCGACCTGGAGGTGTCGACGGCCGCCGCCGGTCAGCTGCGGACGGTCTCGGGGCTCGCCGCCGGCGCCGCCGCGCTCGCGGTCGGCGTGTACGCCGCCCGGGTCGGCCTGCGCGACCTGCT
>DATLYP010000009.1:0-6120 GCA_035574655.1 Gaiellaceae bacterium
AGCGCCTCCTCGCTTCCCGCCGGCCCCGGCCGGCCGCGCCCGCCCCGGCGCGCCCGGGCGAGCGCGTCCGCGAGCTCGCGCTCCCTGCGCTCCACCGCCGCGACCCGCTCGGCGAGCTCCTTGCGCAGCCGTGCGAGCTCCTCCTCGGCGGCGATGCGGATCGCCCGCAGACGCTCCTGCTCGCCTTCGAGGGACACGGGCTCGGGAGGGCGCCGGAAGAGGGCCACCCGGCGATGATATGCGCCGCCGGCCGCATCTCCCGTCGGAGGCCGCGGGCCGACGGCGCAGGGCCGCTACGCGGCGCGCTCGAGGCGCTCCTCGGCGCGCGCGCGGCGGACGATCTCCTCGCGCTCGCCGAAGCGGAGGCGGGCCTTCTCCATCCGGTACGCCTGCCAGAGCTCCTCCAGCCGCCTGTCGATCGCCTTGATCTGGTCGCGCACGGCCAGGTCGAGACCCTCGGACAGCCGGTGCCAGAGCGCCTGACGCTCCTCGGAGAGCCGCTCGATCTCGTCGTGGATGTCGGTGAGCGTCACGTCTCCCCTAACGCTATCCCGGTCCGCGCGATTCCCGAGGGGCCACCGGTGCAAACCTCACTCGTAGCCGAGCTCGGCGAGCCGCTCCTCGTCCAGCCCGAAGTAGTGGCCGAGCTCGTGCAGGACGGTGATCCGGATCTCCCGGCGCAGCTCGGCCGGGTCCGGGAACGCCTCCTCGAGCGGGAGCCGGTAGATGGAGATCTTGTCCGGGAGCTGACCGGCCGTGTCGCCGCGCTCGGGCAAGGGCACGCCGTGGTAGAGGCCGAAGAGGTCGGGGTCCTCCTCGTTCTCGTCCTCCACCACGACCGCGATGTTCTCGAGCGCCGCCGCGAGGTGGGGCGGAAGCTCGTCGAGCGCCGCGCGAACCTGGTCCTCGAACGTCATCGTCAGGGCATATGGTAGTCGGCGCTCGAACTTGCGCAAGGCGGACTAAGGTTTTATACTGTGATCGTCACCAACATCCGAGATTCGGACGAAAGGAGGTTGCTCGATGACGACCCTCGTTCGTTGGGAGCCGTTCCGCGAGCTGGCCTCGTTCCACAACGAGCTGGGCCGCTGGATGAACAGCCTGTTCGAGGGCCCCGGCCGCGTCACCCAGAGCTGGGTGCCCGCGCTCGACGTGTGGGAGACCGACAACGAGATCGTGTACGCCTTCGATCTTCCCGGCATCCCCGAGGACAAGATCTCGGTCGAGGTCAAGGACGACATGCTGACCGTCTCCGCGCAGCGCGAGCGCACGGCGGAGCTCAAGGACGAGCAGTTCTACCGCTTCGAGCGCCGCTACGGCACCTTCGCGCGCGCGGTCGGGCTGCCGCAGGGCGTGGACGAGAGCAAGATCCAGGCGCGCTACGAGAACGGCGTGCTGGAGATCCGCGTCCCCAAGCCCGAGGAGGCGAAGCCGCGCACGATCCCGATCTCGACCACCGTCGAGGGCACCGGGAAGACCTCCTGAGGCCCACGGCTCGGGACAGGGAAGGGGCCGGCGCCGCCGGCCCCTTCCGCGTGGTCCGGCAGCTGCCGCTGCCTTGCGCCCGCCGGCACGCTAGAGTCGCGGCGCATGAGCAAGTTCGTCGAGGGCCTCAACGAGCAGATCCGCTACGAGTTCGCCGCCTCGCAGCAGTACGTCGCGATCGCGGTCTACTACGACGCGCAGACCCTGCCCCAGCTCGCCGGCCACTTCTACCGGCAGGCGGTGGAGGAGCGAAACCACGCGATGATGATCGTCCAGTACCTGCTGGACGCGAACCAGCCGGTGACGATCCCCGGCGTGGAGGCCCCGAAGACCTCGTTCGCCGACCCGGTCGAGCCGGTTGCGCTCGCCCTCGAGCAGGAGAAGCGCGTGACCGAGCAGATCGTCGCGCTCGTCAAGCTCGCCCGCGAGGAGGGCGAGCTCGTGGGCGAGCAGTTCCTGCACTGGTTCCTGCAGGAGCAGCGCGAGGAGGTCGCCTCCATGAGCGACCTGCTGGCGGTGATCGAGCGCGGGCGGGACAACCTGCTGCTCGTCGAGGAGTACCTGGCCCGCTCCGCCGGCACGGAGAGCCCGCTCGAGGCGGGCGCCCCGCCCGCGGCGGGCGGCGCCCTCTAGCCGGCCCCGTGCGCGAGATCCGGCTGCGGACCGACCGCCGCACGCAGGTGGTGGACGTGACAGCGGAGGTCCGGTCCGCGCTCGCCGGCGAGCGGGGCGCGGCCGTGCTCGTCTACGTGCCGCACACGACGGCGGGGGTGACGATCAACGAGCACGCCGATCCCGCCGTCGCCCGCGATCTGGAGGCCGCGCTCGAGCGGATCGTGGAGGACGGCTGGCCGTGGCGGCACGTGGAGGCGGGGGAGGAGAACGCCCCCTCCCACGTGCGCACGAGCCTGATGGGGCCGAGCGTCGTCGTCCCCCTCCGCCCGGACGGCTCGCTCGCGCTCGGTACCTGGCAGGGCATCTTCTTCTGCGAGTTCGACGGGCCCCGCGAGCGCTCGCTCTACGTCGCCGTCCTCTCCTGACGCGCGCGAGCTAGGGTGGCCGCCGTGGCCGCGCCCCTCGCCCCCGGCCAAGAGCTCGAGCTGCGCGTCGACTCGCTCGCCTACGGCGGGAACGGCGTCGCGCGCGCCGACGGCTTCGTCGTCTTCGTGCGCGGCGGCCTCCCCGGCGACCGGGTGCGCGCCCGGGTCACGAAGGCGAAGCGCTCCTTCGCGGAGGCGGTGGCGGAGGAGGTGCTGGAGCCGAGCCCGCAGCGGGTGCCCGCCCCCTGCCGGCACTTCGGGGTCTGCGGCGGCTGCCGCTTCCAGGATCTCGCCTACGAGGCCCAGCTCGCGGCCAAGGAGCAGCAGGTGCGGGACGCGCTCGTCCGCATCGGCCGCTTCCCCGATCCGCCCTTGGAGCCGATCGTGCCCGCGGCCTCGCTCTACGGCTACCGGAACAAGCTCGAGTACTCCTTCAGCGCGGGCGAGGAGGGCGTGGAGCTCGGCTTCCACCGTGCTGGCCGCTGGGACGAGGTGGTGGGGATCGAGGAGTGCCTGCTCACCACCCCGCTCGGGAACGCGATCCGCCTCGCCGTTCGCGACTGGGCGCGCGAGGAGGGGCTCGAGCCCTACGACCAGCGCACGGGCGCCGGCTACCTGCGGCACCTGGTCGTGCGCGAGGGTCGGAACACCGGCCAGGCGCTCGTCCTCCTCGTCACCGCCCCCGGCGAGCGCTTCGACACGGGCTACTTCTGCGACGTCGTGCGCCGCTTCCCCGAGGTCCGCTCGGTGCAGTGGGCGGTGAACGACACGCCCGCCGAGCGCACGACCCTCCCCGCCCGCGTCCTCTGGGGCGAGGAGGCGATCGAGGAGGAGCTGCTCGGCCTGCGCGTCCGCCTGCGCCCGGGCGCGTTCCTGCAGACGAACACGGAGATGGCGGAGCGCCTGTACGCGCTCGTGCGCGACTACGCGGCGCTCACGGGCCGGGAGCGGGTCTTCGACCTCTACTGCGGAACGGGCACGATCGGGCTCGTCCTCGCCGGGCAGGCGGCGGAGGTCGTCGGCGTCGAGCTCTCCGAGGAGGCCGTCGCGTGCGCGCGCGAGAACGCGGCCCTGAACGGGACCGCGAACGCGCGCTTCCTCGCCGGCAACGTGGGCCAGGTGCTGGAGCAGGCGGTCGCGGAGGCGGGCGCGCCCGACCTGGTCGTCGTCGACCCGCCCCGGGCGGGCCTCGCTGGGAAGGCGCTCCGGCGGACGGGGGAGCTCGGGGCCCCGCGCCTCGTCTACGTGTCCTGCAACCCGACCACGCTCGCCTCCGACCTGCAGGTGCTGCGGGACGAGCACGGGTACGAGCTCCGCCGCTGCCGCCCGCTGGACATGTTCCCGCACACCCCGCACGTGGAGAGCGTGTCCCTGCTCGAGCGGCGCGGCTGAGTCAGGCGGCCCCGCCCGCGCGGGCGCGCCGGTGCGCCCGCAGGCTCCGCCAGAGGAGGTCGGCGTTCGCGAGCAGGAAGCCGAGGCACACGGCGGGTAGCGCCGGCAGGCCCGCGGCCGGCTGCCACAGCCAGACGAGGGCGAGCGTCGCTGCGAGCAGGGCGGTCATGGCGAGCCAGGTGGCGCGGACGCGCAGCGAGAAGCGCCGGGCGGCGCCCAGGAAGCAGGCGAAGAAGAGGACGTCCGGGGGGCCGATCCCGATCCCCGCCCCCGCGCCGGGCGCGTCGAGCACGACGGCGACGTGCAGGAAGAGGCCGGGGCGCTCCTCCACGATGTGCTGCGTGGGGCCGGCCGCGACCGACCAGATGTCCACCCAGGGGACGAGGGCGGCGACGACGCCGACCCACCAGGTGTGCTCGAAAAGCCCCGCGAACCAGAGGCCGAGGAGCGCGTAGCAGGAGAGCTTCGCCACGTTCGCGGCCGAGCCCGCCCCGGCCAGGGAGAGCGCGACCGCGAGCCCGCCCGCGGCGGCGGCGAGCGCGAGGACGTGGGCGCTGCGCAGACTCACGAGCGGGAGCGCGAGCCAGATCGCCGCCGCGGCCGCGGGCAGGAGGACGGCGGCGATGAAGGCGACGTCCAGGTCGGGGGAGGGGAGCGTCGGGAGGCGCCGGGCGAGCGCGCCGTAGGCGGCGAAGGCGGCCAGCAGCCCGGCGAGCGTCGCCGCCCGTGCGCCGCCGGCGCTCAGTAGGGCGGCTGCTCCGCCCACCACGGGCCGAGCGCCTTGAACGCGTTCCAGAACCGCGTCTTCGCCCCCTGCTCGTCGAGCGAGGCGTCCACGTCCGGGGTCACCAGCGCCTCGATCGTGGGCGTGAAGCGCTGGAGCACGCCCTCGGCCGCCGGGTCGAGCGGGTCGGCGAGCGGGAAGCGGAGCTCGTTCACGAAGGCGACCGCGCGCTCGCCCATGACGACGAGCAGCTTCGGCTGGACGATGTGCAGCTCCCGTGTCAGCCAGCCGGCGGCCTCGGCGGGGTCCTCCGTCCCGAACTTGAGGCAGTTCGTGCCGTAGACGGCGAGCGGATCGACGTGCAGGCGCTGCAACGACTTCAGGATCGCCTGCCCGGAGCGGCCGAAGAAGGCGACGCCCTCCTGGATCTCCGCCGGCTGGGGCGCGTACTTGAGCAGGAAGATGTCCGCCAGCGGGTGCCCGGAGCCGACGACCGGCACGTGCAGCTCGTCCCCGGCGCGCGCGAGCTCGTCGCCGAGCGCGTTGATCTCGGCGATCGCCCTCTGCAGGTAGCGCTCGTAGATCTCGTCGTGGGGCACGGCCGCGGGCACGGAGCTCGAGGGACCCTTCTCGCTCACCGCACCTTTTCCTTGACCTGGGCCACCCACTTGAGCGACTGCAGGTAGGCGAGCGACTTGGGGCGGCGCAGCACCTCCGCCGTGCGCAGCGCGAGCAGGAACTCCTCGGGGCCCTCGAAGCGGCGCATGCGCACCGCCCCCGTCCCTACGCCCTGCAGCACGTGCGCGTCCGAGCCCGCGCCCTGCAGGAGCCGGTACTTGCGCGCGAAGCGGAGCGCCTCCTCGTTGAACGACTCCCGGAGCAGCCGCGCGTTGAACACCTCGAGGACGTCGATCTCGGCGAGGTGCCGGTGCAGGGTCGCCGGGTCGGGGATCGCGTGCAGGCGGTCGAAGGGGTGGGGGAGGTAGACGAGCCCGCCCTGCTCGCGGATGGCGGCGATCGTCTCCGCGAAGGAGAGGCCGCGCGGGATCTCCTCCCGCAGGAAGAGCCCGATCACCTCCCCCTGGCCGTCCGTCTTCACCTCCTCCCCCGGGATCACGACCAGGTCGCGGCCCCGGGAGAGCTCGACCGCCTCCAACGCTCCTCCGAAGACGTTGTGGTCGGTGATCGCGATCGCGCCCAGGCCGAGCTCCTCCGCGCGCGCGAGGAGGTCGGCGACGGGGACCGCGCAGTCGTGCGACCACGCCGTGTGCAGGTGCAGGTCGGCGACGATCCACTCGCGCCCGGCGAGCGGGTCGCCGTCGCGGGCGGCCGTCCGCTCGCGGCGCTTGCGGGTCAGGCGCGAGTAGACGGCGTCGAGCTCCTCGGCGACGCGGTCGAAGCTCGCCCGCTCCGCCCGGGCGCGCGCCGCCGCCGCCTCCCGCCCCCGCAGCTCCCCGTCGTCGAGGAGGCGCGCGAGCG
>DATLYP010000010.1:0-4178 GCA_035574655.1 Gaiellaceae bacterium
GCCGCCGGCCGCCGGCCCGACCCGACCCTCGCCGCGCTCGTCGCCCCGCACGCCGGCTACGCGTACTCGGGGCCGGTCGCGGCGGCCGCGTTTGCGCTCCTCCCCCGCGCCGCGCGCGTCGTCCTGCTCGGCCCCTCCCACTACGTCCCCCTGCGCGGCCTCGCCGTCTCCAGCGCCGAGGCCTGGGAGACGCCGCTCGGGCGGGTGCCGGTCTCCGCCGAGCTGCGCACGCGGGCGCTCGCGGCCGGAGCGGCGCCGGCGGACCTTCCGCACGCGCACGACCACGCGCTCGAGGTCGAGCTCCCGTTCCTGCAGCGGGCCTGCGAGGAGGGGCTCGAGATCCTTCCCGTCGCGGTGGGCGAGACCCGTCCCGTCGAGGTCGCGGCCCTGCTCGCCGCCCTCGGCGCCCTCGCCGTCGTCTCCACCGACCTCAGCCACTATCACCCGGACGCGCAGGCCCGCGAGCTGGACCGCCGGACCGCGGCCGCCGTGCTCGCGCGCGACCCGGACGCGGTCGGCCCGGACGCCGCCTGCGGCGTCTTCGCGCTCCGCGGGCTCCTCGAGCACGCCCGCCGCGGAGGCCTCGACGGGGAGCTGCTCGACCTCCGCACCTCGGCCGACGCGGGCGGGGAGGCGGACAGCGTCGTCGGGTACGGGGCGTTCGCGTTCCGCCGGCCGCGGTAGAGGGCGGGCCGACCGCAGCCGGCCCGCCCCGCCGGAGGAGGGCTCCTCCGTCAGCTCGTCCTGCAGCCGTTGTCCAGGATCGGCTTGCCCTGCGGCCAGTTCTGGGAATAGGTGCGGCCGCGGTACTCGAAGGGCGGGATGATGTCCCTGCCGCCCTGGTGCTCGGAGCCGAAGTGGCCGTGCGCGATCGCCGCCTTCGTCCCCGTGCTCTCCACGTACGGCCTGTCCGGGTTGCCCGTCGCGTGGCAGAAGCGGACGCGCTCGCCCTGGCCGCCCGCCTCCTCCTTGTTCACGAGGAAGGACGCCTTCGCCGAGCCGATCCCCTGGGTGACGGAGCGGGCGCCGACGCGGTGCTCGCCGGGCGCGAGCTCGAGCGTGTCCCAGACGTACGACCAGCTCGTCCCGGCCGGCCCGGCGAGGGTCGCGTACTCCCAGTACTGCGGCCCGTACAGCCGGTCGACCTTGACCTTCACCTGGCGGTCGTACGCGCTTGGCGTGCCGTAGGCGAGGAGGGAGGCCGCGCTCCGCGCTTCGCCTTGGACGGCGACGACCCGGTAGTAGTAGGTCGTGCCGGCGCCGACGCCGGCGTCCGTGTAGCAGAGGCCGGGGCGGCTCGCGCCCGGCCAGCTCGGCACGTCCGGCGATTGACAGGCCGTCCCCGCCGTCGTCGCGACCAGGGTCGCCTCCGACGGGACGAACGAGGGGCTCGTGCTGCGATGGATCTCGTACCCGGTCGCGCCAGCGACGGGCGCCCAGGCGACGATCAGCGCGTCGTGCCGGTCCGTCACCCGCACCTGGGCCGGGATGCCGGGGCCGCTTCCGCCGCCGGCGCCGCCCACCGGCATGCGGACGAGCGAGTCGCAGGGCTCGGAGCCGGAGGCGGTCGGGCAGGCCTGCGCCGAGTCGTAGTAGATTCTCGTCCCCTCCTGGGTGTCCACGTAGACCGGGTCGAGGTGGAGGACGATCGAGCTCGAGGCCGTGATCGGCGGCAGGTTCACGGTCACGGAGAGCTTCTCGGCCACGTTCGGGGCCGAGGGCGTCGCCGTCACCCGCTGCTCGAACGCCCTGACCCCGTCGGCCCAGAGGCGGACGACCCAGTCGGCGCTCAGGCCGAGGCTCCGTGCGCAGCCGCCGCACGAGGCCCAGAACTCGACCGTCATCGGGCCCGCGAGCGTGGTCTGGGAGGTCAGGTTCCACACCCAGTTGGGGTCGTAGATGGTCCGCGCGGCCGTCCCGTTGACGAGCGGGGTGGGCGCGGTCCAGGAGGCGGCCGGGGACCCGGAGAGCGCCGCCGCCGGCCGCAGGAACGGCCCGTTGCACGTCACGATGTCGGCGGCGCCGGCGCCCGTGCACCCCTCCTCGACGTTGCCCTGGAAGTGGAGGACGGTGCGGGTGTCCGGCCCGGGCGGCAGCGCGCTCGGGTTGCCCGTCCCCGCCACCTCCCAGCTCGTGACGCCGTTCCAGGGCGTCGGGTACGAGGCCGTGCCCGCCACGCTGACGTAGCGGCCGGTGACCGTGCTTCCCGCGGCCGGGGAGGTGATGGCGACGCTCGGCGCCTCCGCCGCCTGCGGCAGCTCGATCTTGAGCGTGTAGTTGAAGCCCTCCGTCTGCTTCGGACGCTCTTTCGAGTCCCCGTCGCAGGCGGAGGGGCTCCCGCCGGCCCGGTGGTAGACGCGCAGGATCCAGCGCCCTTCCTCGAGCGTCGCCTCCTCGGCGGCGCGGACGTCGAGCCAGCGCGTCGGCCCGATGAAGGGAGTGTTGTTCGGGTTCAGAAGCCCGACCGCCTCCTGGTCGGGCCAGACGCGGACCTGGCCGGGCGACGCGGTGTCCTGGTTCGGATCGACGCCGGGCCGCCAGAGCCGGAGGTAGAGGTTCGCGCCCGGGTGCCGCGACCAGTCGATCGTGATCCGCAGCCGCTCCGTCCTCGCGGGCACGTCGATCTCGTGCTGCGCGTAGCGCTCGGTGGCGACGGGCGGGCTGTCGACGTCCAGCGGGTTGGGAACGCCCGGGAGCGTCCAGCTCAGCGTCCCCGTGCAGCCCTTCTCCGTGTACTGCGTCCCCGGCGCGCCCGGGTGCTTGCCGGCCGCGTACGGAGGCGACGGCGTCCCGAAGACCGGCCTCGGCAGCCCGTTCGGGTACGTCTTGGCGAAGCCCACCGCGTCGAAGACGTCGAGGCGTCCGGCGCCCTGCTCCTCGGCCTCGTAGCCCGGCAGCTTGTTCAGGGCCGCCGAGCGCTCGAGGATGTCGGTGATGATCGCGGGCGTCGGTGTCGCGCCGCCGTGCCCTTGGCGGTACGCCTCGACGATGAGGGCGACGGCGCCCGTGACGTGGGGCGTCGCCATCGAGGTCCCGTTCAGCATCTCGTAGCAGCCGCTGTCCGGGGCCGCGCCGCCTTCGCGGCAGGTGGCGGCGTTCGCGGAGGCGGAGTTGATGTTCACGCCGGGTGCGGCGAGGGTCGGCCGGTAGAGGCCGATCTCGAACGCCTGCCCGAGCGCGCGGTCGTGGTTGCCCGTGGCGGCGTCGCCCGCTCCGCCGACCGTGCCGTCGCGGTTCGTGTCCGCGGGCTCGGCGGGGCGCCCCCGCGACGAGAACATGACGATCGAGTCAGGCTTGGTCGAGGCGGCGACGCAGACGACCCACGGGCTCACGCACTGGCGGGAGAGCGTGTTGTGCTCGGGGCCGCTGTTCCCGGCGGCGAAGACGCTGAGGATGCCCGCATCGTAGGCCGCCTTGACCGCCACATGCACGGGGTCGTTCGGGTCGTAGTTGGCGCCGCCTCCCCCGCCCCAGCTGTTGTTCACGGCGACCACGCGGCTGATGCCGTTGACCTTCTTGAAGACCATGTCGTCGTAGGACGCGAGGATCTCGTGGTTGAGCAGGGCCGGGCCGACGTTCGCCGAGTAGACGTGCAGCTTCGCCTCCGGGGCCATCCCGATCGTGCTGTGCGCGGCGCCCCGGCCTCCGCTCGCCTGGCCGCTCCCGGCGACGGTTCCCGAGACGTGGGTGCCGTGGCCGTCGTCGTCGGTCGCGTCGGTGCGCGCGGCCCCGGTCGCGCCGGCGGGGCCGGCGTTCCCCGACGCGGGGTTGAAGGGCGAGCAGACCACGGACGCCCGCGTGCCCGTCAGGGCGACGGTCGCGTCGCAGAACTCGACGAGGTTGTCCAGGTCCTCGTGCATCCCGTCCGCGCCCGTGTCGATGACCGCGACGTGGACGTCCTTGCCGGTCACGCCGAAGCCGCCCGCGGCGGAGGACTCCCACACGTCGCGGGCCTTCGTGATCCAGGTGGTGTCCTCCATGAAGAGCCGGTTTGCGCGGTTCGCCCATACGCTGCGCACAGCCGGGGAGCGCTCGAGCGCCGCGAGCTGCTCCTGCGTCAGGGAGCGCGTGAGCACCATCGGCAGCGCGCGCAGGCGCGTCCCGCGCACGCCCGCGCGCTCGACGGCCGCGAGATCGGCGCGGCTCCACACGGTGACGACCGCCGGAGCGCGGCCGCG
>DATLYP010000011.1:0-47355 GCA_035574655.1 Gaiellaceae bacterium
ATGTCGAGCGCCTCCAGCCCGAGAGGGGTGAGGCCGTGCTCCTCGCCCGCCTCCCAGATCGCGTCCCAGACGGCGGGCCCGTCCGAGGGGTGGCACCAGATCTCGTAGCCGAGCTCGCCCGTGTAGCCGGTGCGCGAGACCACGATCGGGATCCCGTCGTACGTCTTGATCCGCCCGACGAGGAAGCGGAACCACTTCAGCTCCTCGAGGGTCGGCTGGCTGGGGGGCGTCCAGACGATCTTCTTCAGGATCTCCCGGCTCTCCGGCCCCTGCACGGCCACGTTGTGCAGCTGGTCGGTGGAGGGCTTCACCCACACCTTCAGCTGGTGGCGCTCGGCGAGCTCCTTCAGCCAGATCCCGTCGTACTCGTCGCCGCCGACGAAGCGGAAGTTGTCCCGGCCGAGGCGGAAGACGGTGGCGTCGTCGATCATCCCGCCCGTCTCGTTGCAGACGGCC
Organism: Gaiellaceae bacterium; assembly: GCA_035574655.1. Classification (GTDB taxonomy): domain Bacteria; phylum Actinomycetota; class Thermoleophilia; order Gaiellales; family Gaiellaceae; genus GMQP-bins7. Next base: position 457 of record DATLYP010000011.1, read on the forward strand.
GTGTAGCTCACCTGGCCGACGGAGAGCCGGCGCGCGTCGCGCGTGATCGCCTTCTGGATCAGCGTCTCCGCGTCGGGGCCGAGCACCTCCCACTTGCGGAGCGGGGAGAGGTCCATGATCGCCGCCTTCTCCCGGCAGGCCCAGTACTCGGCGATCGCGCCCTCGTTCGTGAAGCAGTGCGGCAGCCAGTAGCCGCGGTACTCGACGAAGCTCCTCGTCAGCTGGCTCGTCTTCGTGTGGAAGGCCGTCTCCTTCGTCAGCACCGGCGCCGCGTCCGGCGTGACCCGGTGCGCGATCGCGATCGAGAAGCGGTTGTCGGGCGCGTACACGCGCACGTGGACGGGCGTGATCTGCCACCCGTTCGCGGGGTCGATGTCGTCCGGGCAGGCGGAGGAGGCGCAGACGAGGTCGGTGAGCGCCCGCAGCAGCACGTAGTCGCCGGGGCGCGACCAGGGCTCGTCCATGACGAGGACCAGGTTCCCGTCGAAGCCCGTGTTGTAGAAGAAGTTGAGCGCCTCCCAGCCCTTCCGCGGCGCGATCCCGTACGGGGCCACCTGCCCGTTGAAGTTGTCGGTGCAGTTGACGTGGCCGGGGTAGCCCATGTCCTCGTAGTACTTGGCGGTGCAGGCGAGGGCGAACGTGTCGTGCCGCCCGACGGTGTCCCGCACGACCTCGACCAGCGGGTCCATGTCCACGTCGTAGAACTTCCCCTGCAGCCCGGGGAGCGGGTAGGCCTGCCCCATCAGCGTGCGGGTGGTGGTCGCGTCCAAGCCCCGCTCGAGCCCCGCCTCGAGCTTTCGCCGGTGGAAGGCGAGGAAGTCCGAGCACTGCTTGCCCTCGACGTCGATGACCTGGATGTACTCGCCGGCGCGCACCTCGTAGGCGCGCGCGGTGGCGGCGTCCACGCGGAAGTCGAGCCGCGGCTCGGCGAGCGGGGGCGGGAGCTCGACCTGTCCGTAGCGGCGCGGCTCCGCCCGCCGCACCTCCACGAGCAGCTCGGAGGGAGGCGGCGCCCCGTCCACGATCCTGCCCGCGGGCGCGGCGACGACCACGGTCACCGCTCGATCCGCCCGGAAGGACTGCGAGGCCCCGGGCGGCGACCACTCGCCGAAGAGGCGGACCGCCCGCGCCTCCTCCGGGTTCAGGCCGCGGGAGGCGAGCTCGCGTGCGAGCAGGCTCCCGTCGCGGCGGCGGAGCGCGTCGCGGATCACGGTCGCGGGCGCGTCCGCGCGGGCGCCGAGGGCGGCGGCGTCGTCCCTGCCGTCCTCGTCCAAGGCGGTCACCTCCGCAACCTGCCCGCCGTCCCGGTCGATCACCGTCAGGCGCTCGTCGGGCCCGAGCGCGAGCACCGTCGCCCCTCCCGGGCGGACGAGGTACGTCTCCAGGAAGGGGTCTACGGGCTTGAGCCCGCCGGGGAGCCGCGGTGTCTCGAGGAGCGCCATCGCTACGACGCGGCGGCCGGCGCCGGCTTCGCTTCCTCCTCCTCGGCCTGCGCGAGCAGCTGCTCCGCGAGCGCGCGCTTCCCGGCCGCGTCCAGCTTCTTCACCTCGTTCTCGACCACACGCCGATTGTAGGTCTGGTTCCAGTAGTCGAGCGCGTCGAAGCCGAGGAGCACCGCCTTGCCGACGAACTGGCGCAGCACCTCGTTCGTCGGCCCCATCACCCAGCCCGCCTTGGCGTCGCGCAGGTAGCGCTCGAGCTCCATGTCCCGCTTGTACCCGGACCCGCCGCAGGCGTGCAGCATCTTGTCGACCACGTGCGCGACGTTCTTCGCGGCCGCGAACTTGATCTGCCACGCCCAGTGCAGGTAGTTCGCGCGGGCGAACTCGCCGGGCGCGAGCACCTTCCTGTTGTTGTCCGTCGCCTGGTCCATCACGTTCGCGACGGCGAAGACGAACACGCGGGCGGCGTTCGTGTCGATCACGGCCTCACCCACGTAGTCCTGGATCGTCGGGTAGTCGGCGACGCGGAGGCCGACGTCCACGTGCCGCTTGCGCGTGGTGTGCCGCTTGGCGATGTCGATCGCGCCCATGGCGAGCCCGTTCCAGACGGAGGAGGAGCCGAGCAGGAACCAGGGATCGACCGACTCGTCGTTCGACGCCGCCCCGTCGCCCGGCGGGCCGACGATCTGGTCCGCGGGGATCTCCACGTCCGGCACCTCCAGCGGGCCCGACTGGTTGCCGCGCAGCCCGAGCGCGTCCCAGAGCCCCGGCTGCGCCTTCACCTGGTCGCCGTCGACGACGAAGACGGAGAGGTCGTCGTAGCCCGTGAAGTTGGGGCTCGTCGTCTGCACGACGTAGAAGTCGGCGAAGCCGGCGGAGGTCGTCCAGGAGGCCTTCTTCCGCACCCGGAAGCGCCCGTTCAGCTTCTCCGCGCCCGAGGAGATCGGGTACCAGAAGTGGGAGCCCGTCTCCGGGTCCGAGTAGGAGAGCGTGCCGATCTTGCCCGAGTTGAGCGGCCGGATGTACTTGTCGATGAGGGCCGGGGTGGGGCGGAGCATGATCGCGTTCACCGCGCCCATGTGCATCACGTAGCACATGGCGGTGGAGGCGCAGCCGTAGCGGGCGATCGTCTCGCAGGTCATCGCGTAGGCGACGTGGTTCTCGCCGAGGCCGCCGTACTCCTCGGGGACGGTCAGCGCCAGGAAGCCGTGCTCGCCGAGGAGCTCGAGGCTGCGCCGGGGGAAGAGGAGCTCGTCGTCCGAGCGCTTGGCATTCGCCCGGATCTCCTGCTCGCAGAGCGCGATGAGCGTCTCGCGCAGCTCCTTCTGCCGGTCGGTCAGGAACCAGTCGGGGTCCCACTCGTACCCGAGGCCCCAGTACGGCTCCGATCCCCACATCTTCTCGGACATGCAGCCCTCCAGCTCGTCGACGGTGGTCTCTCACCGGCCATCGTAGATTCTGCTCGAAGAGGCGAGCAAGCAGGCCGGGAGGGGGACGGCGGACGGCGAGCTGACGCCGCGCGTCCGGCGCCCGGGTACGATGCGCGCGGCGTGCTGCCGAGGAAGCTGCGTGTGCGGGAGGCGTTCGCGACCCGTCCGGGGAGGGGTCGCGTGCGCCCGCTCTCCGACTAGCCCGCTGCAGGGCGGGTTCGCACGTGGCGGCAATCACGAGCCTGTCGGACGCGGTCGCCCAGCTCGTCCAAGACGGAGACGCCGTCGCGCTCGAGGGCTTCACGCACCTGATCCCCTTCGCCGCCGGCCACGAGCTGATCCGACAGGGGAAACGCGGGCTCACCCTGATTCGGCTCACGCCGGATCTCGTGTACGACCAACTGATCGGCGCAGGGGCCGCGCGGAAGCTCGTCTTCTCCTGGGGCGGAAACCCCGGGGTGGGGTCGCTCCATCGCTTCCGGGACGCGGTCGAGAACGGGTGGCCCGTCCCGCTCGAGATCGAGGAGCACACCCATGCGGGGATGGCGGCGGCATGGGCCGCGGGCGCGTCCAACCTTCCCTTCGGCGTCCTCCGCGGCTACGCGGGAACCGATCTCGCCCGCCACACCCGAGTCGCGTGGATTCGGTGCCCGTTCACCGGCGAGGAGCTCGCGGCCGTGCCCGCGCTCCGCCCGGACGTCGCCATCGTCCACGCCCAGGAGGCGGACCGCCGCGGCAACGTCCAGCTGTGGGGGATCGCCGGGGTGCAGAAGGAGGCGGTGCTGGCCGCCGCGCGCTCCATCGTCACCGTGGAGCGGATCGTCGACGAGCTCGAGGGCAGGCCCGGGGGCGTGATCCTCCCGAGCTGGGTGCTCGACGCGGTCTGCTGCGTCCCGGGCGGCGCGCGCCCGTCGTACGCGCTCGGCTTCTACGACCGGGACAACGACTTCTACGTCCGCTGGGACGCGATCAGCCGCGACCGGGACGCGTTCCGCGCCTGGGTCGAGCGTCACGTGCTCGGCACTCGCGATCACGACGAGCACCTCCGCCTCCTCGGGGCAGGGAGATGACCGCCGCCTCGTCCGACGAGATCATGGCGGTGGCCGCCGCCCGCATGCTCCAGGACGGGGAGGTCTGCTTCGTCGGGATCGGGTTGCCCAGCTTGGCGGCGAATCTCGCCCGGGCGACGCACGCGCCCGACCTGGTGCTCGTCTACGAGTCGGGGACGATCGGAGCCAAGCCGAGCGCGCCCCCCCTGTCGATCGGGGACGGCGAGCTCGCCGAGACGGCGGATGCGATCGTGTCCGTGCCCGAGATGTTCGCCTACTGGCTGCAAGGCGCGCGGATCGACGTCGGCTTCCTCGGGGCGGCGCAGATCGACCGCTTCGGGAACCTCAACACGACCGTGATCGGATCGTACGCGCGCCCTCGAGTGCGGCTGCCGGGCGCGGGCGGGGCTCCGGAGATCGCCCGGTCGTGCGCCCGCGTGCTCGTCATCCTCCGCCAGACGCCGCGGGCGTTCGTGGAGCGGCTCGACTTCGTGACCAGCGTCGGCGCGCGGGTGGAAGCGGTCGTGACCGACATCGGGGTGCTCGAGCCCGAGCCCGAACGGCGCGAGCTCACGCTGACGGCCCTGCACCCCGGGGCGACTCTCGAGCAGGCGCAGGCGAACACGGGCTGGCCGCTCCGGGTGGCGCCAGAGCTGAAGACGATCGACCCGCCGCGCGAGGTCGAGCTCCAGGCGCTGCGACGGCTCGCCCGCGCCGCCCCCTCCACCGCCATACGCACATAAGTGCGTTTGACGAACAGACGCGCCTGTGATTGACTCGGCCTCCGTGGCGCTCCGGCTCGGGGGAAAGGTGCCGAACTCGGGGCCGCTCCCTCTCGAGGTCGGGATCCCGACCCTGGCGCGGGCGCTCGAGGACGCGGGCTTCGACTCGCTCTGGGTGAGCGATCACGTGGTGATGCCGCGCGAGGTGCGGTCTCGGTATCCATTCTCGCCCGACGGGCGACCGACCTGGCCCGCGGAGACGCCGTACGTCGATGCGATCGTCGCCCTCGCGCTGATGGCGGCGGCGACCGAGCGGCCGGCGCTCGGGACGGCCGTCCTCGTTCTCCCGCTCCGCCAGCCCGTGGTCGCCGCGAAGCAGCTCGCCTCGATCGACATCGCGAGCGGCGGCCGACTGTGCCTCGGGGTCGGGTCGGGGTGGCTCCGCGAGGAGTTCGAGGCCCTGAACGTCCCCTTCCAGAGCCGCGGCAGCCGCTTCGAGGAGTGGATCGAGCTTCTGCGCAGGTGCTGGACCGGCCGACCCGAGCCCTTCCAAGGCGTCCACTACACGCTTCCGCCGGGGGTTCTCGCCCTGCCCGCTCCCGGGCGCGCGATCCCGATTCTGATCGGGGGCCACGGCGAGCGATCGCTCCGCCGCGCGGGCGCCCTCGGAGACGGCTGGCTCGCCCACCAATCCCTCGACGGGCTCGATCCCGAGGAGATCGCCCGGGCTCGCAGACGCATGGCGGAGGCGGCGCACGCCAGCGGGCGGGACGCCGAGGCGCTACGGGTCGTCCTTCGGGTGATCGACGCCGCGGGGCGCAGCGGGGAGCTCGCTTCACGGCTTCCCGAGCTGATCCGGGCGGGGGTGGACGAGATCGTGGTCGACGTCGACTGGAACGCCGGGGATCCCCGCGCCGAGCTCGAGCGCCTCCGGGAGGCGGGCGGGTGAGCCTGCTCGCGGGAAAGGCGGCCGTGGTCACAGGGGGAGCTCGGGGGATCGGGCGGGCGATCGTCGAGCGCTTCGCCGCCGAAGGGGCGACGGGATGGATCCTCGACCTCGCCGGCGTGCCCGTCTCCGAGCCCCCGGGCTGGCGGACGGCGCGCGCAGACGTCCGCGACGACGACTCGGTCCGCGAGGCCATCTCGGAGGCCGGGCCCGTCGACGTCGTCGTCGCCGCAGCCGGGGTCGTGCCGCCGTGGTCGGAGCTTGCGGCCGTCGATCCGGGTGAGTGGGACGAGGTGTTCCGGGTCAACGTTCGCGGGGTAATGTCGACGATCCGGCACGCGGCGCCCCAGCTGCGCGCCGGGGGGTCGGTCGTCGCCATCGGCTCGCTGAACTCCTGGCGCGGCGATCCGAACATCGCGTCCTACGTCGCGAGCAAGCACGCCGTTCTCGGCCTCGTCCGCTCGGCGGCGCTCGACCTGGGCCGGCGCGGCATCCGCGTCAACGCGCTCGCGCCCGGGCCGATCGCCACGGAGGCGCTCCTCGCGCGCATGGCCAACCGGGAAGCAGAGCTCGGCATCCCGGTCGAGCGAGCCCTCGCCGATGCCGCCCGGCAGACCGCGCTCGGCCGGCTCGCGACGGCCGAGGAGGTCGCGAACGCAGCCCTCTTCCTGGCGAGCGAGCTCGCGTCCGGTATCACCGGGCAGCTCCTGCGCGTGGACGCAGGGGTTCCGTGAGCGGCCTCGCGGGAAAGACGGTGCTCGTGACGGGCGCCTCGCGAGGGATCGGCGCTGCCGCTGCGGCGGCGCTCGGCGCCGAGGGCGCGGACGTGGTGGCGCACTACGGCTCCTATCGCGCCGGAGCCGTGAGCGCACTGCGAGATCTCCCGGACGAGCGGAAGGCCTTCGTCCAAGAGGATCTCGCTCGGCCGGGCGCGGCGAGGGCGCTCTGGAGGCGAGCGCTCGCCGAGCGCTCCCGGATCGACGTCGTCGTCGTCAACGCCGGGATCCTGCTGGAGACGCCCTTCGAAGGCTCCGACGCGGACTGGGACGAGGGGTGGGAGGCGATCCTCCGCGTCAACGTGCTGGAGGCCGCGAGCCTCGTCCGCGAGGCGGTCCGCCACTTTCTCGACGTCGGCCCGGGAAGCGTGATCGCCGTCTCGAGCTGGGCGGCTCAGCAGGGGTCGGCGATCGCCTCGCTTCCTGCGTATGCGGCCTCGAAGGCGGCGATCAAGGCCGTCGTGCAGACGGTCGCGCGAAACTACGCGAAGGACGGGATCCTCGCGTACGTCGTCGCGCCGGGCATCGTCCGGACGCGCATGTCGGAGATCTCCGCCCAGGCGCGGGGCGGTATCGACCGCGTGAACGCCGTCCTACCGCTGGGAGAGATGGTTCCGCCCGAGGAGGTCGGTCGCGTCATCGCCTTCCTCGCCAGCGGCGCCTGCCGCCACCTGACCGGCGCGACGATCGACGTCAATGGCGCCGCGTACGTCCGCTGAGGGCCCGCCCCGCGCCGCGCTCGTCACCGGCGGCGCGTCGGGGATCGGGAGCGCGATCTGCTCGAGGCTCGCCCGCGCGGGCCACGAGGTGATCGTCGCCGACCTCGACCTCGAGGCGGCGACGGCGACTGCGGCGGCCATCGGCGGCCGGGCCGTGGAGCTCGATGTCGCCGACGCGGCGGCCGTGCGGGAGGTCGTGGCCGCGATCGATCGGGAGTCTCCGCTCGCGGCCGTGGTCGCGAACGCGGGGGTCGCCTTTCGCAAGCCGCTTCTCGACGTCGAGCCGGAGGAGCTCGATCACCTGCTCGCGGTGAACGTCAAGGGCGTGTTCTTCGTGATCCAGGCCGCGTTGCGCGCGATGGCGCCACGCCGCGCGGGGTGCGTCGTCACGCTCTGCTCGACCTCGTCCTTCACGGCGTCCACGGGGCCGATGGCGGCGTACGATGCCTCGAAGGGGGCCGTCCGGCTCCTGACCCAGGCGGCGGCGCGGGAGGCGGCGCGCTACGGGGTCCGCGTCAACGGCGTGGCGCCCGGGACGGTCGAGACCGCGCTGACCCGGGGCCTGGCGAGCTCCGCGGAGCTCCGACGCCTCGGACGAGAGCGGGTGCCGTTGGGGCGTCTCGGCACCCCCGAGGAGATCGCGGCCGCCGTCGCCTTCCTCGTCTCGGAGGAGGCGTCGTACGTCACCGGGCATGTGCTCGTCGTCGACGGCGGCTGGCTCGCTTGACACTCCGCTCGACACTCGTGCACCATACGCACACTTCGTCACCATGCGGACACACACGGTGGTCACGGCAGGCACCATCCCCGAGGTGGGCGCCGACGATTTGCGCGAAGCCTCGGCCGGGGGCGAGGTCGTCCGCTTGGCGGGCATCCGCAAGTCGTTCGGGAAGACGGAGGTCCTGCGTGGGATCGACCTCTCCGTGCACGCAGGGGAGCACGTCGTGATCTTCGGCCCCTCGGGGTCGGGGAAGTCGACGCTCTTGCGCACGATCAACCTGCTCGAGGAGCCGTCCGAGGGCTCCGTGCGCGTGCTCGGCGTGGAATACGGGCCGGCCGGGGGCTCGAGACGGGGAAGCCCCATCGAGCTCCGTCGTCGCGTGGGGATGGTCTTCCAGCAGTTCAACCTCTTCCCGCACCTGACCGCGCTCCACAACATCGCCCTCCCGCTCCGCTCGGTGAGCGGGCTCGCGCGCGCGGAGGCGGAGGAGCGCGCGGCGTTCGCGCTCTCCCAGGTGGGGCTCCTCCCCTGGGCGGGACGGTATCCGGCGCAGCTCTCCGGCGGCCAGCAGCAGCGCGTGGCGATCGCGCGCGCTCTCGCGCTCGACCCGAAGGTGATGTTGTTCGATGAGCCGACCTCGGCTCTCGACCCCGAGCTCGTCGGAGAGGTTCTCGCGGTGATGCGCGAGCTCGCGGAGTCGGGGATGACGATGGTGGTCGTCACCCACGAGCTCAACTTCGCGCGCGAGATCGGCGACTTCTACGTCTTCATGGAGGACGGCGTGATCGCGGAGGCCGGCGGCCGCGGATTCTTCGAAAACTGTACGAACGCGCGAACGCAACAGTTCATCGCCTCGGTGCTGTGATCCTCGCGACCTACGACTGGAGCCTCATCTGGGAGTACCGGGAGAACTTCCTCCAGGGGATTCTCGTCGCGCTCGAGGTCGCGGTGGTGGCGATGATCATCTCGGTCGTCGTGGGCCTCGTCCTCGCCGTGGCGAGGATGAGCGCCCCGCCGCTCTCGTGGCTCGCCGCCGGCTACATCAACGTCTTTCGCGGAGTCCCCGCGCTCGTCAGCGTGATCTGGGTGTACTTCGGCTGGTCGCTCCTGCTCGGCGTGAACTTCAGCGTCTTCCAGGCGGGCGTGATCGCGCTCGTTCTCCTCTACAGCGCCTTCATCTCGGAGATCTACCGCTCGGCGCTCGCCGCGATTCCGAAGGGGCAGCGAGAGGCCGGGTTGGCTCTCGGCATGCGACCGATCCGCGTGTTCGGCCAGGTGATTCTTCCGCAGGCGACGAAGATCGCGATCCCGAACATCGGGAGCATGCTCATCGGGATGGTCAAAGATACGTCCACGTTCACGGTTATCGGGCTCTTGGAGCTTGTTCGGCAAACGCAGAACTTGAATTCGGTCACATTTCAGCCGTTTGTTTTGTATACGGCGGCGGCTGCGATCTATGTCGTAGTCGCATTCGGAATCGATTTCATCTTTCGTGCAATCGAGAAGATCCTCACCATCCCACCTCAGGGAAGGATCGCGCGGCTGGCTACTGCGCGTAAGCGTCGGCGCGTGGAGGCGGCCGTGCAGCGAGTGCAGGCTCAGCTCTCGGGAGCGAGGTTCGCGTAGGTCGGCGCCCGAGGCTGGAGAGACGGAAGGGAGGAGAGACAGATGACGCATTCGATCCGTCGGGCGGGGGTGGTGGTTTCGCTCCTCATGGTTGCCGCCGCCCTGCTCGCCATGGGCGCCCCCGCGTCCTCGGGGCAAGCCAACCCGTACAAGCTGCGGAGCCCGGGGACGCTCGTCGTGGGCATGAACCTGCAGTACCCACCGCAGATGTACCTCAAGAAGGGGAAGCCGGCCGGCTACGACGTGGAGCTCCTGAAAGTGCTGGCCAAGGAGATGAAGGTCAAGCTCAAGATCCAGAACCTGGACTTCAACGGCCTGATCCCGGGGCTCGTGGCGAAGAAGTTCGACATGGTGTCCGTCGGGCTGGTCGCGACCCCCGAGCGGAAGAAGGTCGTGAGCTTCACGCGTCCGTACGTCCCCTACGCGCAGGTCCTCGCCGCGCGGCGCAACGACACCACTCCGGCCAGGATCTCCGCGTGGAACGATCCGAGCAAGACCATCACGTCCCTCCAGGGGTCGACCGCGGAGCAGCTCGTTCAGCGGACGTTCCCGAAGGCGCAGTCGAAGTCGTTCCCCGACCAGAACGCCGCCTTCCTCGAGGTGGCGACTGGCCGAGCGGACGGGATCGTCGTGGAGACGTACCTCGTCGCCCAGTTCAACAAGTCGAACGGCAATCGCTTGAAGGTCGTGCCGTTCCCGCGCCCGCTCTCCGTGCAGTACGGCAGCTGGGCGGTGCAGAAGGGGAACACGGCGCTGATCCGGTACCTCAACCGCTTCCTCTGCAAGGTGCAGAAGAGCGGCCTGATGGGACGGATCTACCAGCGGACGGTCGGGACGGAGCTGCCGCCCATGCCCCGCTGCCGCTGAGCGCCCTGACCAGCTACGACCTCCTCATCGTCGGCGGCGGGCCCGCGGGGCTCGCCGCCGCGATCGAGGCGCGGCGCCTCGGCCTCGCCGTGCTCCTCGTCGACGAGCGACCGGCGCTCGGCGGGCAGATCTTCAAACAGCCGGGCATGGCCGTGCGCGATCACCATGCGCTCGGACGAGACCACGCGCGAGGTCGATCGCTGATCGAGGCGGTGACGCGCTCCGGCGCGGAGATCCGTCTTCGGACGGCATGCGTGACCCTCGAGGACGGCGAGGCCGTGTTGGTCGAGGACGGGCTGCCGGCGCGAGCCGTCCGCGCGCGCCACGTCCTTCTCGCGCCGGGGGCGCACGACCGCCCCGTCGCCTTTCCGGGCTGGACGCTTCCCGGGGTGATCACCGCCGGAGGCGCCCAAACGCTCGTGAAGACGCATCGGGTGTCACCAGGAAACCGCGTTCTCTTCGCCGGGAGCGGTCCGCTCGCGCTCGCCTTCCCGGCCCAGCTCGCGCGCTACGGGGTCAACGTCGTCCTGGTGCTCGAAGCGGGGCCGCCCCCTCGCCCCGGGGACGCTCTTCGCCTCGCGGCCGCGGCGCGGGGAAACGCGGGGCTCGTGCGCGACGCGCTCGCCTACCGCGCCGCGCTCCTCCGCCGGCGCATACCCGTCCGCTACCGGCGGATCGTCGTGCGCGCCGAAGGCAACGGACGCGTCGAGCGCGTCACGCATGCCGCGGTGGACGCCGACTGGAAGGTCATCCCCGGCACGGAGGAGACGGTCGGCGTGGACACGCTCTGCGTCGGGTACGGGTTCGTGCCCTCGGTCGAGCTGATGCGCCTCGTCGGCTGTCGCTTCGGATTCGATGAAGATCTCGGGGGCGCGGTGGTTCTCGTCGATGAGTGGATGCGCACGTCCGTGCCGGGGGTGTCCGCGGCCGGGGACGGCGCCGGGGTCGAAGGGTCGTACGTCGCCGAGGACGAGGGCCGGTTGGCCGCGCTCGGGATCGTGGGGGACGAGCGCCGGGCGGCGCCGGTTCGGCGCAGGCTCGCGCAGAAGCGCCGCTTCCGTCGGGCCCTCCTCCCCCTGCACCGAGTAGGCGCCGGGATCTTCGAGCTCGCGACCCCGGAGACCGTCGTCTGTCGCTGCGAGGAGCTCACGCTCGCCGAGCTGGACGCGGCTGCTGCGGCCACCGCCGACCTGAACGTCCTCAAGGGGCTGACCCGGGCTGGGATGGGCCTCTGTCAAGGACGCAGCTGCCAGCGGCAGATCGCCGCGCTCGTCGCGGCGAGGCACGGCCGCCGGCTGGCCGAGATCGAGCTCCCGACGACGCGCATGCCCGTCCGCCCGGTGCCGTTGGGCGCGGTCGCCGACGAGACGGTCGAGGACGAGGGCCTGTTCGTTGCCGCCTGAGATGTGGACGGAGATGTGGCCGGCTGCGGCGCAGACTCGCGGCCCGCTTCCGGAGACGGCCGACACCGTCGTGATCGGGGGAGGGCTCGTCGGAGCCGCCGTCGCGTACTACCTCGCCAAGGAGGGCGGTGAGGTCCTCCTCGTGGAGCGGGGCGAGCTGAACCGAGAGGCATCCGGGACGAACGCCGGCAGCTTCCACTTCCAGATCGCGCTCCACCAGCTCACCGAGCGCGGGACGGCGGCCTCGCGCGAACGGCTCCTCGGCGATCTTCGTCTCCATCTCGAGGCTGCGAGGCTCTGGTGGCAGCTGGAGGACGAGCTCGAGGCGGATCTGCGACTCCACCGGACGGGCGGGCTCATGGTCGCTGAGACCGAGGAGGAGCTGCAGCTCCTCCGGGACAAGCATGCGATCGAGGAGGAGGCCGGCCTCGAGACCCACGTGCTCGAGACCGCTGAGCTTCGCGCCTTCGCCCCCTATCTGGCTCACGATCTCGCCGGGGCGACCTGGTGCCCGAGCGAGGGGCACGCCGACCCGTTCCTTCCCGTCCCCCTCTTCATCCGGCGGGCGCTCGAGCTCGGCGCGGAGATTCGAGCCGGGGTCGACGTCACGGAGATCACTCCCGACCTCCACGTTCGAACGACGGCGGGAACGGTCAGGGCCGGCCGCGTCGTCAACGCCGCGGGCGCCTGGGCGCGCGAGCTCGCCGCCCGATCCGGCATCGACCTCCCGACACGGGCCGTGCCGCTGCACGTCAATGTCACCGAGCCGCGGGCGAGGATGCTCGAGCCGCTGGTTCAGCACATCGGGCGGAGGTTGACGCTCAAGCAGACGGATCACGGGACGTTCATCATCGGCGGCGGCTGGCCCGGCGGACGGCGAGGCCTGTCGGGGCGCCACGGCACGAGCTGGCGCAGCGCGGCCGGGAACGCCGCGGTCGCCGTGCGCGTCATGCCCTCGCTCTCAGGGGTACGGCTCCTCCGGACGTGGACGGGCGTCATGGCCTTCACGAACGACCTGGAGCCCGTGGTGGGCGAGGTCGCGGCGCTCCCCGGGTACTTCGTCTGCGTGGCGATGAGCGGGTTCACGCTCGCCCCGCTCCTCGGGCGGATGGTGGCGAGGCATCTCGCGCACGGCGAGCCCATTCCGGCCGCCTACTCGCCAGACCGTCACAGTGCGTCCATGTCTCGAGGGAGGTGATCGATGGATCGCAACGACGTCGACTGGAAGGGGTATTGGGCCGCGAGCCCGACCCCGTTCCGGCAGGACGAGAGCTACGACGCGGACGCCCACCGGGCCCTCCTCGACTGGTACTGCGAGCAAGGGCTCCACGGCGTGCTGATCAACGGGACGACAGGGGAGTGGTTCTCGCAGTCCAAGGATGAGCGGAAGCGCGTCGCGGAGACCGCGATCGAGCACGTGGCGGGAAGGATGACGGTGGTCGTCGGCTGCACCGCGTATACCGCGCGCGAGGCGGCCGAGCTCGCACGCCACGCGGTCGCGGCGGGCGCCGATGGCGTGGAGTCGACCGCGCCTCCGTACGTCAAGCCCCTGCCGCATGAGGTCGTCGCCTACTATCAGGAGCTGGCCGCGGCGACGTCGGCGCCGCTCATGGTCTACAACTGGGTGCACGGGACGGCGATCGACATGACGGCCGAGCTCGTGCTCGAGCTCGCCGAGATCGACACGATCGTCGCGCTGAAGGACTCGACCCCGAACCAGCAGCAGTTCTTCGAGACGAATCGGGCGGTGAACGACCGCCTCCGGGTCTTCGGCCCGTTCATGACCGTCGCGGGCTTCGAGGAGCTCCGCGTCCATGGCGGCGACGGGTTCATCGGCGGAGGAACCGTCTTCGGCGCCGCGGACGCCCGCTTCTGGGAGGACTACTGGCGCGGAGACTACGATGCCTGCCTCGAGCATGCGCGCCGCACGGACGCGCTGTTCGCGAGGATCTGGCTCCCGGGAGGCTGGGCAGGCAAGTACGGCGGGTACCAGAGCCAGCTCAAGGCGATCATGAACCTGCTCGGGCTGCCGGGGGGGTGGCCGCGCCGGCCTCGGCTGCCCGTCGAGGATCCGGACGCTCTCGCGGAGCTCCGGGCCGCTCTCGTCGAGTTCGATCTCGTGCAGGAGACGGTGTCGACATGAAGACGATCTTTCGAGGAGTCGACCACGTCGGCATAGGAGTCGGCGATATGGACGAGGCTCTCGCGTTCTACGAGGGCCTCGGGTTCTCGGAACGGCTCTTCGATTACACGGGGCGCGTTCCCGGACCCGATCGGACGGCGAGGGTCGTCATGCTCGCGAATCCGCAGGCGACCCCCGTGGGCCCGGGTCGCCTGAAGCTCGTCCAGGTGCTCGACGGGGACGGTCCGCCGCCTGCCCCGCAAGGGGGAGGGTGGGGAGAGCTTGGCATCTGCGAGATCTGCCTGCACGTGCGGGGAGTCGAGGAGGTGCATCAGCGGCTCGTGCGCAGCGGGGCCGTCTCGCTGATGGAGCCGCTCTCGGGAGCGACCCCGCCGAACGACGTCACACTGGACATCAGCTACGTCGCCGACCCCTGGGGAGCCAAGGTCGAGCTGATCGAGTGGACAGGCTTGTGGCGCTCGCTCCCCGGCGAGCCCCGCGCGGAGGGTGTCAACCACGTCGCCTTCGGCGTCTCGGACATGGATCGGACGCGCGCGTTCTACGAGCGTCTCGGTCTCACCGAGTTGGTGTTCGAGTCGCGGGATTTCTTCGAGCCGATGGCGCCCTGGTATCCCGGCGACCCCCCGGGGCAGCACATGATCCTGCTCATGGCGCATCAAGGGGCTGGTATCGAACCTGTCGTCCTCGATCCGCCGGGCCCTGATCTGCGGGGCGAGTGGGGCCATCTCGGCCCGTACGAGTTCTCCATCGGGGTCGGAAACCTCGAGCGGGCGACCGCTCGCCTCGTCGAGCTCGGCGTGGAGCTCGTCGGCCCGCCCGCGACGGTCGACGTCGGTGTCGGAGAGTGGCGGTACGTGTACTTCCGCGACCCGGACGACCTGTACGTGTCGCTGGTCGAGGCACGGTACTGAGCGGGGGCCGCTCCCAGCCGCCTGCGTCCGGATCGGCTTGACACGACCGCCGCTCGCGTGCACTATCCGCCCTATTGGCCACCATACGCACACGAACCCCGTCGACGATCCGCTCCCGCACGGGGCGGTGCCGCGAGACGAAAGCGGAGGTCGCTAAGGCCTGACGCGCGCGGACGGCGTCATGGTGGTCACGCCTCATCTCACGCTCGACGAGCAGGGGTCGTCTCGGCTCCGCGAGGCCGCGATTCCCCGCTCGACAGGAAAGGACGGGCCATGTTCACTACTCTCGTTGCACGAAGCTCGTTGACACGAGGAGTGCTCGCCGCCGTTGCCGGGTGTCTTCTCGCAGCGGCGGCGACCGGTGGAGCGGCGGGCTCCGCCGGGGCCACGAGCGGCACGCTCGTGGTCGACAAGTCCTTCGATCTCAAGACGGCCGATCCGCAGCGGCAGTTCGAGGTAACGGGCGGCATGATCGCCCACGTCCTGTACGACACGCTGCTCGAGTTCCGCGGATCCGACGTCACGCGTCCTCGCCCCTCGGTTGCGGCGCGGTACACCGTGTCGAAGGACGCGCGAACGTACACGTTCACTCTCCGCAGAGACGTTCGCTTCTCCGACGGAACTCCCCTCACCGCGAAGGACGTCGTCTTCTCCTTCCGCAGGCTTATCAATCTCAAGGGGAACCCCTCATTCCTGCTCGCTGGCGTGACCGTTTCCCAGCGCGGGAAATACACGGTGATTCTCAAGTCGAAGACGCCGAATCCTGCGATCCCCGCGATCGTCGCCAACGCGTCGCTCGGGATCGTGAACTCCAAGCTGGTCAAGGCGAACGGCGGCACGGATGCAGTTGGCGCCGATAAGAAGGACAAAGCCGAGCAGTTCCTCAATCGCACATCCGCTGGGAGCGGGCCGTATCTCTTGAAGTCATTCGATACGACCTCGCGTGTGGAGCTCGTTGCGAATCCACGCTACTGGGGGCCTCGCAAGCCGGCGTTCAAGCAGGTTGTCATTCGCAATGTCCAGGCGCCGGCTCAGCTCTTGAATGTGCAGCGAGGGCGAAACGAGATCGCGTTGGATCTTTCGCCGAGCCAAGCGTCTTCTCTCATGGGAAATGCGAAGCTCATCGTCCAGGCGGTCGCGGGGCCGAACGTGTGGTTTCTCTTCGCCAACGCGAATCCACAGGTCTCCGAGATCACGGCGAACAAGAGATTCCAGAACGCGATTCGGTACGCGCTGGATTACGAGGGGTTGGTTCGCCTCGCGGGGGCCGGCGCGCGCCGCGCGGCGGGCGTCGTGCCGTCGATGTTTCTCGGGGCGCTCGAGGCCAACAAGGCGATTCGCCAGGATCTGGCGAAGGCCCGAGCCGAGCTCCGAGCGTCGGGCCTGACGAACCCCGAGGTGGAGCTCGAGTTCCCGAGCGACTTCACGTCGAGCGGGCTCTCGTTCGGCGTGATCGCGCAGAAGATCCAGTCGGACCTGGCCAAGGTCGGGATCAAGGTGAATCTCGCCGGGAAGCCGATCGCCATCTCGCTGGCGAACTACCGTGCGGGGAAGGAACAGCTCGGCCTGTGGCTGTGGGGGCCGGATTACCCCGACCCGAACGACTACCTCGTCTTCCTCCCCGGGCAGCTGGTGGGGCTTCGCGCAGGGTGGGCGGCCGGCTCGGATCCTGCGCTGGAAGCGTTGGGACGGCGAGCGGGCTCGACGTCGGACCGGGAGACCCGCGCGCGGCTGTTCCGGACCCTGCAGGTGCAGCTGAGCCAGCGCGGTCCGTTCTTCACGCTGTTCCAGCCGGGCCAGGTCGTAGCGTCCTCGAGGAATCTCACGGGCGTGAGATACAACCCGGTCTTCCAGATCGACCTCGCAAGCATTGGGTCGCGATAGCGCAGGAGCTATAGCGCGGCCGGGGCGGCTGCGGAGGCGGCCGCCCCGGCCGTTCCTACGTCTGCTCGCGCGACGCACCGTCGCGC
The DNA here is from genome assembly GCA_035574655.1 of Gaiellaceae bacterium. Lineage (GTDB taxonomy): Bacteria > Actinomycetota > Thermoleophilia > Gaiellales > Gaiellaceae > GMQP-bins7. The sequence continues at coordinate 17,182 of DATLYP010000011.1, forward strand.
TCGTCGTCCTGGGAATCGGGATCACCCTGGTCGCCTTTGTGCTGACGAATCTCGTCCCCGGCGATCCCGCGGCTGCGAACCTGGGACAGCGCGCGATCGAGGATCCGGCTGCCGTCGCGTCCTTCCGCGAGCGCTACGGGCTCGATAAGTCCCTGCCCGAGCAGTATGCGATCTACGTGTGGCGGCTGCTTCACGGAGACCTCGGGGAGTCGCAACAGTCGCGCCTCCCCGTGATGACGGAGCTCGGAACCTTCATCCCGGCGACCGCCGAGCTCGCATTGGCCTCGATCTTCCTGGCCGCTGTGATCGGTATCAGCCTCGGGATCGTCGCGGCGGTTCGCCAGAACCGAGTCGAGGACCACCTTCTCCGGGTGGTGTCCTTGGTTGGGATCTCGGCGCCGACGTTTTGGCTCGGGCTCGTCGCGCTCTACGTGTTCTTCTTCCGTCTCGACTGGCTTCCAGGCACCGGACGTCTCGACCCTCAGTTCGCAGAGCCCGAGAGGAAGACGGGGTTCTTCACGATCGACTCGCTGCTCGAGGGCGAGTGGGGTACAGCGTGGGACGCAGCACGTCATCTGATTCTTCCTGCCACCGTTCTCGCGCTGTACAACGTCGGTCTTCTTACGCGGTACACGCGCTCCGCGGTGCTCGAAGTCATCACTCAGGATTACGTGCGCGCGGCCCGTGCGAAGGGGATACCGGAGCACCGTGTCATCCTACGACACGTTTTCCGAGCCGCTCTGCCGTCAGTGATAACTGTCTTGGGGCTCGCCTTTGCCAACGTTATGACTGGCGCCGTGCTCGTGGAAACGATCTTCAGTTGGCCTGGAATCGGGCAATACGCATATAGGAGCGCTACAACGCTCGATTTGCCAGCCATCATGGGTGTCAGTCTCTTCGTAGCCGTGACATATATCACGGTGAATTTCGTGGTCGACGTGCTGTATGGCGTTATCGATCCTCGGATCCGTGTCACATGAGCGAGGCGTACGCATCGGAGGCGCGTCTCGAGACGCGGCGCCGGCGGGTACTCGGCATGCTCGGGCGGCAACCCTTGGCGCTGCTGGGAGGGGCGGTCGTCGCCACGTGGGTTGTCGTCGCCGTCTGCGCGCCGCTGATTGCGCCGCATGATCCACTCGACCAGAGCGCGCCCCCGCTTCAGGGGCCAGGCGCCACGTATCTGTTTGGAACGGACGAGCTCGGGCGAGACGTCTTCTCGCGCGTCGTCTGGGGAGCGCGGCTGTCGATACCGCTCGCGGTGCTGCTCGTCAGCCTCGCGGTCGCAGTCGGCGGGGTGCTCGGCGCGATCGCCGGATACTTCGGCGGCGTCGTCGACGGCATCATCATGCGCGCGACCGACCTGGTCTTCGCGTTCCCCGCCATCATCCTCGCGATGGTCGTGACCGCGGTACTCGGCCCGAGCGTGCGGAACGCGGTTCTCGCGCTGGTGATCGTGAGCTGGCCCGCGTACGCCCGGGTCGTGCGGGGACTCGTGCTGTCGGTGGGCCAGGCCGACTACGTGACCGCGGCGCGACTGCTCGGCGCCCCGGCGAGACGCGCGTTGGTCCGCGACGTGCTCCCCAACCTGGCAGGGCCTGTCGTCGTCCTCGCGACGCTCGATCTCGGCAACGCGGTGCTGTTGCTCTCCGGTCTCTCGTTCTTGGGCCTCGGGGCGCAGCCGCCGCGGCCGGAGTGGGGCGCGGGCGTCGCCGAAGGCATCCAGTATTTCCAGTTCTGGTGGATCGGCACGTTCCCAGGCCTCGCGATCTTCACCGTGGTGCTGGCCTTCAACTTCCTCGGAGACAGCTTGCGCGACATCCTCGATCCGCAGTCCTCGGGACGTGAGCGCAGAGGCATGCAGTGAGCCTGCTCGAAGTGGAAGGCTTATCGGTGTGGATGCAGGCGGGGAGGACGCGCATCCCGATCGTCGAGGACGTGAGCTACGCGGTCGATCCGGCGGAGATCTTCGGCATCGCCGGCGAAAGCGGAAGCGGGAAGACGCTCTCGGTCTTGGCGCTGATCCAGCTCTTGCCTCGCGGGATGATCGCGACCGGTCGCGCACGGTTGGATGGCAGGGACCTGTTGACGTTGCCGCGGCGCGCGATGCGACATGTTCGAGGCAAAGAGGTGGCGATGGTGTTTCAGGATCCTCTCACCTCGCTGCATCCGATGCTGCCGATCGGGCGTCAGATGATCGAGCATGTACGCATTCACGAGAACATCTCGCGACGCGCAGCGCGGACGCGAGCCGTCGAGCTCTTGACGGAGGTGCAGATTCCCGATCCCCAAAGCGCTCTCCAATCGTTCCCGCACCAGCTCTCGGGCGGCATGCGCCAGCGGGTGGCGATCGCCAGCGCGCTGGCCACGCGGCCGAGGTTGCTCATCGCGGACGAGCCGACCACGGCGCTGGACGTCACCGTCCAAGCCGGGATCCTGCAACTGCTCGACCGGCTCCGGCGAAAGCACGAGCTGGCAGTCATGCTGATCACGCACGACCTCGGCGTCCTCAGCGCGATCGCCGACGCCGTGCATGTGATGTACGCCGGCCGGATCGTGGAGTCCGGACGTGCCGGCGACCTGCTGCTCTCCCCGCGCCATCCGTACACGCGGGCGCTCTTGGACGCGCTTCCGCACGCGGATGACGAGCAGCGTCGCGAGCTGCGCGCGATCCCTGGGCAGCCGCCCCAGCCGTTCGCCCGCCCTCCGGGGTGCGCTTTTCATCCCCGCTGTCCCTACGAGCGGCCAGAATGCCGGACGGATCGACCAGAGCTTCTCGCGGTGGACGGGCGCCGGCGCCTTGCGTGTCACGTCGATCCTTTCCGGAGCCTGTCGTGAGCCTCCTGGAGGTGAGAGACCTGATCGTCGACTACCGCCGGCAGGGGGTCGTCGTTCGCGCTGTCGCCGGAGTTACCCTCTCGGTCGAGCAGGGCGAGATCACGGGGCTGGTGGGCGAGTCCGGATGCGGGAAATCGTCTCTCGCCAGGGCGATCGTGGGTCTCGTTCGACCGACTGCAGGCGAGATCGTCTTCGATGGACGCCGGGTCGCTCCTCTCGGGCGCGGAGCACGCTCGCCCCACGAGACGCGGCTGCAGATGGTCTTTCAGAATCCTTATGCATCGCTGAATCCACGTCGCACGATCGGGTCACAACTCGTCGATGGGATCCGTCTGTCAGCGGCTCGTCGCAGGCAGGATTATTCAGGGCGTGTCGCTGAGCTACTGGAAATGGTAGGAATCCCAGCGACTGCGGCTCGTCGTTTCCCTCATGAGTTCAGCGGCGGGCAACGGCAGCGTATCGCGATCGCCCGTGCGCTCGCTGCTGAGCCCAAGCTCATCGTTCTCGACGAGCCGCTATCTTCGCTCGACGCCTCCGCTCAGGCGCAGATTTCCAATCTGCTCGTGAAGTTGGCGCGAGAATTTACAGTGGGATTGCTGCTGATATCTCATGATCTCGCGATTGTGCAAAGTATCGCGGATCGTCTTGCAGTCATGTATCTCGGAACCATCGTGGAATGCGGAAACACCGGCGAGGTGTGGGCCGACCCGCGGCATCCGTATACCGAAGCGCTTGTCGGAGCGATCCCGAGCGTAAAGAAGGTGGGACGGCTTCCATCGCCGCTTGCAGGCGAGGTACCGGATCCGGCCGACCCTCCCCAGGGGTGCCGATTCCATCCGCGCTGCCCGAAGGTGTTCGATCGCTGTCGTGAGGACGCACCGGAGTTGTACGAGGCCGGAGAGGAGCGATACGCCGCCTGCTTTCTCTGGGATCGAAGACCCGATCAGACCGTGAGCCGACGAGAGACGAAGGAGGTCGCATGACGGAAATCCCGAGCGATGAGTACGCAGCTCGGAGGACGCGCCTGGCGGAGCTGCTGAGCGAGGAGGGGATCGATCTGATCTTCGTTCCGCCATCCTCCGATCTCGAGTATCTGACGGGGTTGGAGCGCGATCTGCCGAGCTTCGGCCATGTCGACTACGCGCATGGCTGGGTCGCCGGGGCGCTGCTCGCGCCAGGACGGGAGCCGGTGTACGTCCTGCCGCGAATGTATGTCGAGTTTCACCTACGGGGTCGCGACATCGGCGAGGTGGTGGCGGTCTCGGAGCCCGATGACGGCGCCGGGATCTTCCGAGCGGTGGTGCGCTCCCTCGGGCCGGTACGGCGCATTGGGATCACGGGACGGACCTGGGGAGAGACCGCGATCCAGCTCGGGAAGGCGGTATCGGATGCGCAGCTCGTGAACTGCTCCCCGGTGATCAACAGGCTTCGCCGAGTCAAGAGCCCGCGAGAGCTCGAGTTGATGGCGCACGCGGCGTCCATCGCGGATCAGGCGATGGCGGCGACGGCGGAGAAAGTGGAGCCCGGCGTCCGCATGGTGGATCTGCACGAGGAGGTCGAGCACCAATTGCGGATGTTGGGCTCACGCGTGCCGTCGTTCCCGACTCACGTCTGGTCGATCGGGGCTCGACCGCACGACTCCCAGGACGCGTCCGGGTTCGAGCCGATCGTCGAAGGCGAGCCCGTCATGTTCGATTTCGGCGCGGTGTGGCGAGGGTATTGCTCCGACTTCGGCCGCACGATCGTGGCAGGCGAGCCGCCCCCGGAGTACGAGCGTTGCTACCGGGTGATGCTGGCGGCGCAAGAAGCCGGGCGCGCCGCGGCGGTTCCGGGAGCGCGCGCGTCCGAGGTCAACGCGGCCTGCCGCGCCCCGATCGAGGAGGAGGGCCTGGGAGAGATGTTCCGCCATCGAATGGGTCACGGCATCGGTCTCGACGTGCATGAATGGCCGTTCATCTCCGAGGAGGACGACACGCCTCTCGAGGCGGGCATGACGTTCACGGATGAGCCCTCGATCTTCTGGGACGGAGTCTTGGGCGTGCGGATCGAGGATGTCGTCGTGTGCGAGGAAGGGGGAGGTCGCTACCTGAACGCGCATCCGCGCGAGCCGGTGATCCGGACGTCGCGGGGCCCGGCCTAGTCGGAGGCCGGTGCGTCCGACTGGCGCCGCCCGATCCCGTGCATGCGGTCGCGGTGGAAGTGCTTCGTCCCCGCCGCCCGGAGAACGAGCTCGGCGATCTTCCAGCCCGCGTCGGTCCGTCGGAAGCGATAGTGGTAGCGGCCCCACAGCTCCCCGTCGGGACTGCCGTCGCGGTAGCGATGCCACGCGTAGACGTAGGCGATCGCGGTGGCCGCGTCGGCCGCCTCGAGGGAGATGCGCATATTCGAGAGATGGTGGCTCGTGGCCAGGAACCTCTCTCGTAAACCGACCGCAATCGCGGGGGCGATCCGCTCCCGCCCGACGATGGGTTCGACCTCCGGACCATAGTCGATTCGCGCATCCTCGGTGAAGAGCTCGGCGACCGCCTCGGGCTCGTTGTTGTCGAAGTGATAACAGTAGGCGCAGGCGAGATCACCGAGCTCGCGAAACACGAGCAGCTCGCCCAGCGCGTCGCTCACGCGAGGCCCCGCTGGCGCTCGACGCGCATCCCCTCGCGCACCCAGGTCATGCAGGCACGGGTGCTCGGGACGTCATCGACGACGACGAGACAGTCGAAGCACACCCCCATCCCGCAGAAGATCCCGCGCGGGGCGCCCCGCGCCGTCCACCGTGTCGTCAGCTCCTCCTCGGCTGCGAGCACCGCCGCCACCGTCTCCCCCTCGAAGGCCTGTACGGGACGTCCGTCGAGGAGGATGTGGATCGGCCGTCCTCGCTCGAGAGCGGCGGGGAGCGGAAGTCGCCGCATCGCCGAGGTCGGCCGATGGGCGGCGCCTTCCGACTCCCCCTCGTCGTGGCTCACAGGCGCGCTCCCGCTCTCTTGCGCTGATACGCCCGCCACGTCGTCGCCCACACGTCGGGGTCGTCGAGATCCACCTCGGCGGGTTTGTGGACGACCTGGTTGTGCGGCGCGGAGCGAACGAGGTCGGGATCCTCGTAGGCCTCCCGGCACACCTCGGCCAGGACGTCGATCCAGTAGTCGATGTCCTCCTTCGACCACATCTCCCCGGCCTCGGGAGTGAAGGGCTCGGGGACGATCCACGGCTCGTGGGAGAGCCAGGGCGCGTCGATCCCGAAGTCGGTCATCCTGTTCTGGACGTCGAGGACACCGACACCCGTCTCCTCTCGGAGCTTCCCGAGGCTGAAACGGGTCATCTCCATGCGGTAGCCCGGCAGGTCCGGGTGCGAGCGGGTGACGCCGGGAATCTCGAGCAGCCGCTTCTCCATGTAGTTGTTGGCGAGGACGGAGAGGTCGGCCGCCTCCTTGATCCCGTCCGCTCCCATCGCCCGCGCCCACGCGTAGGCCTTGACGATCTGCGGGATGTTGCCCCAGAACTCGCGCACCTTCCCGATCGAGAGGGGCCGCTCGTCGTCGAGCCGGTATCGATCGCCGTCGCGAACGACGACGGGCGTGGGGAGGAACGGCGCGAGCGTCTCGGTGCAGCCGAAGGCGCCGACGGCCGGGCCGCCGCCTCCCTTGGGCGCGCCGAAGGTCTTGTGGAGCATGTACATGCAGGCGTCGAAGCCGAGATCGCGCGCCCGGATCCGCCCCATGACGCCGTTGAAGTTCGCGTGGTCGTAGAAGCAGAGCCCTCCCGCCTCGTGGACGATGCGCACCCACTCGTCGATGTGCGGGTTGTAGATCCCCATGTCATCCGGGTTGTTCACCATCAGCGCCGCCGTCCGCTCGGACACCGCCGCGCGCAGGGCGTCGAGCGGCGGGTATCCGTCGTCGCCGAGCATGAGGGTCACCACCTTGAATCCAGCCGCGGCCGCGGTGGCCGCGTTGCAGGGATGAGCCTGAATGGTGGTGACGATCTCGTCGCGCGTCGCGAGCTCCCCCCTGGCGGCGTGGTAGGCGCGGGCGATGCATGCGAACGTGTACGCGGCGTGCGCTCCCCCTCCCGCCTGGAAGACGAACTGGTCCATCCCCGAAAGGCCGCGCAGAATCTCGTCGAGGCCGTGCACGAGCGCGAGGACGCCCTGCAGAGTCTCCTCGGGCTGATCGGGGTGGAGCGCTGCCAGCTCGGGCCGGGCCGCGAACGTCTCCGCCACCCGCGGGTTGTACTTCATCGTGCAGGTCCCGAACAGGGAGATCCCCATCATCCCGAGCGTCTCCTGGGAGAGGTGGAGGTAGTGGCGGAGCACGTCGGGCTCGGAGAGCTGCGGCAGCTCCGGACGGTCGTCGCGCCGCATGCCGTCGGGGATGAGCGCGTGCCAGTCTCCGACCCTGGAGCGGATTTCCTCCTCCGCCTCTGGGAAGAGCTGCCCCCGCCTGCCCTCGCGGCTCAGCTCCATCACGAGCGGCTCGTCCCAGACAGCTGCGTGGTATCGACGGAGCTTCCTCACCGTCTCGTCACCTCCTCGAGCGCGGTCGCCAACCGATCGATGTCCTCCTTGGTGTGCATCTCGGTGACGCAGTAGAGCGCGGCGTTGCCGAGCTCGGGAAAGTCTCGCGAGAGATCCTTTCCACCGAAGATGCCTCGTTCGAGAAGACGGCGGTTCACCTCGGCCACCGGCTGCTCGAACGTGACCACGAACTCCTTGAAGAAGCCGTCCCTCCACCGAACCGAGACCCCGTCGATCTCGTCGAGCACCGCCGCCGCGTAGCGGCTCCGCTGCAGGATGAGGGCCCCGAGCTCCGTGAACCCTTGCGGCCCGAGGAGCGCCATGTACGCCGCGGCGGCGATCGCCCACAGGTAGGTGGAGTTCCCGGTCCAGTCGTTGCCCTCTTCGCGGGACCCGTACGAGGTCTGGTGGAAGAGGAAGACGGCGAAGCTGCGCTCTCCGGGAACGATCGTGTCGCAGATCGTCAGGTTGAGCGTCGGGTACTGACGCGCGTACCGCTCCTCGTCCCGCGAGGCGATGAACCCTCCGACACCCCCTCCGCAGTTCATGTGGACGCCGAGAGGCTGGATCGGTCCGACGGCGATGTCGGCCCCCCAGGCGCCAGGAGGAGCGAGAACGCCCAGCGAGACGGGGTCGACGCCGGCCACGACCTCGGCGCCGACGTCGTGCGCCAGGTGGGCGACGTCGGACGCCTGCGCTTCGATGACGCCGAGGAAGGTGGGAGTCTCGAGGTACACCGCGCAGGTGTCCTCCGAGAGCTTCGCGCGCAGATCGTCCAGATCGACCCGTCCGCTCGCCGGGTCGTACGCGACCTCCCGCACCGAGATGTGGCCCGGCATGCCGGGGAGCTCGCAGTAGGTGCGGATCACGGCGAGCCGCTCCGGGTCGATCGAGCGCGGCACGAGCAGCTCGCGGCGGCCGGTGAGCCGCGAGGCCATGCGAACCGCGTGTCCGGCCGCGCAGCCCCAGCTGTAGACGGGAAGGCCGACGAACTCGAGGTCGAGCAGCTCGCCGAGCTGGCTGCAGAACTCGAACCAGGCCTGATTCCGGCCGAAGTCGGACGACGGGGTTCCCCAGACGGGCGTCAGGAACTCGCTGCGGCGGACGATCTCGTCGCAGACCGCAGGCACGTAGTGCGGCCAGCAGCCGGCGCCGAGGAAGCTCAGGTTCCGCTCGCAATCGACGTTCCTGGACAGGACTTGGCGCAGGTGGCGGGCGAGCTCCACCTCCGAGGCGAGCGCCGGCGGCAGCTCGAGGCTGCCCTTCACCCGGTGCGTCTCGGGGATCTGAGCGAAGAGCTCCTCGATCGAGGCGGCGCCGATCGCGTCGAGCATCTCCTCCTTGAGCTCGCGAACCGAGTTCGCCATGTAGGGATGAGCGGTCGTTCTCACGGACACCTCCTGCCTACGTCGACACCTCGATCACCATCGACCGTCCGGGGGCGACACGGACGCGCCGGTACCCGCAGAGATCTCGGTCGAGCGCCGGATCGCCGGTGTCCACCCGGAGACGTGGTGGATCCAGGGAGACCAGCTTGTCCTGGGCGGCGACGATCTCGATGTTGTCGAGCCCGATGCGCCGGAGTACCGCCGGGCTCAGCTGCTGGTTCCCGCGGCCGAGGAGGAACCCTTGGCCGCCGACGACGCCGAGGATCGCGCGCGCGTCCTTGTCGTCCAGGAGGACGAGCAGCTGCCGCTCGTCCACGTCCCGCCCGATCAGCCGCCCGTTCTCGACGACGTCGACGCCCAGCAGGCTGCCCTCGACGCCGAGCGCCGCGAGGATCTTCTGGGTGGTCGTGCCTGGACCGAAGACGACGAGTCCGCGAAGCTCCCCCGCGAGCTCGTGCGCGAGCGCGTCGAGCGCGGCGTCGCCAGGGTGCGAGGAGAGCTTGGGGTGCTGCACCCGGTTCCGATCCTCGGGAACCTTGGCGACACCGTAGAGCCGCGTCGACACGCGGTCTCTGCGGAGCTCCTCCTCGTCGACGTCCACGACCTCGGCGAGGCGCAGGCGCGAGCCCGGGCTGCGCAGGAAGCGCGCGGCGAGCTCGCCCGCCGCCTCCGGGCTCGTCGCGAACACCCCCGAGTGCATCTTCACGCCCGTCGGGATGCCGAGAACAGGGAGGCGATCGCCGACGACCGAGACGATGTCGCGCGCCGTCCCGTCCCCGCCGGCGAAGAGGAGCAGTCGAACGCCGCGCTCGGCCATGGCGGCTGCCGCCTGCCGGGTGTCCTGCGCCGTCGTCTCCGGGCCTCCGGAGCCGGCGAGGACGCTCGTGCGGAGCCCGGCGGCGCGCGCCAAGTCGGCGCCCAGGACGCCCGGAGCCGCGGCGACCGCGGTTTCCTTCCGCTCCTGGACGAGCCGCGCGAGCGCTCGGCGCGTGCGCTCCGGCGCGACCGGAACGGCGCCGCGCGCCAGCGCCTCCCGGACCAGCTCGGGGCCGTCCGTCCCCTTGAGGCCCACCCGGCCGCCCAGGCCGGCGATCGGATTGACGATCAGCCCGAGCTCTTCCCTCATGCCAGCTCCGCCGCCACGTCGTCGACGGCTCGCCGGGCGATCGCAACCATCTCGTCGATCTCGGCTTCGCTGACCACGAACGGCGGTGAGAAGGCGATCGTGTCCGACGAGGGCAGCGCGCGCGTGATGAGACCGAGCTCCAGGCATCGCTCGTAGACGCGCAACCCCGCTCGGAGCCCGGGATCGAGCGGCGCCCCGTTCCGCCCCAGCTCGACGGCTCCGAGCAGGCCGATGCCGCGCACGTCGGCCACGAGCGGGTGGCCGGCGAACGCCGCTTCCAGCCGCGCGCGGAGGTACGCGCCGCGGGAGCCGGCCTGGTCGATCAACCGGTCGCGCTCGAGGACGTCCAGGTTGGCGAGCGCGGCCGCGGCAGCCAGGGGATGGGCGCTGTAGGTGTACCCGTGCCCGAACGGCCCGAGGGAGGCGCTTCCCTCGACGAGGACGCTCCACACGCGCTCGGAGACGAGGCAGCCGGAGAGGGGGACATAGCCGGAGGTGATCCCCTTGGCGACCGTGACGAGGTCCGGCTCGACGTCGAACACCTCGCTTCCGAACCACGCTCCCAGCCGGCCGAACCCCGTGACCACCTCGTCCAGGATGAGGAGAACGTCGTACGCTCGCAGCACCTCCTGGATCTTGCTCCAGTACCCGCGCGGGGGGAGGATGACTCCTCCCGCCGCCTGGACGGGCTCGCCGATGAAGGCGGCCACCGTCTCCGGCCCCTCGGCGACGATGATCTCCTCGAGCTCGCGGGCGAGCCTGGCCGAGAACTCGTCTTCGCTCTCGTCCGAGCGACGCTCCCAGAGGCCGTGAGGCGCGCGCGCGTGCCGGATCATGGGGAGCGGCAGGTCGAACCCTCGGTGCACCCCGGGAAGGCCGGTGAGGCCGGCGGTCATGACCGTGACGCCGTGGTAGCCGCGCTGCCGAGAGATGATCTTCTTCTTCTCGGGACGCCCGAGGACGTTGTTGTAGTACCAGACGAGCTTGACCTGGGTGTCGTTGGCGTCCGAGCCGCTGTTCCCGAAGAAGACCTTGGACATGGGGACCGGGTAGAGCTCGAGGACCCGCGCCGCCAGGATGGCGGGGAGGTCGGTGGCCATGGACGAGAAGGCGTGGTAGTAGCCGAGCCGCGCGGCCTCCGCCCGGATCGCGTCCGCGATCTCCTCGCAGCCGTAGCCGACGTTCACGCACCAGAGCCCCGCCATGCCATCCAGGTACGAGCGCCCGTCCGCCGCCTGGAGGCGAGCGCCCTTCCCCTGCACGATCACCGGCGCCGTCGAGCTCGGGTGGCGGTCGAGCTGCGTGTACGGGTGGAACACGTAGCGGCGATCGAGCTGCTCGACCGTGGACGGGGAGGTTGAGGGAGACGCTGATGACATCTGGCTCAGTACGTATTGCGATGCTTCGCGCGTTCTGCGAACTTTCGCATATACGCGAGGATTCGTCCATGGGAGGCCGCGGAGCCATGCGCATTCGGCGGATCGACGTCTACGCGGTGACGTACCGGCATGCGTCGGGCCCGTTCCGCATGTCGGGCGGCAGGATCTCCGAGCGACAGGACTCGACCATCGTCCGAGTGGAGACTGACGATGGGCTCGTCGGCTTCGGCGAGGCGTGCGTGATCAGCCCGGACTACGCGCCCGGCTGGGCGCCCGCGACGCGGGCCGTGCTCGAGCCCCTCGGCCGGTCCCTGCTCGGCTGCGATCCCTGCCAGCTCGAGGTCGTCTACGCACGGATGGAGACGGCGGTTCGCGGATACCCGGAGGCCAAGTCGGCGCTCGACATCGCCTGTTGGGACCTTTTCGGCCGGGCGACGGGGCGTCGGCTCGTCGATCTCCTCGGCGGCGCGCGCCAGGAGCGCGTTCCGCTCTACGTCGGCGTGGGCTTGGAGGCGCCGGACGTGATGGCGGCTCGCTGCCGGGAGGCCCTGGAGACGGGCTACCGGCGCGTGCAGGTAAAGGTCGGCACGACGCCGGGGGAGGACGCCGCCCGCGTCGAGGCGTGCATGGAGCCCCTCGCCGGCGCGGACCTCGTCATCGTCGATGCCAACGCCTGGTGGACCCGGCTCGACGCGCTGCGGGTCGTCTCCGCGATCGGACGCCACGACGTCCTCGTCGAGCAGCCGTGCTCGACCCTCGCCGCGTGCGCGGCCGTGCGCCGTTCCACGCACCTTCCCGTGATCCTGGACGAGAGCCTGGCGAGCGTCCATGACCTCCTCGCGGCGCATGCGGCAGGCGCGCTCGACGGCGCGCGGCTCAAGCTCTCTCGCTTTGGAGGCATCACCCCCGTCCGGCGCGCCCGCGACCTGGCCCTCGAGCTCGACCTCCCCCTGACGATCGAGGACTCGGGCGGCGGAGACGTGGTCAGCGCGGCGCTCGTCCACCTCGCCTGCTCGATCCCGTCGAGGCTGCTGCTCGGCGGCTACCTGCCCAGCGAGATGACCGCGGAGCGCGTGGCCGCCGGCACACCCGCACACGAGCGGGGCGAAGCGACGCTCCCCCAGGGGCCGGGGCTCGGCATCGACGTCGATCCGGCGGCCCTCGGCGCCCCCGTCCTCCGCCTCGAATGATGTGCGCATTGTGCTTCCCCGTTCGTTGTGCGAACATAGGTGTATGGCTGTAGCGCCCGCGACGCCTCCGCCGCTCGCCCGCCGGCTCCGGGACGCGCAGCTGCTCCGCACCGACCTCTTCGTCGACGGAGCCTGGGCGGAGGCCGCGGACGGCCGCCGGTTCGACGTGCGCGATCCGGCGAGCGGCGAGGTCGTGGCGTCCGTCGCGGCCGGAACGCGGGACGACGCCCGTCGCGCGCTCGAGGCCGCGGCGCGCAGCCTGCCGGCCTGGTCGGCGTTGCCGGCCAAGGAGCGATCTGCCGTTCTCCGGCGCTGGTTCGAGGCGATCGTCGACGCTGCCGACGATCTGGCGGCGATCCTCACCGCCGAGCAGGGGAAGCCGCTCGGCGAGGCGCGTGCCGAGGTCCTCTACGGCGCGAGCTTCGTCGAGTGGTACGCCGAGGAGGCGAAGCGGGTGTACGGGGAGACGATCCCGGCGAATACGGCCGATCGCCGGATGCTCGTCCTCCGACAGCCCATCGGCGTCTGCGCCGCCATCACCCCGTGGAACTTCCCGACCGCCATGATCACGCGCAAGGCGGGTCCGGCGCTCGCCGCCGGCTGCACGATGGTGGTCAAGCCCGCGAGCGCAACGCCCCTCTCCGCGCTCGCCCTCGCGGAGCTCGCGAGCCGCGTCGGGCTCCCCGACGGCGTGTTCTCGGTCGTCCCGGGGGCCGCGTCGGTCGTCGCTGAGGAGCTCGTGACGAGCCCGCTCGTGCGCAAGGTGACGTTCACGGGCTCGACCGAGGTCGGGAAGGCGCTGATGGAGCGATGCGCCGGGTCGGTGAAGAAGGTCTCGCTCGAGCTCGGGGGGAACGCTCCGCTCATCGTCTTCGACGACGCGGATCTCGACGTCGCGGTCGAGGGAGCGATCGCCTCGAAGTTCCGAAACACCGGCCAAACGTGCGTCTGCGCCAACCGCCTGCTCGTTCAGGAGGGGATCCACGACAGGTTCGTGGAACGGCTCGCGGATGCCGTCGCCGAGCTTCGAGTCGGGAACGGCTTCGACGACGGCGTGGATCAGGGGCCGCTGATCGACCGCGCGGCGGTCGAGAAGGTCGAGGAGCATGTCCGGGACGCGGTCGACCACGGCGCCGTCGTCGTGTGCGGCGGGCGGCCGCACGAGCTCGGCGGCTGCTTCTACGAGCCCACCGTCCTGCGCGGCGTGACGCCCGAGATGCGCATCGCGCACGAGGAGACCTTCGGCCCGGTCGCCCCCGTCTTCCGGTTCGCCAGCGAGGACGAGGCGGTCGAGCTCGCCAACGCAACCCCGTACGGGCTCGCCGCGTACGTCTTCACGCGGGACGTGGCCCGGGTATGGCGCGTCAGCGAGGCGCTCGAGGCGGGGGTCGTCGCCGTCAACACCGGGATCTTCTCCTACGAAGGCGCGCCCTTCGGCGGAGTCAAGGAGTCCGGCATCGGCCGCGAGGGGTCCCACCACGGGATCGCGGAGTTCTTGGAGATCAAGTACGTCTGCCTCGGCGCGATCGACCGCGACTCGTCCAGAGGCGCCTGACCCGCCGACGCTCGTGATGTACTACTCACGTCGGCCAGGACGCTGGGGGTCGATGGGAGGAGCACGCACCAGTCCCGAACGCGACGGGAGGACTCGCGACAGAGCACACGACATCCGCCGCCTGCGCGCACACAGGGAGCATTCAGACCGAGACCGCTAGCGGTTCCGGGAATGCGAAGCGCAACCGTCGAGGCGACTTCGTGCAGTCGCTCGAGCGGGGGTTGGCGGTGATTCGGGCGTTTACGGGCAGCTCGTCGGGCTTGACGCCGAGCGAGGTTGCGGCGGCGACGGGGTTGACGCGGGCGGCGGCGCGGCGCTTTTTGCTGACGCTGGCGGAGCTCGGGTACGTGCGGGCGGAGGGGCGGTCGTTCTGGTTGAACGCGCGGGTGCTGGAGCTGGGGCGCGCGTACCTGTCGGGGTTGACCTTGGCGGAGGTGGCGCTGCCGCATCTGCGCGAGTTCGTCGCCGAGGTGCGGGAGTCGTCCTCGCTGGCGGTGCTGGATGGGGACGACATCATCTATGTGGCGCATGTGGGGGCGAGCCGGGTCTTGTCGGTGTCGGTGACGGTCGGGGGGCGCGACCCGGCGTGGGCGACCTCGCTGGGCCGTGTGCTCTTGGCGGCGCAGGATGAGGCGTGGCTGGAGGGCTATCTGGGCCGGCTGCAGCTTCGGCGGTTCACCGAGCGGACGATCGTCGATCGCGAGGAGTTGCGGGAGGAGCTGGCGCGCGTGCGCCGTCAGGGGTGGGCGCTGGTCGACCAGGAGTTCGAGGAGGGGCTGCGCGCCTTGTCGGTGCCGGTGCGGGATGCGGAGGGCCGCGTGCTGGCGGCGGCGAACGTCTCCACCTACGCCAGCCGCTGGAGCATGGAGGCGTTCCGGCAGAGGCTCCTTCCCCGCCTCCAGCAGGCGGTCGCGGCGATCGAGACCGACGTCGCGATCGCCGGCGGCATCTCCGACGCGCTACGGCGGAGACCGGCCCTAGCCTGACGGCGCCGGCCGGGCGCGCCGCTCCGCCGGGGTCAGCGGAAGATCCCACGGCACGTCGCTCCCGTGGGTGACCTGGCGCCGCTCGGCGATACGCCAGCCCTCGGGCGTGCGCAGGAGGCGATCTCGGTACTCGCCGTACAGCGTGCGGGAGCTCCCGTCGGGCTCCTGGTGCCAGGCGAGCACGTAGCTCCGCGCCTCGGCGCTCCGAGGCCCCGTGAAGACGATCTCGACGTTGGAGACGTGATGCGAGGTGCGCGCGAAGCGGTGAAGCCGCTCGAGCGCCGCTCGCAGGCGCTCGACGCCGCGGCTCCGCATCCGCTCGTCCGGGCCGTACTCGACCAGGCAGTCGCGGGTGAAGAGCGTCTCCACGAGATCGAGGTCCATCGAGTCGAGCATCCTGCAGTACCGGGAGAGGAGCGCCCCGATCTCGACGCGGTCGGCGCTTCGCGCGGGGTCGGCCGCGACCGGAGGCCCGCTGCGGGCGCGCTCGAGCTTCATGAGCTCTCGGTCGCGCCACTCGACCCGCTCCTGCCAGCGGTCGAGAGGAAGGAGCGCGCGACGCTCGCGAGCGACTCGCTGGACGAGCTCGGGGGTCCAGGGATCGTGCTGGCCGCGCTCGGCGCCCATGCGCTCGTACGCCGGCCCCATGCGCGCCGCGTGGGCCTCGATGCCTCCGCGCGTGTTCAGGTCGACCGTCTCGAACGGGCCGACCACGCTCCAGCGCCGACCCAGCCCATCGCGGACGAGCCGGTCGAGGTCCTCGACGCCGACCACGCCGTCCCGCACCAAGCAGTAGGCCTCGCGCAGGAGCGCGCCCTGGAGACGGTTGAAGACGAAGCCCTCCACCTCGCGCCGCACGCGAACGACCCCCAGGCCCGCCTCGCTCAACACCGCCGCGGCGCGCGTCACCGTGCGCTCGGCGGTGAACGGCGCCGGGACGAGCTCCACGACCGGCAGGAGGTAGGGCGGATTCGCGGGGTGCGCGACGAGGCATCTGCTTCGGCCCGGCAGCTCCGCGGCGAGCTTCGAGCACGGGATCGCGGAGGACGAGGAGGCGAGCACGGTCTCCGGTCGTGCGAGACCATCGAGCTGCGCGAAGACCGATCGCTTGAGGCTCTCGTCCTCGGGTACGGACTCCTGGACGTAGTCCGCCCGCGCGACCGCCGCCTCGAGGTCGTCGGTCGCGCCCACGCGGGCGCACACCCGCGCCGAGGGCTCTCCCAACAGCTGCAGCTCGTCGAGGTCGGCGAGGCGGGACGCGATCTCGGCGCGCGCGGCGTCCCGGCGGCCGGCGACGGGCTCGACGAGGGCGACCTCGTAGCCCGCCCGCGCGAACGCGATCGCCCAGCCGACGCCGATGCTCCCGGCGCCGACGACAGCGACGCGCGTCGTCACCGACCGCTCAGGAGACGCGTACGGTCGCGCCGTCGAGCTCGTCGATGAGGACCTCCAGCTCCTGCATGAGGTCGCGCAGCTTCGCCAGCCTCGTCTCGCCCTCGAGGCCGAGATCCCGGAAGCGGGTGAGCGGCGGCCGGACGTCGCCCATCGGATGTCCTGCGGCGGCGGCGAGAGCCTTCGAGTAGCACTGGTGCCCGTAGGTCGGGTGGCCCTCGGCGATGATGTGCCCCATCCGATCGATGAGGCGCTGAACGCGCTTGGCGTCCTCGATGCGGCCTTCGACGAGGTAGTCCCAGATCCGATGCGAGGCGCGCGGGATGTAGTTCCCGAACGGGTTGACGTAGCCCACGGCACCGAGGAGGAACGACTCGACGATCCGCTCCCCGGCGAACACGTTCATCACGCCCTCGGTCTCCTCGATGACGTCGAACACGCGGGCGACGTCCATGCTCGCCTCCTTGATGTAGCGGATCTGCTCGAACGCGCGCGTGAGGCGTCCGACCAGCTTCGCCGACATATCGACGTTGGAGGTGATCGGATTGTTGTAGAGCATGATCGGGATCGACACCGCCTCGCAGATCGCCCGGTAGTAGCCGAAGATCTCGTCGTCGGTCGGCGTGTAGTAGTAGGGCGGCAGAATCATCAGGCCGTCCGCGCCCAGGCTCTCCGCCTCCTTGCTGTAGCGCACCGCGTGCGGGGTGTAGGCGTTCATCGTTCCGACGAGCACGGGGATCCGTCCGGCGACGTGCTTGATCGTCGTCTCGACGAGCATCGTCCGCTCGTCGTCGCTGATCGTCAGGAACTCGCCGGACGTCCCGAGGATGATGATCCCCGGCACCCCCACGTCGATCTGCCAGTCGAGGAACCCCCGCCAGAGGTCGAGGTCGATGCTCGCTCCGTCCTCGGTGAAGGGCGTGACGGCGACCGTGTAGCTGCCTCGGAAGGGCTCCGCCATGCTTGTACTCCTCTCGGGCGATTGTGCGCTAGGCGAACGAAGACGCGATAATAATGGCCGAGTGGCTGTTCGGCAACCGCGCCCGAGGGTGGCCGTCGTCGGTGGCGGGGTGACGGGCTGCGCGACCGCCTTCTTCCTCGCGCGACGCGGGGCCCAGGTGACGCTCGTCGAGCGCTTCGACCTGAACACGCTCGCCTCGGGACGGAACGCGGGGGGGCTGCACGGCCAGATCCAGCACGAGCCCTTCCTCGAGCTCGGAGAGCAGTGGGCTCGCGAGTTCGGGCCCGCGCTCGAGCTGATGCGCGACTCGATCCGCCTCTGGCAGCAGCTCGAGAGGGATCTCGGCACGAGCTTCGAGGTCGACGTTTGCGGTGGGCTGATCGTCGCGGCGGACGACACGCAGCTCGGCGCTCTCGACCGGAAGGCGGCCATCGACCGTGCGTTCGGCGTGGAGGTCGAGCTCCTCGATCGTCCCTCCCTCCAGCGCGTCGCACCGTACGTCGCTCGGCGCATGGCAGGGGCGCTTCTCTGCAGGCTGGAGGGGAAAGCGAACCCTCTCTTGGCCGCTCCGGCCTTCGCCAAGGCGGCACGCGAGCACGGGGCGCGGCTCCTTCTCCGCACCGAGGTGGTCGGCGTCGAGCGGACGAGCGACGGGTGGCGCGTCTCGACCACTCGCGGGACGCTCGACTGCGATCGGATCGTCGACGCCGCCGGCGCCGAGGCGGGGCGCCTCGCGGAGCTCGTCGGCGTTCCGCTTCGCGTCGAGGGCCAGCCCATCCAGGCGGCCGTGACCGAGCCGGTCCCGCCGCTCGTCCGGCACCTCCTCTACTTCGCGGGCGGGAGGTTGACCCTGAAGCAGGCGCGGATCGGCTCGCTCCTGATCGGCGGTGGCTGGCCGGCAGCCGTGGAGCCCGGCACGGGCCGGGTCGGCGTCGCCCTCGAGGCGCTGGGGGAGAACGTGCGGCAAGCCGTGGAGGTCGTCCCCGGTTGCGCCGGCGCGTCGCTTCTGCGGGCGTGGACCGGCGTGTGTCCCGCGCTGCCGGATCATCGACCGATCCTGGGCGAGGTGACGGAAGGCTTGCTCGTCGGGATGTTCCCGTTCCTCGGCTTCACCTGCGGGCCGATCGTCGCCCGGATCCTCGCCGCGCTCGTTCTCGGCGAGGAGCCGGGATACGATCTCAGGCCGTTCGATCCGCTGCGACTCGTTCCATCGTCGCGGCGGCGCGGGCGAGCAAGCCCGCGGGTAGCGGCTTGAGGGGAGGAGCGGGCGCGAACCAGTCGCTCTCCGCAGGCTGGCCGCCGGTCCGGCGAGCGACGAGCTCCGCCATCAGCGGGCCGCAGTACCGGCCCTGGCAGCGCCCCATCCCCACGCGCGTGAGCCGCTTCAGCGCGCCCATCGTGGCGACGTCGGCGTCGAGCGCCTCGTCGATCGCGGCTCTCGACACGTCCTCGCAGCGGCAGAGCACCGTGTCGCGGGCCGCGAGCTGATCGACGAGCAGCGGAGCCCGATAGAGGGCCATGAGGGCCCGCTGGAACCCCCTGTTCCTCCTCGCCGCGCGACGGGCGCCCCGCTGCTCGCGCTCGAGCCGGCGGGGGAGCGCGTGCCCGAGGCTCCGGGCGACGTCGGCGCCGGCCAGGAGGCCCCCCGCCAGCGAGAGCTTGGCGCCGATGGTCCCGCCGGCGTCGCCCACGACCCAGACGTTCGGGACGTTCGTCCGTCCGCGCTCGTCTCGGACGGCGACGAGCTGGCCGAGCCGCCGGTCGTACACGTGCGCGACGCCCAGGGTCCGCGCGAGCTCGTTCGAGGGAAGAAACCCGTAGCCGGCGCAGATCGTGTCCACCGAGAAGACCTTCTCGGCGCTGCGCAGCGGCGCGCCCGTCACGTCGAGCTGGGCGACCACCGCGCGCTCCACCCGCCCCTCGCCCTCCGCACGGATCACAGACCAGCCGTACAGGATGGGAACGCGGGCGCGCCGCAGCGCTCGCAGATAGCGGAGGCCGTCGCGGGCGAGCCGCGGCGCATGCGCCGCCATCAGGACGAGCGCGGGCGCGCGTCGGGGATCCCGCGCTCTCGCCGCTTCGCAGACGGCGACGACCGTCGCTCCCGACGCCGCCAGCTCGGCGGCCACCTGCAGGTTGAGGGGGCCGTTTCCCGAGACGAGAACGCGCCTGCCCGGAGCCGTCCGATATGCGCGCAGGAGCGTTTGCGCCGCGCCGGTCGTCATGAAGCCCGGCAGCGTCCACCCGGGCATAGGGACGGCGCGCTCGTAGGCTCCCGTCGCCAGGATCAGCCGCTTCGGGCGGAAGAGAACGCTCTCCCCCTCGCCGAGGGCGAGCAGGCGCGCGGCGTCGCTGGCCGCCCAGATCTGCGTGCCCACGAGCGCCTCCACGCCCGCGCGCTCGACGCGGGAGACCAGCTCGCGGCCCGCGCGCTGTTGCGCGTCCAGGACGCCGGCGTGCGGCAGCAGGGCGTCCGAGGGGCTCTTGAAGTACTGGCCGCCGAGGCTCGGGCGCTCGTCGACGAGCGTCACGCGGGCCCCCGCCTCCGCCGCGACAGCCGCGGCCGCGAGGCCGGCGGGCCCACCGCCGACGACGAGCACGTCCGGCTCGGCGCTCCTGGAGGTCACCTCCCCGGGGGGCGCCGAGGGGAGCGACCCGGGATCGTGGACGTCGATCCGCATGCCGTCCCGGACGGTGGTCATGCACGCGCGTTTCGGAATGCCGTCGATTCGAACGACGCACTCCTGGCAGACGCCCATGCCGCAGTAGAGGCCCCGGGGGGCGCCGCTCGCCGTGAGTCGGCAGGTCAACCTCCCAGCCTCGGCGAGCGCGGCGGCGACGCTCAGGCCGGGGCGACAGGCAAGGGTCGAGGACGCTCCATCCACGA
The DNA here is from genome assembly GCA_035574655.1 of Gaiellaceae bacterium. Taxonomy (GTDB): domain Bacteria; phylum Actinomycetota; class Thermoleophilia; order Gaiellales; family Gaiellaceae; genus GMQP-bins7. Next base: position 37,388 of record DATLYP010000011.1, read on the forward strand.
GGAGCCGCACCGGGTCTCCCGAGCTCGCCGCGCGCGCCATCCGCCTACCCGCATCCTCGCAGACCGACCCTCTGTACGCATTGCAATGCTTCGCGCGATATGTGAACATTCGCGGACAGCGAGAGGGCGGTGGCGGACGCTCGGGTCGTCACCCCCCACCGACTTCCACGCGGAGGTGACCATGTCCGTGACCGAACTCGAAGACCTCAACCAGCCGGAGCCGGGGCGGACGTCCCGGGGCGGTCTTCTCAAGGTGGGCGGGCTCGCTCTTCTCGGGACGGCGGGAGCGGCCGGCCTTACCGCAGGAGGGGCGCTCGCCGCTCCCCAGGTGGCGGCGCAAGCCGGGGGCTCCGTGCTCGACAAGTGGACGCGCAGCAAGAAGGCCCGGCTGGGCGTCGATCTCTCCTTCCCGCCCCTGCAGTACATCGACCGGCGGACGAAGAAGCCCTCCGGGTACATGGTCGAGCTGACGCAGCTGATGATGAAGGACCTGGGAGTTACGCCGGAGTGGGTGCAGACTCCCTTCGCGCAGCTCTTCGCGGCGCTCGCGGCGAGGAAGTTCGACATGGTCGGGATCGCCGCGACGATCCTTCCCAGCCGAGCCCTGCAGGGGTGGTTCGCGGACGTCCCGGCGTTCTACGAGTCGAACGTGATCCTCGTTCGCAAGAACTCGCGCGCCCGGAAGCTGAGCGACCTCCAGCGCGCCCGCTTCGCCGTCCTCCAGGGAAGCTCGCAGCAGGCGAGCGGGAGGGTGATCTTCCCGAGGGCGACCTTCAAGGCGCTGGCGAGCGAGTCGGACGCCGCGACCGAGGTGGCCGTGGGCCGGGCGGACGCGGCGATCTTCAGCGAGTTCTCGAGCGGGTCGCTCCTCCAGAACAACAGGAACCTGCGCGCGCTCGGCGGTCCACCGCTCTTCGTGGACGCGAACACGTACTTCATGCCCCAGGGCGACATCAAGCTCTGGCAGTGGGTCTCGAACTGGCTCCGGTACCAGGCCGCCCACCAGACGATGGCAGGCCTGTGGAAGAAGTGGGTCGGCCCGTCCGCACGGCGGTTCGGGCTCGCGACCTCGCTGGTCGGAGCAAACGGCGAGCAGGTGCCGTTCATTCGGTAGCGACCTGCCACAGCGGCGGAGGCGCGCGCCCTCCCGCGCCTCCGCCATTCTTCGGCGACGATGACGGTCGCGTACACGTACACGTGGGGTCCCGTCCTCGACAACTGGGACGCGTTCGCACGAGGCGCGTGGATCGATGTCTGGGTCACGGGCATCTCGTTCCTTCTCGCCTGCGTGTTGGGAGTCGCGATCGCGCTCTTCCGCCGCTCGGGCCTCCGCGGGCTCGCCTGGCCGGCGTTCGCCTACGTGCAGCTCGTCCGCGGGGTGCCGCTCCTCGTCTTCCTCTACTGGGTCTACTTCGGGATCGCGATCGTCATCGGCGTCGTGTTCACGAGCGTGCAGGCGGCGATCATCGCTCTCACCCTGACCGGCTCCGCCTACACGGCTGAGATCTTCCGGGCCGCGCTCGGCGCCGTGGATCGCGGCCACGTCGAGGCGGCGGCCGCGCTCGGCTTCTCGAGGCGCGACACCTTCCGCATCGTCGTCTTCCCCCAGGCGGTGCGGATCGCCGTTCCTCCCCTCGGGAACATCTTCATCGGCCTGCTCAAGGGCTCCACGCTGATCTCGGTGATCGGCGTTCCCGACATGGTCTTCCAGGCGCAGCAGATCAACCTCTCGTACTTCACGCCCTTCGAGCCGTTCACCGCGGTCGCCCTGATCCTCGTCGTGCTCGTGGCGGCCTTCGCCGCGCTCCTGACGGGGGTCGAGCGCGCCCTCCGGCTGCCATGATCGCCTCCGGAGTCGTCGCGTACACGTTCCGCTGGTCGGTCGTCTCGGAGTCGATCGGCGAGTTCGGGCGCGGGCTTCTGGTCACGCTCGAGCTCAGCGCGCTCAGCCTCGTCCTCTCCCTGGCCCTGGGGCTGGTCGTCGCGCTTGCGCGCCTCTCTCCCCTCGCCCCGCTGCGGCTCGTGGCCTACGGCTACGTCCAGATCTTCCGCGCGCTCTCCCTCTACATCTACGTGCTCTGGATCTACTTCGGCCTGGCGAGCGCGGTCGGGGTCAATCTCAGCCCGCTCGCCGCCGGCGTCGTCGCGTTGACGGCTCTCAACTCCGCGTACATGGCCGAGATCTACCGCTCCGCCCTCGCCGCCGTCGATCCCGGCCAGCGCGAGGCCGCGCTGAGCCTGGGCTTCGGCCGGGTTCGCGCGTTCACGACGGTGACGCTCCCGCAGGCCGTCCGCATCGCGGTGCCGGGCCTCGTCAACCAGTTCATCGACATCGTCAAGGACTCGTCGATCATCGCGATCATCGGGACGCTCGACCTCATGGGCGTCGCCAACCAGCTCGTCAGCTACTACCGGGCGCCCTTCGAGCTCTACACGCTCGTCGCGGCCTTCTACCTGGCGCTCGTGCTGTCGATCTCGGCCGCGGCGACGATGTTGGAGCGGCGACTCCAGAGGCACCTCGCATGACGCGGCCTGCCGCGAGACCCGATCTGGGCGTGTCCGGCCGCGACCTCGGCTCGGAGATCCTCCGCGTCGAGCGCATCAACAAGTGGTTTCACCGCGGACGCCACAATGAGCAGCACGTCTTGCGCGACGTCGATCTGCGCGTCCGGAAAGGCGAGGTGCTCGTCGTCATCGGCCCGAGCGGCTCAGGCAAGAGCACGCTGCTCCGGTGCGTGAACTTCATCGCCCCGCCTGAGACGGGATCGGTCACCTTCCTCGGCGAGACGCTGTCGCTCGAGCGGCTGTCGCGCTTCGACCTCCGCGGACGCCTCGACTTCGAGCGGCGCCTGCGCCACTTCCGGACGAAGATCGGCATGGTGTTCCAGCAGTTCAACCTCTTCCCGCATATGACGGCGCTCGAGAACGTGGCGGCGGCGCCGGTGCACGTGCTCGGGCTGTCGAAGGAGGAGGCGAGACGCCGGGCGCTCGAGGAGCTCGATCGGGTTGGGATGGCCGCCAAGGCGAGCTCCTACCCCAGTCAGCTCTCCGGAGGTCAGAAGCAGCGCGTCGCGATCGCCCGCGCGCTGGTCATGAAGCCGGAGCTCATGCTCTTCGACGAGGCGACCTCGGCCCTCGACCCCGAGCTCATCGGCGGGATCCTCGACGAGATGCGCCGCCTCGCGGACGAGGGGATGACGATGATCGTGGTCACGCACGAGATGGGCTTCGCCCGCGAGGTCGGCGACCGTCTCGTCTTCATGGACCACGGGAGGATCGTCGAGGAAGGGCCCGCGCGCGAGGTGTTGACCTCCCCGAGCAACCCGCGCACGCAGGAGTTCCTGCGGGCGATCTTGTAGCGCGCGCTCCGGTCGCGCCCGACCGGGGCGCCGCTCCCGGGGGCGCGCCCATGAACGAGGCCGCTGGCTCGGGGCGGTCTAGAATCGCGCGATGGCGCCCGTCGCCGAGCACATGACCCGCACGCTGCTGACGATCGCGCCGGAGGCGACCGTGCGCGAGGCGGCCGCGAGGATGGTGGAGCGGGGCGTGGGGGCGGTCGTCGTCCTGGACGGGGAGGCGCTCCTCGCGATCTTCACGGAGCGCGACGTGCTGCGCGCCGTGGCGGCCGGCGCGCCGGGCGAGGCCCGGGTGGCGGAGTGGATGACGCGCCACCCGGACACGATCGAGCCGACGGACACGACCGAGCACGCCGCGTCGCTCATGATCCACGGGGGCTACCGCCACCTGCCCGTGGTCGAGGAGAGGCGCCTCGTGGGGATCGTCTCCATCCGCGACCTGATGCGGGTCGCGCTCGCCGACAGCGCTCCCCGCGGCGTCTGAGCGCGCCGCCGGCGGGTGCGCCGCGGGCGCCGGCGCTACGATCCGCACGGTGTCCCGCCAAGGCGTCGTCTGGCTGCTGACGCTGCCGCTCGCGGTGGTTGGCTCCCAGGTCGGGCACTCGTTGGCGTACCGGCTCGCGACGTCCGGCGGCGAGGAACGGGCGCATGCGCTCGCCGAGACGGGCCACGGCTACCTCGCGTACGCGCCGGGCGCCCTGGCCGTGTGGGCCGTGCTCGTCCTCGTCGCTCTCGGCCTCGAGCTGGCGCGCGCCGTCGGAGACCGTCGGCCCGCCCGCCCCGCCGCGCTTCCCTTCGCCGTGCTCGCGCCTGCGCTCTTCGTCTGCCAGGAGCACCTCGAGCGCGGGCTCCACGAGGGAGCCTTCCCCTGGAGCGTCGCGGCCGAGCCGGCGTTCCTCCTCGGGCTCGCGCTCCAGCTTCCCTTCGCCGCCGCCGGCTACCTGGTGGCGCGGCTCCTGCTGCGGGTCGCCCGCTCGCTGGGCCGGCTGCTCGCCGCGTGGCGGCGCGCGCGGACGAGGCCTTCCGCGCAGCCGCGGCCACCCATCCGGCTCACGCGCTCGCGCGTCCCCGCGCTCGCGCTCGGATACGGGTCGCGCGGTCCGCCTCCTCCCTCGCGGTGAGGTCGTCGGCGGCGCCTCGAACGCGCGCCGCCCGGAACGCGAAGGAGGACGCTCGATACCTGAACCGCGAGGTCGATCCGCGCTGGGCGCTTGCGCCGCGGTGATCGCGGCCGCCCTGGCCGCGCTCGCCGCGCCCGCGACCGCGTCCGCGCACGCCACGCTCGTCGCATCGACGCCCGCGAACGGCGCCGTGCTCGCGGCTGCTCCCGAGCGGGTGCTGCTCCGCTTCAGCGAGCCGGTGGAGACCGCCTTCGGCTCGGTTCGCGTGTACGACGGGGCGGCTCGCCGCGTGGACGACGGCGGGACGACCCGGCCGCAGGCGCGCGAGGTCGCGGTGCGCCTTCGCCGCGCGCTCCCGCGCGGCACGTACACGGTCGCCTGGCGCGTCGTGTCCGCCGACTCCCACCCGGTCGGCGGCGCCATCGTCTTTCACGTGGGCCGGCCGCGGGCGGGGGCGGCCGGGGTCGCGAGCCAGGTGCTCGCCGAGCAGGCCGGCTCGCGGGCCGTCGCGATCAGCGCCGGGGTCGTCCGCTTCCTCACGCTCGCGTTCCTCCTGCTCGGCGTCGGCGGAGCGGGCGTCCTCGCGATCGTCGTCGGCGGCGAGGAGCGCCGGGTTCGGCGGCCGCTCTGGGCCGCGCTGCTCGGGGTGGCGCTCCTGCTCGGGCTCGTCTCCGTCTCCGGGATCGGCCTTCAAGGCGCCCAGGCGAGCGGGCTCGCCCTCGACGCCGCAGTCCGTCCCTCCCTGTTCGGGGAGGTGCTGGAGACGCGCTTCGGGCACGCCGCGCTCGCCAGGGCGGGCCTCGCGCTCGCGATCGCGCTGGTCGCGGCGCTCGCGCTCCGTGGACGGTGGCGCCGCGAGCAGCCGCTCGCGGGGACGGCTCTCGGGCTGGGTCTGCTCGTGGGTGCGACCCCCGCGCTGGCGGGCCACGCGCGCGTGGAGGGCCTGGTCGCGATCGTAAGCGACTGGGTACACGTGGTCGCGGCCTCGGCGTGGATCGGCGGGCTCGCCTTCCTCCTGCTCGCCCTGTGGCGCGCGGGCGGCGAGCGTTGGCCGCTCGCGTCCAGAGCCGTGCCGCGCCTCTCCGGCCTCGCCGTCGTCTCGGTCGCCGCGCTGGCGGTCACCGGCGCCCTCACGGGGTACCTCGAAGTGCGCTCCTGGAGCGCGCTCTGGGGAACCGCCTACGGTCGACTCCTTCTGCTCAAGGCGGCGCTCGTGCTCCCCCTGCTCGCGCTCGGGGCGTACAACAACCGCGTCGCGGTGCCCCGTGTCCGGGCGAGCGTCGCGTCGGCGCTCGAGCGGCGCCGCTTCCTGCGTACGACCGGGGTCGAGCTCGCGCTCGCCGCGTGCGTCGTCGGAGTCACCGCGGCGCTGGTGGCCGAGCCTCCGGCGAAGGCGCAACGGGCTGCGCAGGCGGGGCCGGTCTCACGGGACGCCTTCGTCCATCCCTACCGAATCGACCTCGTCGTCGATCCGGCGAGGACGGGGGTGAACGAGATCCACGTCTACCTCCTCAACCACCTGACGGGGCAGCCCGCACGGGTGGACGAGGTGCGGATCGGCGCCTCGCTCCCCGCAGCCGGCCTCGGACCGCTCCGGCTCGAGGCCGTGCCGGCGGGGCCGGGGCACGTCGTCGTCCCCGCGGCGACCTTCCCGCTCGCCGGCAGCTGGACGCTCCGGCTCGACATCCGCCGGGGCGCGTTCGACCAAGTCAGCAGCACGCTCACCATCCCGATTCGAAAGGACACCTGAGATGAGACCTCGTTCCCTCGTCGCGGCCGCCGCGCTGGCGGCCCTGGCCTCCGCCGCCCCGGCGCGGGCGCACATCACCGTGCACCCGAACGCGCTCCCCGCCGGCGGCTTCACCGTGATCACGGTTCAGGTCCCGAACGAGCGCGCGAACGCGTCCACGGTCAAGGTGGACGTGAAGTTCCCGAACGGCATCTTCGTCGCCTCCCCGGCGGTCGTGCCGGGCTGGAAGAGCCGCGTGCTGACGAGGAGGCTCCCCAAGCCGGTCACGATCGAGCCGGGGTTCTCCGTCTCCAGCCGCGTCGACCGGGTCGTCTTCTCCGGCGGCGCGATCGGCCCGGGCCGGTTCCTCTCCTTCCCGATCTCGATCAAGGCCCCTGCCGTCGAGCCCGGAACCCTTCTCACGTTCAAGGCGCTCCAGACCTACTCGAACGGGGAGGTCGTGCGCTGGATCGGCGACCCGAGCGCGGACGAGCCCGCCCCGCAGGTGATGATCCGTCCGGCCTCCTCCCCGGTGCTCGACTACCCCGCTGGCGCGAGCGCCGCGAGGAGGGGTCTCGGCACGACGCTCAAGGGCGTCGTCTTCGGGATCCCGCTCGGGATCGTCGGAGCGTACCTCGCGCTGCGGCGCCGCCCACGCGTGCCGTGAGCCGCGCCCTCCTCTGCGCCATCCTCGCGGCGCTCGCCGTCTGCTCCGCCGCCGCCGCCCACGGCGGCGGCGGAGCGCTCGGCTTTCGCTCCACGGTGACCCGGATCACGCCCGCTGCCCCCGGCCTCTCGGCGAGGGTGCTCGACTACGACGACCAGCTCCAGGTTCGAAACGAGACCGGCCGCACGCTCGTCATCCTCGGCTACGAGGGAGAGCCCTACCTCGCCTTCCGCGACGGCCGCGTCTACCGCAACGCCCGCTCGCCCGCGTCCTACCTGAACGAGGATCGCTTTGCCCGGATCGTCCTCCCCGAGGAGGCGAACCCGAAGGCCCCGCCCCGCTGGGAGCAGGTGGCCCCCCGGCAGACGTTCGCGTGGCACGACCACCGCATCCACTGGATGCGCACGACGCTCCCACCCACGGTGCAGGCGGCCAGAGACAAGCCGCACCACGTCTTCGCCTGGACGATCCCCGCCCGCCTCGACGGCAAGCCGCTCGCGATCTCCGGCACGCTCGACTATGAGCCGCCCCCGAGCGGCGTCCCCACGCCGCTCGTCGTCGCGCTCGGCCTCGTCGTGGTCGGCGGCGGCGCGGCCGCCCTGCTCCGGCGACGGCGCCTGCGCAGGGGCGGGTGACGCCTGCGCGCCCGGCGACCGTTGCCTGCTCGGCTACCCGGCGGAGGCGGCTGCGGGCAGCTGCGCGAGCCGCGCGCGGCGCCAGCGCTCGGTCGCCTCCAGCTCGTTGAAGGTGAACACGTGCAGGCCGGCGACCTTGCCCTCGGGGTCGGCGAGGGCGGAGGCGAGGTCGCGCAGGAGCCCGTCCGGGGAGTAGGCGCCGGGCACGAGCAGGCGGCCGAGCCGCGCCCCGTGCTTGCGGAGGAAGCGCACCGAGTCCCCGAGCCCGATCTTCGCCGACACGCGCAGCAGTTTGGGCAGGTGGACGACCCCGGGGACCCCCACGTAGATAGGGAGGCGAGTGCCGCGCGCCCACACGTTCTCGATCCACCGGGCGATCACGCGGGCGTCGAAGCAGATCTGGCTCGCGATGTAGGTCGCGTACTCGGCCTTCTCGAACATGGCCTGGATCGTCGTCTCGTCGTCGATCAGCGGGTGGCTCTCCGGGTAGCCCGTGATCCCGATCTCGCGCAGGCGGTGGCCGAGGCGATCCATCGCCCGCAGCAGGTCCGCCGCCCCCTCGAAGGGGCCCGCCGGCCGCGGCGGGTCGCCCGCGACGACGAACGCCTCCTCGATCCGCGCTCGCTCGAGCCGGGCGAGGATCGCGCGCAGCTCCTCCTCGTCGCGGACGAGCCGCGCGGAAAGGTGGGGGACGACCGCGTACCCGTCCGCCGCGAGCGCCGCAGCCAGCTCGAGCGTCGGGCCGAGCCCCTTCGTGGGGGAGGCGGTGACCGTCACCTTCACCTCCCGGGGGACGTGCGCGAGCACCTGCTCGCGCACGCCCGCGAGCGGGATCACCTCGTAGCGCGGGCGCTCGAGGAGCGCCGCCAGCCTCTCCTCCGCGCGCCTCATACGTCCGAGTCGGGGAAGGACGCCTTCTTACGCTCGATCCACTCGCGCAGCTCCTCGTCCACCGCCTCGTCCAGCGGGGGCGGCTCGTACTCGGCGAGGGCGCGCTTCCAGAGGCGGGCGGCGCGCTGCGCAGCGTCCGTCGCCCCCTCCGCCTCCCACTGCTCGAAGCTCGAGTTGTCCGCGACCGGGGAGCGGTAGAAGGCGGTCTCGAAGTTGGCGAGCGTGTGCTCGTGTCCGAGGAAGTGCTGGCCCGGCTCATTCGTGAGCAGGGCGCCGAGCGCCTGCCCGTTCTCGCTCAGGTCGACGCCGCGCAGGAACGCGTGCCACATCCCGCACTGGTCGGCGTCGAGGACGAGCTTCTCGTAGCCGACGGTGAGGCCGCCCTCGAGCCACCCGGCCGCGTGCAGGACGAAGTTGACGCCGCCGAGCACGGTCGGCTGCATCGTGTTCGCCGACTCGTACGCCGCCTGCGCGTCGCAGATCTTGGAGGCGGTGAGCGCGCCGCCCGAGCGGAAGGGGACGCCCAGCCGGCGGGCGAGCTGGCCCATGACGTAGAGGACGAGCGCCGGCTCGGGGGTGCCGAAGGTGGGCGCCCCCGTCTGCATGGAGAGCGAGGAGGCGAAGGAGCCGAGCACGACCGGCGCGCCCGGGCGCACGAGCTGCACGAAGGCCATCCCCGCGAGCGCCTCCGCGAGCGTCTGCGTCGCGGTGCCCGCGACCGTGACCGGGCTCATCGCCCCGGCGAGGATGAACGGCGTCATCACGAGCGCCTGGTTCGCCTCCGCGTAGACGCGCGCCGCCCCCAGCATGGTTGCGTCCCAGACGAGCGGGGAGTTGGCGTTGATCAGGCTGAGCACGACCGCGTTCCGCTCCACCGTCTCCTCCCCGAAGACGATCCGGGCCATCTCCACCGTGTCCCGGGCGCGGTCGGGGTGCGTCACCGAGCCCATGAACGGCTTGTCCGAGTAGCGCAGGTGCGCGTACACCATGTCCAGGTGGCGCTTGTTCACCGGCAGGTCGACCGGCTCGCAGATCGTCCCCCCCGAGTGGTGGAGCCAGGGGGAGAGGTAGACGAGCTTCACCAGGTTGCGGAAGTCCTCGATCGTCCCGTACCGGCGCCCGCCCTCCAGGTCGCGCACGAAGGGGGAGCCGTGGGAGGGGGCGAAGACGAGGTGCGGCCCGCCGATCTCCACCGAGTTGGCGGGGTTGCGCGCGAGCTGGGTGAAGGTGCGCGGCGCGCTCGCCTGCACGAGCTGGCGGCAGAGGCCGCGCGGGAAGCGGACGCGCTCGCCGTCCACCTCCGCCCCCGCGTCGCGGAGCAGGGCGCGCGCCTCGGGCGCGTCCCGGAACTCGATCCCCACCTGCTCGAGCAGGGTGTCCGCGTTCCACTCGATCAGCTCGAGGCCCTCCTCGGAGAGGACCTCGAAGGGGGCCATCGTCCGCGTCAGGAAGGGAACCTTCTCCACCGCCTGCTGCAGGCGCGCCGCCTGCCGCGCCGCCCGCCCGCCGCCGCGCCTGCCCGTCCGCCGCTCGCTCATCTCCTCCTCCTCGCCGTCGCCCGCCTGCGCC
>DATLYP010000012.1:0-2363 GCA_035574655.1 Gaiellaceae bacterium
CCGGGCGCCGCCGCCACCGGGGTCGGCGCCTGCTCCGGCGCCTGCTCCGGCGCCGGCGGCCCCTCAGCCGGCGCGCCGGCGGGCGCGATGCGCGCGATCACCGCGCCCACCTCGACCGTCTCCCCCTCCGGGGCGACGATCTCGGCGAGCACGCCGTCGCCCGGGCTCGGCACCTCCGTGTCCACCTTGTCCGTCGAGATCTCGAGCAGCGGCTCGTCGCGCGCGACGGGCTCGCCCACCTGCTTCAGCCACTTGACGATCGTCCCCTCCGAGACGGAGACGCCCATCTGAGGCATGACCACGTCGATCCGGGTTCCCGTCGCCATCGGCTCCTCCTCAGTACGCCGCGAGCTCGCGCAGGGCGGCCGCCACGTCCTCGACTTGGGGGATGAACGCCTTCTCGAGCGGCGGCGAGAAGGGGACGGGCGTGTCGAGCGCCGCGATCCTGCGCACGGGCGCGTCCAGGTGCTCGAACGCCTCCTCGACGATGGTCGCCGCGATCTCGGCGCCGAAGCCGCCGGTGCGCGTGTCCTCGTGGAGGACGAGCACCTTGGAGCAGCGGCGCACCTCCTCCAGGACCTTCGCCTTGTCCCAGGGGATGAGCGTGCGCAGGTCGAGCACCTCCACCTCCACGCCCTCCCGGGCGAGCTGCTCGCCCGCTTCCGCCGCCGTGTACACCATCGCCCCCCAGGTGACGACGACGATGTCCTCCCCCTCGCGGTGGACGCGCGCCTGCCCGAACGGCACCGTGTACCGCTCCTCCGGCACCTCGCCCCTGATCCGCCGGTAGAGGTGCTTGTGCTCGAAGAAGAGCACTGGGTTCGGGTCCTCGATCGACGTGGCGAGCAGCCCCTTCGCGTCGTAGGGGGTGGAGGGGCAGACGACCTTCAGGCCGGGGATGTGAGCGAAGGAGCTCTCCGGGTTCTGGGAGTGGAAGGGGCCGCCGGAGAAGCCGCCTCCGGAGGGGAGCCGGACGACGATCGGCACCGGCGTCCGCCCCCGGAAGAACTGCTTGGCGGCGACGGTGACGAGGTGGTCCCAGGCGCAGGAGACGAAGTCGGCGAACTGCATCTCGGCCACCGGGCGCAGGCCCATGAGCGCCGCCCCCGTCGCCCCGCCGACGATCGCCGTCTCGGAGAGCGGCGTGTCGAGGACGCGCCACGGCCCGAACTCCTCCTGGAAGCCGAGGGTGACCTTGAACGCGCCGCCGTAGACGCCCACGTCCTCGCCGAGCACGAAGACGCGCTGGTCGCGGCGCATCTCCTGGCGCAGCCCCTCGGAGATCGCCTGGATGTAGGTCAGCTCGGGCATCTCAGCGGTGGTGGGGGCGCTCCAGATCCTCGGGCGTGGCCCAGACGTCCGCCTCGAGCGTCGAGGGGTCGGGCAGCGGCGAGGCCTCCGCCCGCTCGAGTGCCTCGTTCAGCAGCCGCTTCACGCCGGCCGTGATCTGCTCCTCCTCGTCCTCGGTCAGCGCCGCGTGGTCGTAGAGCCAGGAGCGGAAGCGCTCGATCGGGTCGGCCTGCGCCCAGCGCTCGAACATCTCCTTGGGGACGTAGAAGGCGTCGTCGTGCACGGCGTGCCCCTCCATGCGCAGGGTCACGCACTCGAGCAGGGTCGGCCCTCCGCCCTCGCGCGCCTTCTCGATCGCCCGCTTCGCCTCCCGGTACACGGCGAGCACGTCCGTGCCGTCCACGACCACGCCCTCGAAGCCGTACGCGGCCGCCCGGTCGGCGACGTGCTCGATCGGGTACTCGAGGTAGGTGGGCGTGGAGTACGCCCACTGGTTGTTGTCGCAGACGAAGACGATGGGCAGGCGCCGCACGCCCGCGAAGTTCATCGCCTCGTGCGCGTCGCCCCGCGCCGACGCGCCCTCGCCGAACCAGCCCACCGCCACCCGGCGCTCGCCCCGGATCTTGAACGCGAGCGCCATCCCGGTCGCGACCGGGAGCATCGCGGGCAGGTGGCTCACCATCGGGTGCAGGCCCAGCTCGGGCACCGCCATGTGCACGTTCCCGTCCCGGCCCCGCGTCGGCCCTCCCTCGCGGCCCATGTACTGGGCGAAGATGCGCCACGGCTCGACGCCGCGGGTGACGTGCACGCCCATGTCGCGGTGCAGGGGCGTCCCCACGTCGTTCGGCCCCATCGCCGTCGCCACCCCCACGGCGGCGGCCTCGTTGCCCCGGCCCGTGTAGAAGGAGCCGGGGATCTTGCCCTGCTTGTAGAGGATGTGCCCGCGCTCCTCGATGCCGCGGGTGATGAGCAGGTGGCGGTAGATGGCGAGCAGGTCCTCGCGATCGAGACCTGCCTCTTTCACCTCCTGGAGCGAGCCTACGGGCTCGGCTTCGCGTACGGCCATGCGGCGT
>DATLYP010000013.1:0-7877 GCA_035574655.1 Gaiellaceae bacterium
GGCGGCGGTCGTGCGGGTGGACCGCGGCCGCCGCACGCGGGTCGAGCGCCTCGAGCCGGGCGAAGGCGGCGCGCGGGTCGGCGTCGTAGGCGCGCTCGGCGCGGGCGCGCACCTGGGCGGGGGCGGCCGGCGGGATGCCGAGCTCGGTCAGCGCGGCCCGCAGGTAGAGGCCCGTCCCCCCGGCGACGACCGCCGTCCCGTGCCGCTCGACGAGCTCGTCGATGGCGGCGTGGGCGAGCGGGGCGTACTCGCCGACCGACATCTCCTCCGTCAGCTCCTTGATCGCGACGAGCCGCGTCGGGGTGCGCGGCTGGTCGGTGAGGATCTCGAGGCCGCGGTAGACCTGGAGCGCGTCCGCGGAGACGACCTCGGTGCCGAGCCGGCGGGCGAGCGCCTCCGCGACCGCCGTCTTGCCGGACGCGGTCGGCCCGAAGAGGGCGAGCACCTCGGGGAGCTGCCCCTCCGGGGGCACGGCCGCTACGCGGCGAGCAGGGCCAGCTCGCGTCCGCGGAGCGTGGTCGAGGTCGCCCCCTCGACGAGCACGTGCACGAGGTCGCCGGGCTGCGCGCGCCCGGCGAAGTTGACGGTGGTGTTGCGCCGGGTGCGCCCGCGCAGGAGCGTGGGATCGGTCCTGCTCGGCCCCTCCACGAGCACCTCCTCCACCCGCCCGACCCGCTCGGCGTTGCGCTCCGCGGCGACCCGCTGCACGACCTCGACGAGCCGCTCCAGGCGCTCGTGCTTCACCTCGTCCGGCACCTGGTCCGGCATCGCCGCCGCCTCGGTGCCGGCCCGGGGCGAGTAGATGAAGGTGAAGGCGCTGTCGAAGCGCACCTCCTCCACCACCTCGAGCGTCTGCCGGAAGTCCTCCTCCGTCTCGCCGGGGAAGCCGACGATGAGGTCGGTGCCGAGCGCGAGGTCCGGGATCGCCGTGCGCAGGCGGTCGACGAGGCGCAGGTAGCGCTCCCGGTCGTACGTCCGGCGCATGCGCTTGAGGATGCGCGAGGAGCCCGACTGCAGGGGCAGGTGCACGTGCTCGCACACCGCTTCGCATTCGGCCATGGCCGCGATCACCGGCTCCCGGAAGTCCTTCGGGTGCGGGCTCGTGAAGCGGATCCGCGCGATCCCCTCCACCGCGTCGCAGGCGCGCAGCAGCTCCCCGAAGTCGGTGCGGATCTCGGGGGCGAGGTCGCGTCCCCAGGAGTTCACGTTCTGGCCGAGCAGGGTGATCTCGCGCACGCCGTCGCGGGCGAGCGCGGTCACCTCGGCGACGATGTCGCCGGGGCGCCGGCTCTGCTCGCGCCCGCGGACGGCGGGGACGATGCAGTAGGCGCACGCCGAGTTGCAGCCCATGGAGACCTGCACCCAGGCCTGGAAGCGGCGCTCGCGGCGCATCGGCAGGTGGGCGGCGAAGTGCTCGTGGCTTCCGAACTTGCCCCGCGGCACCCCGTACCCGCCGGCGCCGAGCCACTCGCCGAGGTGCGGGATCGAGCCCGGCCCGAACGCCACGTCCACGAACGGGTACTGCTGGAAGATCCGCTCCCGCTGCGCCTCCGCGTAGCAGCCGCCGACCGCGATCACGAGGTCGGGGCGCTCCCGCTTCCAGGCCGCCGCCTGGCCCAGGTACGCGGCGAGGCGCGTGTCCGGCTTCTCCCGGATCGTGCACGTGTTGTAGACGAGCACGTCCGCGCTCTCGGGCGAGACCGCCTCGCCGAGGCCGAGCGACTCGAGCATGCCCTTGATGCGCTCGGAGTCGTGCGCGTTCATCTGGCAGCCGAAGGTGGTGACGTGGTACCGCCTCACGGGCGGCCATGGTACCCGGCTAGGTGGCGACGTCGATCGCGCGGCTCTCCCGGATGACGATCACCTTCACCTGGCCCGGGTACTCGAGCTGGTCCTCGATCTCTCGCGCGATCTCGTGCGAGAGGAGGACGGCCCCGTCGTCGTCCACCTCGCTCGGCTCGACGATGACGCGGATCTCCCGCCCCGCCTGGAGCGCGTACGCCTTGGCGACGCCCGGCTTGCGGGCCGCGATCTCCTCCAGCGACGCGAGCCGCTTGATGTAGCTCTCCAGGCTCTCCCCCCGCGCGCCGGGGCGGGAGGCGGAGATCGCGTCGGCCGCGATCAGGAGCACGGCCTCCACCGTCTGCGGCTGCACCTCGTAGTGGTGCGCCTCGATCGCGTGCACGACCCCCTCGCCCTCCCCGTAGCGACGGGCGAGCTGGGCGGAGATGAGCGCGTGCGAGCCGTCCACCTCGTGGCTCATCGCCTTGCCGATGTCGTGCAGGAGCGCCGCCCGCTTCGTCGTCTTGACGCTCGCCCCGAGCTCGGCCGCCATGATCCCGCCCAGGTGGACGACCTCGAGCGTGTGCTTGAGGACGTTCTGCCCGTAGCTCGTCCGGTAGCGGAGGCGGCCGAGGATCTTGACCAGCTCCTCGTGGACCTCCCCGCACTTGGCCTCGAAGACCGCCTGCTCCCCGGCCTGCTGGATGCGCTCCTCGAGCTCCTCCTTGGAGCGGTAGTACATCTCCTCGATCCGGGCCGGGTGGATCCGCCCGTCCTCGATCAGCCTCTCCAGCGTGAGGCGGGCCACCTCCCGGCGCAGCGGGTCGAAGGAGGAGAGGACGACCGCGTGCGGGGTGTCGTCGATGATGAAGTCGACGCCCGTCAGGTGCTCGAGCGTGCGGATGTTCCGGCCCTCTCGGCCGATGATGCGCCCTTTCAGGTCGTCGGAGGCGAGCTCCACCACGGAGATGGTCGTCTCCGCCGTGTGGCTGGCGGCCACCCGCTGCAGCGAGTCGGCGACGAGCGCCCGCGCGCGCCGCCTGGCGTCCGCGCGCGCCTCCTCCTCCATCTGGCGCACGTCCCGGGCGAGCTCGTGCCGCACGAGGTCCTTCGACCGCTCGAGCAGCTGCTGACGGGCCTCGTGCGCCGTCAGGCCGGAGATCCGCTCGAGCTCGGCGATCGCCTGCCGCTGGCGCTCCTTGAGCTCCTCCTGCAGCGCGCGCACGTGCT
Source organism: Gaiellaceae bacterium (assembly GCA_035574655.1). GTDB lineage: Bacteria > Actinomycetota > Thermoleophilia > Gaiellales > Gaiellaceae > GMQP-bins7. Next base: position 3,013 of record DATLYP010000013.1, read on the forward strand.
GCTCCCGGTCGTTCAGCCCCTGCTCGCGCCGGGAGAGCTCCGTGAGCTTCGCGTCGATCTCCTCCTCCTTCTGGAGGACGCGCTCCTCGATCTTCAGGATCTGCGCCCGCCGGTTGCGCACCTCTTCCTCGATCTCGGCCCGCAGCTGGACGGACTGCTCGCGGGCCTCCACCTGCGCCTCCCGCCGCAACGCGTCCGCCTCCCGCCGGGCGTCGGCGAGGATGCGCCGGCGCTCCTCTTCCGCCGCCCGGACGCGGGACCGCGAGAAGGCGGCGAGCAGCGCCGCCGCCGCCAGCCCGCCGATCAGGATTCCGATGAGCGTCGCGACGGCCGTGGACATGGGCGCCTCCGTGGAGCGTCGGTTGTCCGCGGCCTCCTCGCCGCGGTTTGCCCACACCCGGCATCCGGCCTGCCGGCCGCGCCCGGAGCCCTTCTGCGCGAGCTAGCTCAGCCGGGCTTCGCCCTCCCCGCCGGGGCCGCAACCGGGCTGTCCGGCTCCGTCGTGCATGGACGTCACGCCAAAAGGTTCAGAAATCGCGTGCAAGCAGGAGAAATGTCGGGTGAAAGCACGCTCTATGCTAGCTCGCTCGTCTCCTCCCCGCCAGCCGCCGCCGCCACCTCCGGGGCGAAGCCCTTCGCGAGCAGGGTTCGGACGGCGCGGGCGCCTGCGCCGCGCCGGGCGACCAGGGCCCGCGCCCGCTCCTCCTCGCCCTCGAGCGCCGCGAGCGCCTCCTCCACGAGCTCCGGGGCCACTCCCGCAGCGGCGAGGTCGTGGCGGATGAGGGCGTCGCCGGCGCCGCGGGCGGCGAGGGCCTGCGCGCGGGCAGCCGCGAAACGGGCGTCGTCGAGCAGGCCGGTGCGGACGAGCGCCTCCACCGTCTCCGCCCGCTCCTCCTCGGAGAAGCCGCGCTCGGCGAGTCGACGCTCCAGCTCGTGGACGCTCAGGTCGCGCCGGGCGAGCGCGCGCAGGGCGGCCTCGCGGGCCGTGACGCTCCCGGCGCCGCGCACGGCTACGGCTCGGCGGCCGCGACGCGCTCGACCCCCGCCTCCTCCGCCCCGCTGCGCTCGGGCGAGGGCCGGCCGCCCGGGGTGTGGGCGGGCAGGAGCCGCGCCGAGATGACCTGGTCCTCGGGGGCGTCGGCCTGGATGCGGGCGAGGATCTGCTGCACGACGTCGGGGTTCTCGGCGAGGAAGGCGGTCGCGTTCTGCCGGCCCTGCCCGAGCCGCTCCTCGCCGAAGCTGAAGAAGGAGCCCGCCTTCTGCACGATCTTCCGCTCGAGCGCGACGTCGAGGACCGTGCCCTCCCAGGAGATGCCGGAGCCGTAGATGATGTCGAACTCCGCCTGCTTGAACGGCGGGGCGACCTTGTTCTTCACCACCTTCACCCGAACGCGGTTGCCGATCGCCTCCGCGCCGTCCTTGAGCGTCTCCACGCGGCGGATGTCGAGCCGCACCGAGGCGTAGAACTTGAGCGCGCGGCCGCCCGGCGTCGTCTCCGGGTTGCCGAACATGACCCCGATCTTCTCCCGCAGCTGGTTGGTGAAGATCGCGATCGTGTCCGTGCGGTTGAGGGTGCCGGCGAGCTTGCGCAGCGCCTGGCTCATGAGGCGCGCCTGGAGGCCTACGTGCGAGTCGCCCATCTCCCCCTCGATCTCCGCCTTCGGGACGAGCGCGGCCACCGAGTCGACGGCCACCACGTCGAGGGCGCCCGAGCGGACGAGGAGCTCCGCGATCTCGAGCGCCTGCTCGCCCGTGTCCGGCTGGGAGACGAGGAGCTGGTCGATGTCCACCCCGATCCGGCGCGCGTACGAGGGGTCCATCGCGTGCTCGGCGTCGATGAAGGCGCAGATGCCGCCCCGCCGCTGCGCCTCCGCGATCACGTGGTAGACGAGCGTCGTCTTGCCCGACGACTCGGGGCCGAAGATCTCGACGATGCGGCCGCGGGGAAGCCCCCCGATGCCGAGCGCGAGGTCGAGCGAGAGCGACCCGGTGGAGACGGCGCCCACCGCGACCTGCGGCCGGTCGCTCATGCGCATGATCGATCCCTTTCCGAACTGGCGCTCGATCTGGCCGAGCGCGACGTCGAGCGCTTCCTCGCGGTTCATGTGCTCATTCCTCCCAGCGTTGGCGACCGGAGCTCAGGCGGTCGTGCGGCGTCATGGCAAGCGAACGGACTCGAGAACCTCGTACCGCGCCCCCGAGGGGTGCAGCCGGGATAGGAAAGCAGCCGCGCCGGACGGCGCGAACGGCTCGAGCTCGGGGGGCGGCGGGTTGAGGCGGGGCCGCTCCCGGAACCGGACCACGGTGATGTGGGGAAGCCAGGGACGGGCCTCGCGCCGGTACACCCCGAGCTCCTCCAACCGGGCCTGAAGCCGCCCGGCGAGCCGCGCCGCTTCCCCGCTCGGGTCCTCCAAGACGAGCATGCCCACCGAGCGGGTCTCCCGGTAGCGCCCGGGCACGAGCGTGAACGGCCTGCTCTCGGCCACGGACGCGCGCAGCGCCTCCAGGATCGGCCCCAGCTCCCGCCGCGGGCGGGAGCCGAGGAAGGCGAGCGTGACGTGGAACGCGTCCACCGGCCGTCCGGCGCGCACGTGCTCGTCCCGCCAGCGGGCGAGCGCGCCGGCCACCTCCTCGGGGATCTCGAGGGCGAGGAAGAGGCGGAGCCGCTCATCGCCCTCGACGGTAGCGGCTTCGCTCACGGGGATGTGTGCCGATTCTCCAACAGGCCGCGCACGAGATGGAGCGCGGCCGCGGCTGCGCGCCCGCGCACCATCTCCCGGTCCCCGGGCAGGTGCAGGCGGCGCGCCTCCTGCCCGTCCGGGCCGACTGCGTGCACGAAGACGAGCCCGACCGGCTTCTCCGGCGTGCCCCCGCCCGGCCCGGCGATCCCGGTGACGGCGACGGCCACGTCCGCGCCCAGGCGCTCCCTCGCTCCCGCGGCCATGGCCGCAGCCGCCTCCGCCGACACCGCACCCTGCCGCGCGAGCACCTCCTCCGGGACCCCGAGCGCGCGCACCTTGACCGTGTTCGCGTACGCGACCACGCCGCCTCGGAAGACGTCGCTGGCGCCCGGAACGGCGGTCAGGCGTGCCGCGACGAGGCCGCCGGTGCACGACTCCGCGGCGGCGAGGGTGACGCCGCGCGCGCGGCAGAGGTCGAGCACGATCTCCGCCACCGAGCGCTCGTCCTCGGAGAAGAGGTAGTGGCCGAGGTCGCGCCGCAGGGAGGCGGCGAGCGCGGCTGCCCGCGGGGCGGCCCCCGGCTCTGCGAGCAGGTCGACGTGGATCTCGAACTCGCGGGCGCAGATCGTCGCCTGCACGCCCTCCCCCTCCCCGCCGGCCCGCGCAAGCGCCTGCGCGACGGTCGACTCGGGCGCGCCGAAGAAGCGCAGGGTCAGGCGCTCGCGGACGGGCGCGCGCGCGAGGACGCGCCGCACGGGCTCGCTCTCGAGGGCGCGCGGCCACAGGCGCCGCAGCTCCCGGGGCGGGCCGGGGAGCACGACGAGCACGCACCCTCCCACCTCGAGCGCGAGCGCCGGCGCGGTGCCGGCGAGCCCGAGCGTGAGCGCGCCCTCGGGGAGCGTCGCCTGCTTGCGGACACCGGGCGCGAACTCGGCGTACGGGCGGCCGAGCCGGGCCGCGATCGTCCGCGAGACCTCCTCGATGCGCCGCTCGAGCTCGGGGTCGACGACCAGGCGTCTGTCGGCGACGCGCGCGACCGCCTCCACCGTGCGGTCGTCGTGCGTGGGGCCGAGGCCGCCGGAGACGAGGCAGAGGTCGGCGGTGAGCGCGTCCGCGAGCGCCTGCTCTAGCTCCTCGAGGCGGTCGCCGACGATCGTCACCCGCGCCGGCTCCAGCCCGAGCCGGGTGGCCTCGGCGGCGAGGAAGGGGCCGTTGCGGTCCTCCCGCTCGCCGCGCACGAGCTCGCTGCCCGTGACGACGACGGTCGCCCGCGGCCTGGTCAAGAAGCGGGGACGATCCGGCGCGCGGTGACGACGAAGGTCGTGCCCGCGGGCAGGCGGCGGGGCTTGCCGTTCAGGCGGACGGCCACGTTCTCGGGCTCGGCCAAGGCGAGCTGCAGCCGCCGCCCGCTGAACGCCTTCCGCTGCCCCCGCTCGAGCGTGCCGCTGTACAGGATGCGCCCGGCGGCTCCGCCCGAGCGCACCTCCATCCACGAGTCGCCGGCGACCGCGCGGACGACGAGACGGACCGGCCCGGCCGGCGCCTGCGGCCGCACCCCGGCGGGGGCGCCCTGCGGGGCGAGCCCCGGCACCGTCTGCCGCTCGGGGCCCCCGAAACGCCAGGCGGCGATGACGAGCGCGGTGACGACGGCGATCGCCGCGAGCGCGGCGAGGGCCATGCCGGACTCGCGCCGCGCCCGGCCGCGGCGGCGCGGCGCCGCCGGTCGGGAGCGGAAGCCGACGTCCTCCTCGCCGACCGCGAAGCGCGAGTTGTACTCGTCCACGAACGGCTGCGGGTCGAGCCCGAGCGCGCTCGCATAGGAGCGGAGGAAGCCGCGCACGTACGTGGGCGCGGGCAGGATGTCGAACCGCTCCTCCTCGAGGGCGCGCAGGTACTTGGGGCGGATCTTCGTCCGCTGCTCGAGCTCCGGGAAGTCGAGACCCTGGCGGAGGCGGGCGTCGCGCAGGCTGGAACCGATGTCGAACACGCGCGGGGAAGTCTAGGGGATCCCCCGCAGCTCCAGCCTCTCAGCTACCCGCGCGTCCCCGCGTACTCGAGCAGCCCGTACACGGCGAGCGCGACCAGGCCGGAGAGCGCGAGGCAGACGGCGAGCACGCCCAGCGTCCTCCCCGCCCGGGCGGGGCCGGGGCTGCGGGCGGCGGTCAGGCTCGCCGCCCGCGCCCG
>DATLYP010000014.1:0-6203 GCA_035574655.1 Gaiellaceae bacterium
CGGGGATCGTCGCCGTCCTCAGCGCCCTCTACCCCTTGGTGACGGTCGTGCTCGCCCGCGCGCTCCTCGGCGAGCGGCTGAGCGCGGCGCGGCGGGCGGGGGGAGGGGTGGCCCTCCTGGGCGCGGCGCTCGTCGCCGCCGGCTGAGCCGAACCACCCGTCAGACGTGGAAGCGGACGGTGAGCACGTCGCCGTCCTCGACCACGTACCCCTTGCCTTCCAGCCGCTCCAAGCCGCGCCGGCGGGCCTCCGCCCGGGAGCCGCACGCGACCAGGTCCTGCCAGCGGATCACCTCGCAGCGGATGAAGCCGCGGGCGAGGTCGGAGTGAACCGCGGCCGCCGCGTCCAGCGCGGTCGCCCCCCGGCGCAGGAGCCAGGAGCGGGCCTCGTTCTCGTTCGCAGTGAAGACGGTGACCAGGTCGAGCGCCTCCCGCAGCCGGCGGACGACCTCGTCGAGCGCGGAGGGCCCGTCCCGGAACGCGGCCGCCTCCTCCTCCGGGAGCTCGGCGAGCTCCGCCTCCAGCTGGCAGTCGATCCCCCGCGGCCCGTTCTCGAGCTCGACGAGCGGCTTGGTCGTGAGCGGCTCGAGCCCGCGTGGGAGCTCCCGCGGCCACTCCGAGAGCGGCCGGCCCGCCTCCAGGTGGGCGAGCAGCGCCTCCAGCTCGGCGACTTCGCGGCGCAGGGCGGGGTCGCCCGACTTCGCCTCCCGGCGCACCTTCTCCAGGCGCCGCTCCACGTGGTCGCGGTCGGCGACGAGCAGCTCCAGGCGGAGCGCCTCCAGGTCGCGCTCGGGCGCCGCTCCCGGCGAGAAGCCGTCCACGACCGCGAGCAGCGCGTCCGCCTGCCGCAGCGCGCCGAGGTGGGCGGGCCCGGCGCCGGGCGCGTCGAGGACGCGGAGGGCGGCGGGGGTGACCTTCGCCGATCCCACCGTCGCCGCCACCTTCTCCAGACGCTCGTCGGGCACGGGCGCCATCCCCACGTGCGGCCGGTCCACGGACGCGTACGCGGTCACCTTCGCCCCCGCGTGGGTGAGCGCGTTGAAGAGCGTCGTCTTGCCGGAGTTGGGCAGGCCGACGATCCCGACCTGCAGGGACATGCGCTAGGCGCCGAAGCCCACGTGCGGCTCGCGCGCGAACCGCTTCGCGTACAGCACGCGCGGGAGCACGAGCAGGATCGTCCCGTCCTCGGAGTCGAGCTGCAGCGCTCCCGCCGCGCCCGCCCGGAGCGCGCGGTCGAGCGCGTCCGCGCTCTCCGGAGTCACGAGCGTGCTCAGGATCTGCCCGCCGTCCAGCCCCACCTCGATCCGCACCTGCTCGTTGTCAGCCACTCGACACCACCTCCGTGAGGACGCCGTGCACGGACTCGGGATGGACGAAGGCCACCTCCAGCCCGAAGAGGCCTCGGCGGGGCGCCGCGTCCACGAGCTCCGCCCCGGCGGCCGCGAGCTCGCCGAGCGCGGACTCCACGTCGTCCGTCTCCAGGGCGAGATGGTGCATCCCCGGCCCGCGCCGGGCGAGGAAGCGGCCGACCGGGGTGTCCTCGCCCGTCGGGGCGAGGAGCTCCACCCGGCCGCCGCCCACGAGCAGCGCGACCGCCCGCACGCCCTGCTCGGGAAGCTCGCCCCGGTGCTCGACCTCCGCCCCGAAGAGGCGCGCCCAGGTGGCGACCGCCGCGTCCAGGTCGTCGACGGCCAAGCCGACGTGGTGGATCCCGCGCACCCGCACGCGCGCGATGCTACTCGGCGCGCGCCGTCAGTCGCGGAGGGGCAGGGCGCGGACGGTGCCGACCGTCTCCGCGGAGCGCGACTCGGGGCGCACGTCGGCGAGCAGCGCCTCCAGCTCGGCCCGGTCGAGCGTCTCCTTCTCGAGCAGCGCCTGCGCCACCCGGTCGAGCGCGGCCCGGTGCTTGGCGAGCAGGCGCTGCGCCTCCTCGTAGGCGTAGTCGGTGAGGCGGGCCTGCTCGGAGTCGCGCAGGCGCTTCGTCTCCTCGGAGAGCGCGTAGTTGTCGGCGCGCATCGTCCGCGAGGGGGCGACCTCGGACATGCCGTACTCGAACACCATCGCGCGGGCGATCTCGGTCACGCGCTCGAGGTCGTTCGCCGCCCCGTTCGTGATCCGGCCGAAGACGACCTGCTCGGCGGCGCGGCCCGCGAGGTAGACCATCATCAGGTCCAGGAACTCCTCCCGGGTGTGCAGGTAGCGGTCCTCGGCGGGCATGTTCAGCGTGTAGCCGAGCGCCTGCCCGCGGGAGACGATCGTCGCCTTCTGCGCCGGGAAGAGATCGCCGACGAGGTGGGACATGACCGCGTGCCCGGCCTCGTGGTAGGCGAGGATCCGCTTCTCCTTCTCGGAGACGACGCGGCGCTGCTGGAGGCCGGCGACGATCCGCTCCAGCGCCGCCTCGAAGTCCGCCTGCCGCAGGTACTGGGCCCCCTGCCGGCCGGCGAGGATCGCCGCCTCGTTGCAGACGTTCGCGAGGTCGGCGCCGGTGAGGCCGGAGGTCTGCCGCGCGACCTGGGCGAGGTCGACGTCGGCCGCGAGCGGCTTGTCGCGCGTGTGCACGCGCAGGATCGCCTCCCGCCCGGCCACGTCCGGAGGCGCCACGAGCACCTGCCGGTCGAAGCGCCCGGGACGCAGGAGCGCCGGGTCGAGGTCCTGGAGGCGGTTGGAGGCCGCCATCACGACGACCTCGTCGCGCGCGGTGAACCCGTCCAGCTCGACGAGCAGCTGGTTCAGCGTCTGGTCGTGCTCCCGGTGGAAGCCGCCCCCCACCCGGGCCGCGCCCACGGCGTCGAGCTCGTCGATGAAGACGATCGCGGGGGCGTTCTTGCGCGCCTCCTCGAAGAGCTTGCGGATGCGGGCTGCGCCCAGCCCGGCGAACAGCTCCACGAAGGAGGCGGCGCTCGCCGAGTAGAAGTTCGCCCCGGAGGCGCTCGCGACCGCCTTCGCGAGCAGGGTCTTCCCGGTGCCGGGAGGCCCGTGCAGGAGGATCCCCCGCGGGACGCGCGCGCCCAGACGCTCGAAGCGCTTGCGGTCGCGCAGGAACTCGACCACCTCGAGCAGCTCCTCCTTCGCCTCGTCGAGCCCGGCGACGTCGCTCCAGGAGACCTCCACCTGCGAGCCCTTGACGACCGGGGCCGGCTTCGCCCGCGGCATGAAGCGCAGCGTGTAGAGGAGGAGGACGACGATGATCCCGAAGAAGACGATCGGGAGCCAGGTGATCAGGGTCGTCTCGAGGTCGCCCACCCAGGGTCGTATCGGCCGATCGGGCGCCCGCCTGTAGCGCCCGGGACGAGCTAGCCTTGGCGCCATGAGGAGTGAGCTTCCGCTCCCGCCGCACGTCGACCTGGAGCGCGTCGGAGAGGTCTACCGCGTCGACTACCAGGCGCGCTTCGCGGACGCCCGGGCCTGGGCGCGGGAGCACGCCCTCGGGCCCGCGGCGCGCGATGAGCGGCGCGTCTGCCTGCTCGTCGTGGACGCGCAGAACACGTTCTGCACGCCCGGCTTCGAGCTCTTCGTCGCCGGCCGCTCGGGCACGGGCGCGCTCGACGACAACCGCCGCCTGTGCGCCTTCCTCTACCGCAACCTGGGGGCGATCACGCAGACGGTCGTCACGCTCGACACGCACCAGGCCTACCAGATCTTCCACGCCCCCTTCCTCGTCGACGAGGAGGGCCGCCACCCCGACCCGTACACGCTCGTCACCGCCGAGGACGTCCGCGCCGGGCGCTGGCGCGTGGACGAGGAGGCGGCGGAGATCCTCGGCCTCCCCGGCGAGCGCGCGGAGGCGCACCTGCGCGCGTACGTGGAGCAGCTCGCCTCGGGCGGCAAGTACGCGCTCACCGTGTGGCCGTTCCACGCGATGCTGGGCGGGGTCGGGCACGCGCTCGTCAGCCTCCTCGAGGAGGCCCTCTTCTTCCACGCGGTCGCCCGCCGCTCGCAGACGCGCTTCGAGATCAAGGGCCGCCAGCCGCTCACCGAGCACTACTCGGCGCTCGGGCCGGAGGTGCTGGAGGGGGCGGGCGGCGAGCGCCTGGGAGAGCGGAACACCGCGCTCGTCGAGCACCTGCGCTCGTTCGACGCGGTGCTCGTCGCCGGGCAGGCGAAAAGCCACTGCGTCGCCTGGACGGTCGACGACCTGCTCGAAGCGGCCCCCGACGTCGCCGACCGCCTGTACCTGCTCGAGGACTGCTCCTCGCCCGTGGTCGTCCCGGGCGTCGTCGACTACACGGAGGACGCGGACGCGGCCTTCTCCCGCTTCGCGGAGGCGGGCGCGCACCTCGTCCGCTCCACCGAGCCGATGGCCTCCTGGCCCGGCCCCGTCGGCGCCGCCGCCGTCCACTGAGCGCCTGCGCCGCGCCGCCGGCCGCTACGCCCCCGCCCTCGCCGCGAGCTCCCGGTTCAGCCGCGCGAGCGCCGGCGACACCCGCACCTCGCACGGGTCCGCCTCCAGGCGCCGCGCGCGCTCCGGGAGCGCCTCCCGCTCCCGCCGGGCGCGCTCGCGGATCGCCGGGAGCGGCTCCGACCAGGTCGCGCGGCCGTCGCGCATGACCTCGCGCAAGAGCGGCTCGCCGTCCTCGGCCCCCTCGGCGAGCCCGAGCAGGTCGTACGCGCCCGGGACCCGCCACACCTGCTTGCGGCCGGGGAGCGTCGCCTTGCCCTGCGAGAGCTTCAGGACGGGCCGGCCGTCCAGCTCGACGAGCTTGTACACCATGTCCAGGTAGGGGGCGTCGGCGGAGACGCCCATCCTGGTGCCGACGCCGAAGCCGCCGATGGGGGCCCCCGCCGAGAGCAGGCGCGCGATCTCCCGCTCGTCGATCCCGCCGCTCGCGAAGACGATCGCGTCCGCGAAGCCGGCCTCGTCCAGGATCGCGCGCGCCTTTCGGCTGAGCGCGGCGAGGTCGCCCGAGTCGAGGCGGACCCCGCGCAGCCGGTGCCCGTCCCGCGCCAGCTCCCGGGCCACGGCGACCGCCCGGCGCGTCCCCTCGAGCGTGTCGTAGGTGTCGACGAGCAGGATGGCGGCGTCCGGGTAGGCGCGCGCGAAGGCGCGGAAGGCCTCCAGCTCGTCCCCGAAGCTCTCCACGTACGAGTGCGCCATCGTCCCCGCGACCGGGATCCCGTACAGCCGCCCGGCGAGCACGTTGCTCGTCGCGTGGAAGCCGGCCAGGAAGCTCGCCCGCGCCACCTTCAGCCCCGCCTCGCCCCCGTGCGTGCGGCGGAGCGAGAAGTCGACGAGCGTCCTCCCGCCGGCCGCGTCCACGCAGCGCGCGGCCTTGCTCGCGATCAGGGTCTGCAGGTGGACGTGGTTCAGCACCATCGTCTCCGCGATCTGCGCCTCCAAGAGCGGCCCCGTCACCTCGAGGAGCGGCTCGTCGGGGAACACCGCCGTCCCCTCGGGCACCGCCCGCACCTGGCCCCGGAAGCGGAAGGAGCGCAGCCGCTCCAGGAAGGGAGCGGCAAACCGTCCCGTCTCCTCCAGGTAGGCGAGGTCGTCCTCGGAGAAGCGCAGCTCCTCCAGGTAGCGGAGGGCGTCCTCCAGGCCGGCGGCGAGCGCGTACCCCCAGCCCGGCGGGAGCGTGCGGAAGAAGAGGCTGAAGGTCGCCTCCCGCTCGGCCATGCCCTCGGCGAGGTAGCTCGCTCCCATCGTCAGCTCGTAGAGGTCGACGAGCAGCCCGCTCTCGCGCGGCGACGGGAGGGTCGGATACGGACCGGGCATCGCCGGCCGGGATCGTCTCAGGCGGAGCGCTCGAGCGCGAGGCAGGCGTCCCGGGCGGCGTTCGCCACCTCGAGCTGCTCCGGGGTCGGCTCGGCGGTGGAGAAGCGGCGCTGCAGCTCGAGACCGGGCCGCGCGAGGGCGCGGGCGAGCGGATGGCGCGGGTTGCGCGTCATCCAGGCGAAGAGCTCCACCGAGGCGCCGACGGCGGCCGCCGTCCCGAGGAGGCGGGCGAGCCCGCGCCCGGCCGGCGGGACGCGCTGCGCGGCGACGTTGGCGGCGAGCGAGGAGACGAGCAGGGGCCCGATCAGCTGCGACCCGCAGCGCGGGTGCTCCTTGGGCGCGCGCTCCCCGCCCTGCTCGTACGTCCCGATCGCCACGTGCTCCGCGCCGTGGTAGGCGGCGAGGCCGGGGCCGCGCAGGGCGACGACGGCGGGCAGGACGCTGAGCGCGGCGACGAGCGCCTCCCGCAGGCCGGCCGGCGCCGAGGCG
>DATLYP010000015.1:0-13654 GCA_035574655.1 Gaiellaceae bacterium
CTTGAAGGAGGGCATCGCCCCCTTCCCGTTCGTGACCCGGTCGAGCGCGAGCTCGAAGCTCGGCTTCGCCTCGTCCAGGTTGGGCCCGACGGTGCCGCTCGTGCCCGCGTCCGCGAGCGTGTGGCAGGCGCCGCAGCCGCCTGGGCCGAGGAAGACCTGCTTCCCCGCCTCCGGGTTGCCCTCCTCGGCGGGCGGGGCGGTCTCGGTCGTCGTCTCCGTCTCCTCGGGGAGCGTGCCGGTGACGGTCTCGGGCGCCGTCCCCGCCTCCTCCTCGCCCCCGCACCCCGCGACCACGAAGGCGACGGCGAAGAGGAGCGCCGCGAGCAGGAGGGCGAGCCGCTGCATCGGACGCGATGCTACCGCAGCGGACGAGGCTCCGCGGCGCAGGCGCGGCGGCGAGGCCGTAGGATCCGGACGATGCTCGTCGAGCGCAGCCTGCACCCGGCCTGGCTCTCCAACGCGTACCTCGTCGCCGCGCGGCCCGGCGGGGCGGCCGTGTTCGTGGACAGCGGCGCGCCCCTGGAGCCGCTGCTCGCGGCGGTCGAGCGCGAGCGGCTGCGCCCCACCCACCTCCTCGTCACCCACGGCCACGCCGACCACGTGGCGGGGAACGACGAGCTCGTCCGCCGCTTCCGGCTCGAGGTGACGAACGGCCCGGTGGAGACGGACGGGCTGCGCGTCGAGGCGCTGCCCACGCCCGGGCACTCGGAGGACGGCGTCTCCTTCCTCGTCGCCGGCCTGTGCTTCACCGGGGACACGCTCTTCCGCGACTCGGTCGGGGGCGGCGCCCCCGAGGAGATCCGCCGCTCGGTGATGGACGTGCTCATGGCGCTCCCGCCCGAGGTGCGCGTCCTGCCCGGGCACACCGACGAGACGACGATCGGGCGCGAGTGGGAGCACAACCCGTTCGTCCGCTACTGGCGCGGCCTCGCGGGCGAGGACGGCCGTCCCTGCCGCGTGCAGGGCGAGGAGGCGACGATCGTCGTCTGGTCGCCGGACTACGACGGCAAGGGGAAGGCGCTCGTCCGCTTCGCCGACGGCAGGGAGGCGATCGTCGGCGCCTCCCGGATCAGTTTCTGAGCCGGCCGCCGGGCCCCGGAGGCCGGGCGCAGCCGCCTCAGCGCGGGCGGCGGCGGCGGGGGCCGCCGACCTCGAGCGCGCGGGCGACGTCGCTCACGGAGAGGAGGCCGACCAGGCGCCCGTCCTCGAGCACGAGCCCGCGCCCGAGCTCGTTCTCCGCGAGGCGCTGGAAGGCCTCGAACGCCGGCTCCTCGCCGCGCAGCGTCTCCACCTCGGCGAGCGGGACCATGCACTCCTCCACCCGCCGCGCGTCCCACTCCCGGCGCGGCACCCGCGCCACCCGCCGGAAGGGGAGGAGCCCGACGGGCCGCTCGCCCTCCACCACCGGGTAGGTGGTGAAGCGGCGCGACCAGGCGACCTCGTCCATGAACTCCCCGAGCGTCATGCCCGGGGTGACGCAGGCGGGCTCGCGCGCCATCAGGTCGGCGACGCGCAGCCCGGAGAGCGCCTGCCGCGTGGCCAGGTAGCGGGCCTCGGAGGCGCTCGCCATGAGCAGGAACCAGCCGAGGAAGGCGAGCCAGGCGCCGCTGAACGCGCCTTGGAAGATGAAGAGCGCCACCCCGATGCCGATGAACGCGTAGCCGAAGCCGCGCCCCGCGCCGGCCGCGATCCGCGTCGCCCAGCCGAAGTCGCCCCGCGCCTGCCAGAGCAGGGCGCGCAGCACGCGGCCGCCGTCCAGCGGGAGCGCGGGCAGGAGGTTGAAGACGAGCAGGGCGAGGTTGATGTAGCCGAGCCAGGCGGTGACCCCGTCCACCGCCGCCGGCAGCTCGCTGAGCGGGGCGAGGGCGCTGAAGAGCACGCCGAGGGCGAGGGAGACGAGCGGCCCGGCGATCGCGATCCGGAACTCCGCCCCCGCCGAGGGGAACATCCCCCGGAAGGTGGCGACCCCGCCGAAGAGCCAGAGCGTGATCCCCTCGATCTCCATCCCCTCCCGGCGCGCTTGGAGCGCGTGCCCGAGCTCGTGCAGGAGGATGGAGGCGAAGAAGAGGACGGCGGCGACGACGCCCATCGCCAGGTAGGTGGAGTCGGCGAGGCCCGGGTTCTGGTCGGGGAAGACGCCGGCGGTCAGCGACCAGACGATGAGGGCGAAGACGACGAGCCAGCTCCAGTTGAGCCCGATCTCGACGCCGGCGACCCGCCCCAGGCGAAACGTGCTCTCCACGCGCGCTCCTTTCTCTCCCCGCCTAGCTTGGCACGCCGCGGCGGCCGCCGTCGAGCGCGACCGGACGGCGCCCGCGAGCCCGGCGAGGCGGCCGAGACCCCGTTCGGCGATCGCGGCCGCCCACGGGCGGAGGGCGTGTCTCCGACGACGAGGGAAGGATCGCGCAGCGAGCCGCGTTCGCCATCTCACGGATGGCTGCCGGTCCGACGTTCGTCCTCGCGTGAGCCTGCGCGCTCACCTCGCGCTCCTCGCGGTCGTGACCGTCTGGGCGGGCTCGTTCTCCGTCATCAAGGCGCTCTTGGAGGACGGCGTCGCGGCCGGCGACATCGCGCTCTGGCGATACGCGATCGCCGCGCCCGGCTTCGCCCTCGTGCTCCGGCTCGCCGGCGGGCTCCCGGGCCTCACGCGCGGCGATGCGCTGCGCGCCGCCGTCGCAGGGCTGCTCGTCGTGGCCGGCTACCACCTCTTCCTGAACGCGGGCACCGAGCACACGACCTCCGGGGTGGCCGCGCTCGTGGTCGCGCTCGCCCCCGGGATGACCGTCCTGCTCTCGGCGCTTGCCGGTCTCGAGCGGCTCGGCCTTCGGAGAGCCGTCGGGCTGGGGATCGCGTTCGCCGGGGTGGCGGTCGTCGTCGGCCTCGGGAGCGACGAGCGGCTCGCGGTGGAGAACGTGAAGGGGCCGCTCATCGTCCTCGGCGCCCCGGTCTCGTTCGCCCTCTACAACGTGCTCCTGAAGCCGCTCCTCGGGCGCTACGACCTGCTTTCGCTCACGGCCGCGACGAGCCTCGTCGGGACGCTCGGGCTGCTGCCGTTCGTCCGCGGCTCGACGCTCGACGTCGCGAGCGAGGCATCCGCCCGCACGATCGCGTTGCTCCTGTACCTGGGAGTGCTGGCGACGCTGCTCGGCTATGTCGCGTGGAACCTCGGCCTGCGCGGGCTCGGGCCGGGGCGCGCGGTCACGTACGCGTACGCGATCCCGCCGCTCGCGGTCGGCTTCGGCGCTCTGGCTCTCGACGAGCCTCTCACGGCCTGGACCGCGGTCGGCGCGGGGCTCGTCCTCGGCGGAATCGCCGTCGCGCAGGGGCTCGCTCTCCGCGGACGCTTCGCTCACGTCGCGGTATGGCGGAGCGCGTCCTCGCGCAACGCGTGCTGAACCGATCGCCGGCGAAGGCTGCCAGCCGCCTTCCACGGCTGAGGCCGCCGGCTACCCCGGGAGGCGCCGGCGAAGCCAGGCCCGGAGCTCGCCGAGGAAGCCGGGGTCGATCGCGTGCCCGAGGAGCGGGGACTCGCGGTAGAGGAGCTCCGCGCCCGCCCGCTCGAGGAGCTCCCGCGCCCGCCGGCCCCACTCCACCCCGATCACCGGGTCGAGCGCGCCGTGGCCGATGGCCACGGGCGGGAGCGGCGGCTGCAGGTCGAGCTCGAAGCCGGGAACGGTCGGCACGAATCCGCTCAGGGCGACGAGCCCGGCGGGCCGCGGCCGCCCGGCGCCGAGGCCGAGCGCGTACGTCATCACCGCCCCCTGGGAGAAGCCCCCGAGGACGGTGCGCGCGGGCGGGACCCCCGTCTCCTCCGCGAGCGCGTCCAGCCAGGCGCCCGCCCGCGCCGCCGTCTCCGAGAACGTGCCCGGGTCCGGGTAGCCCACCTCCCGCACCGCGTACCAGTGCGCCCCGCCGGGCGGCAGGCGGAGGGGGCCGCGCGGGGTCACGCCGAGCAGCCGCCGGTCGGGGTCGAGGGCGTCGAGCAGGGGGTAGAGGTCGCGCTCGTCCGCCCCGCGCCCGTGGAAGAGGACGAGCGCCCCGGCCGGGTCGCCGGCGGGCTCGCGGACGAGGTAGGCGAGGTCGCGGGCGGACGCCATCAGGACACACTAGGCTGCGGGCGCGTGGAAGGCCGCGCGCAACGGCACCTCGTGCTCATCCTCGCGCGCGAGCTCGCGTCCAAGCTCGCGACTCCCGCCCTCGTCTCGGACGCCTCCGGCGAGCTCGTCTTCTACAACGAGCCCGCGGGCGAGCTGCTCGGGCGGACGTACGCGGAGGCCGGCGCCCTCCCCGCGGCGCGCTGGAGCGAGCTCTTCGCGGTGGAGGACGAGGAGGGCCGGCCGCTTCCCCTGGAGCGCATGCCGGCCGGCGTCGCCTTCGCGGAGCGGCGCCCCGCCCACGGGCGCGTCCGCATCACCGCCTTGGACGGGAGGCGCCGCCTGCTCTCGGTGACGGCGATCCCGCTCTTCGCGTCCGCCGCGGAGCTCGTGGGCGTGGTCGCGCTCTTCTGGGAAGAGACCGACCCTGCCTCCTGATGCCCCTTCTCGCGCGGATCTGGGGCTGCCGCGGCTCGCTCCCGACGCCCGGGCCGGACACCGTCCGCTACGGGGGGAACACGTCCTGCGTGGAGGTGACGGACGGGGCCGGGTCCCGCGTCGTGCTCGACGCGGGGACGGGGATCAAGCGGCTGGGCGAGGCGCTGCCCGCCGACGGCGCCGTGCACCTCCTGCTGACCCACCTGCACCTCGACCACGTCGAGGGCCTGCGCTTCTTCGAGCCGCTCTGGCGGCCGGAGGCGGAGCTGCACATATGGGGGCCCCCCTCGCCGATCCACTCGCTGCGCGAGCGCATCTCGCGCGCGGTCTCTCCGCCGCTCTTCCCCCTCGAGCTCGCGGACAGCCCCGCCCGCCTGCTCTTCCACGACGTGCCCCGGGAGCCGTGGGAGATCGGCGGGCTGCGGCTCTTCGCGCTCCCCGTCTCCCATCCCGGGCCGACGCTCGGCTTCCGCGTCGAGGCGGGCGGGCGCTCGCTCGCGTACATCCCCGACCACGAGCCGGTGCTGGGGGTCGAGCTGGACGCGCTCGAGCCGGAGTGGATCTCCGGGTACGCCGTCGCGGCTGGGGCGGACGTGCTCCTGCACGACTGCCAGTTCGACGAGGAGGAGTACGAAGCGCGCGTGGGCTGGGGGCACTCGAGCGTCGCGCACGCGGTCGCCTTCGCGCGCACGGCCGGGGTGGGGCGCCTGGTGCTCTTCCACCACGACCCGGGACGGGGCGACGAGGCCGTGGACGCCCTGACGCGGCGCGCGGGCGAGCTGTGGGGCGGGGCGGGGGGCGAGCCGCCCGCGGCGGCGGGCGAGGGGATGACGCTCGAGCTCGCCTAGGAGCGTTAGCCGGCCTCCGCGCCGCCCGCTCGGCCGAGGCGCGCCGTGACGACGACCGCGGTCGCCACCGCCCCCTGCCGCTCGGGCGGGAGGAGCGCCCGCATGAGCTCGATCAGCTCCTGCGTGAAGAGCGGGTAGAGCGCGAGGTCGTCGATGGACACCGGCTCCCTGCTGTGCACGGTGACGGCGGCGAACCCGGCCCGCTCCAGCTTGTCGACGAAGTCACGCTCCGTCAGCGCGCCCGCCACTCAGCCGGCCCAGGTCGCCGGGTGCGCGAGGATCTCCGCCGGCAGGTCCTCGTCCCCCACGGTCAGGTCGGCGAGGGAGAGCTTCCCGCCCGGGCGCAGGACGCGCGCGCACTCGGCCAGCACGCGCCGCTTGCGCGGAGCGAGGTTGACGACGCCGTTCGAGATCACGTGGTCGACGCTTCCGTCGGGGAGGGGGATCGCCTCGATCTCGCCCTCGAGCGTCTCCACGTTCGCAAGCCCCGCCTCGGCCGCCGCCTGCGCCGTCCGCTCGAGCATCTCGGGCAGGAAGTCGAGCGCGATCACCCGCCCCGCGGGCCCCGTCCGGCGGGCGGCGAGGATCGTGTCGATCCCGGCGCCGCAGCCGAGGTCGAGCACCGTCTCCCCCGGCGCGATGTCGGCGTAGCGGAGGTGGTTCGCGACCCCGAGCGCGCGCTGCGCGGCGGACGGGGGCACGAGCGCAAGCTCCTCCGGCGAGTACAGCTTGCAGGCGACGGCCTCGGTCGTCCCATCGACCGCCGCGTACGCCTCCCGGACGATCTCCCGGATCTCGGCCGAGCGCTGGAGGTCGCGGGCCATCACTCGTCGAGCTCGTCGAGCGTCGCCAGCAGGCGCTCGCGGACGTCGGCGGGCAGCTCCTCGGCGGCGGAGCGGGCGAGGAACGCGCGCAGCTCGGCCGCGAACTCCGCCTCCCCGCAGCAGCGCCGGCAGAAGCTCAGGTGCTGCTCGATCGCCTGCCGGCTGGCGTCGGGAAGCGAGCCGTCCAGGTACTCCCACAGCCGCTCCACGGCCTCCGCGCAGGTGATCACCGCACCGCCTCCGCGAGCAGGCCCTTCGTCTCCGCGTACTCCCACAGGCGCCGCTCGAACAGCCTGCGCCCGCGGTGGAGCCGGGCGAGCACCGTTCCCAGCGGCGCGTCCACGAGGTCCGCCACCTCCTTCGTGGAGAACCCGTCCACGTGCACGAGGAGCAGCGGCACCCGGTAGAGCTCGGGAAGGCCGGCGAGCACCGCCCTCACGTCCTCGGCCGCGAACCGGGCCAGGAAGTCGAGATGGAGGGAGTCCGAGTAGGGGAAGGGATCCTCGTCGGCGATCTTGCGGAAGAGCGAGAACTCGTCCACGTCCTCGAGCGGCACCTCCTCGGGCGCCCGCGCGCGGGCGCGGCCGCGGTCGCGGCAGACGTTGACCAGGATGCGCGTGAGCCAGGCCGGGCCGGCCGCCTGCTGCTGGAGCCGATCGAAGGCGCGGTAGGCCTTGAGCAGCGCGTCCTGCACCGCGTCCTCCGCGTCGTCGCCGACCAGCCGCCGCGCGAGCGCGTATAGGCGGGGGAGCTGGCCCTCGACGAGGGCGCGGAACCGCTCCCGCTTCGCGCTCCGCTCCGGCATCCCATCCGTACCCGACAAGACGACTGTCCGCTCCCGGCGATTGCACGGGACGACGATGCAATGCCCGAGCCTACGCCACCGTCTCTCCGAAGGTAACGGTCCGCTCGGAAAGGAGCCCAGCGATGACCACCGCCGCCTTGGAGTCGTATCGGGACGAGTCCGCGGCGCTCAGGTGGGGCGTGTACCTGATGACGGCGGGCGCGCTCGCCTTCATCGGCTACGCGGTCATCTTCTTCGTCCGCAACTTCACCGACAGCTTCCTCGAGCTCGGCATCGGCCCGGAGCAGGTGAGCGTGGGGAAGGACCAGATCCGGGACTTCAGCCCCTCGCTCTACGACTACATCAGCCACCTGCACATCGCCGTCTCCGGCTTCATCGCCTCCACCGGCCTCGCCGCCGCCGCGCTCGCCTGGTTCGGCGTCCGCCGCCGGCAGGCCTGGGCGTGGGCCGCCGCCGTGGCCGCGCCCGTGCTCGGGCTCGCGGTCGCGCTGCCCGCGCACTACCCGTACGGCTTCGACACGGTCGGGCACCTGGGGCTGATCTACCTCGCGACGGCGATCTTCGTCGTCGGCGCCGTGCTCGCCGGGAAGGCCCTCCTCGACGAGGGGAGGCGCTGATGCACGCGCTGCTCACCGTACGCCGGCTGAAGCCGGGGACCTACGAGGACTGGCGCCGCGCCTGGGAGCCCGACGAGTGGCCGGAGGGCGCGATCCGGGCGTACATCCTCCGCAACGTCGACGACCCCGACGAGGTCGTCGCGTTCGGCTTCTTCGAGGGCGCCGCCGCCCTGCGCGAGGACCCGGCGGTGCGCGAGAGCCAGCGCGCCCGCTTCGAGCGCATGGCCCCCTACGTCGCGTCGACCGGCGCGGACGGCCTCTACGAGGTCGTCGAGGAGGTGCTCCCGAGGTAGCCGCCGCGCGCGCCGGCGCCGCTCCCGGCTCGGGCGGCGCGCCGGCGCGCGCGGCCTCCGACGGCGGTCGAGCGCTAGGGCCGCCGCGGAGGGCGGAGCCGCCCGCGCGAGGGCCCGGTGCGGCGTCCCACGAGGCGCCAGGCGCCGGGAAGCAGGGTGGCGGCCAGGTAGAGCTTGAGGAGGTCGCCGGGGATGAACGGGTAGAGGCCGAGCTCGAGCGTCTTCTCGAGGCTCGTGTCCAGGACGAGCGCGAGCCAGGGAAGCCCGACGAGGTAGATGAGGACGTTGCCGGTGAGCATCGCCCCGAGCGCCGACGAGAAGCGCCGATCCCACCCTCGCTCGGCCAGCCTCCCGGTCACCGCGGCGGCGAGCACGAAGCCGACGAGGTAGCCGCCGCTCGCGCCGGTGACGACCGCCCAGCCGTGCGCCCCGTCCGCGTACACCGGGGCGCCCGCGATCCCGGCGAGCACGTACAGCAGCGCGCTCGCGCCGCCGCGCAGCGTCCCGAGCGACGCGCCGACGAGCAGCACCGCGAACGTCTGGCCGGTGATCGGAACGGGCGTGAACGGCAACGGGATCGAGAGCTGGGCGCTCGCGGCGATCAGGCCGGCGCCGCCCGCGACGAGGAGGGCGTCCGCCGCCAGCGTCGGCGCTCGGAAGACGGCGAGGCGCAAGGTGACCGGGGCGGTGTCCACGGCGGCTTGGGGCATTCGCTTCCGCTCCTTTCCGTGACGAGATGTCGAAAGCGCTCAACTCTCGCGGCGGACCAGGCTGCGCGTCAAGTCGCTCGCCCGCCCGCGGGCGCCCGCGGCGAGGCCGTGCTTTACTTCCCGCGCCGTGCACGGAACCCGCCGGTGAACGACGGCGAGGCGGGCGGCGTCACCCGCTCGGGGCAGGGCGTGCGCGTGCGCCTCTCGCGTCTCGTCGGCCGGATCCTCGCGCTCGGCGCCGACCCCGCCGACCGGGCCGAGGAGCGGGCGCGGAAGGCGCTGCTGGTGGCCGTCTCGCTCGGCTTCCTGCCCGCCGGGGCGCTCTGGGGCGCCCTCTACTGGGCGCTCGACGAGCCCGTCGCAGCCCTCTTCCCCTGGGGCTACGACGCCGCCTCGCTCGCCGTGCTCGCCCTGTACGCGCGGACGCGGAGCTTCCGCCTCCTGCGCGACGCCGAGCTCGCCCTCATCCTGGTCACGCCGGCGCTGCTGCAGCTCGTGCTCGGCGGGTTCACGGCCGCGAGCGGGGTGATCCTCTGGTCGCTCCTCGCCCCGCTCGCCGCGCTCGTTTTCGACTCGCCCGGGCGCGCCCGCTGGTGGTTCGCGGGGTTCGCCGCCCTGCTCGCCGGGAGCATCCCGCTCGCGCCCGTCGTCCGTCCGGACGAGGCCGGCCTGCCCGAGGGCGCCGTCATCGCGTTCGGGGCGCTGAACATCGGCGCCGTCTCGCTCGTCGCGTTCACGCTCCTCGCCGCCTTCGCGCGCCAGCGCGAGCTCGCCCAGCGGCGCGCGGAGAGCCTCCTCCTGAACATCCTCCCGGACGAGATCGCCGAACGCCTGAAGCTCGCACCGCAGACGATCGCCGACCACTTCGACGCGGCGAGCATCCTCTTCGCCGACGTCGTCGACTTCACGCCCCTCTCCGCGCGGCTCGGCCCGCAGGACCTCGTCGAGCTCCTCGACCGGCTGTTCACGTCCTTCGACGAGCTCGCCGACCGCTACGGCGTGGAGAAGATCAAGACGATCGGCGACTGCTACATGGTCGCCGCCGGCGTGCCCCGCCCCCGCGCCGACCACGCGCACGCGCTCGTCCGCATGGCGTTCGAGATGCAGCGCTGCGCGCGCGAGTGCCTGCCCGGCGGCGACCGCGACCTGCGGCTGCGGATCGGGATCAGCTCCGGCCCGGTGGTGGCGGGGGTGATCGGGCGGAGGCGCTTCCTCTACGACCTCTGGGGCGACACGGTGAACATGGCGAGCCGCATGGAGTCGCACGGCTCCCCGGACGCGATCCAGGTGACGCGCGCCACCTGGGAGCTGATCCGCGACGCCTTCGAGACGCAGGCGCGCGGGCCCGTCCCCGTCAAGGGCAAGGGCGAGGTCGAGACCTGGTACGTGCTCGCGCCCCGCGCGTGACGGCCGGCCGCGCCCGCGTGGCGGGCGCGGGAGGCGCGCGCTCGCTTGCGCAGGCGGGCACGCTCCTTCACCCTTGAGGGGAAGCGCCGGCAACGGGGAAGAAGGAGGTCGCATGAACCGCGTCTCGGACATCCTCGAGGAGAAGGGGCGCGACGTCTTCCGCATCGACGCGGACGCCACGGTCTACGAGGCCGCCGAGCGGATGGTGGAGGAGAACGTCGGCTCGCTCCTCGTCGAGGACGGGGGCCGCATCGTGGGGATCGTGACCGAGCGCGACTACCTGCGACGGGTCACCCTCCAAGGCCGCACCGACCGCGACACCGCCGTGCGCGAGATCATGTCCTCGCCCCTCGTCGTCGTCAGCCCAGAGACGACGGTCGAGGAGTGCATGGCGCTCATGACCGATCGCCGCATCCGCCACCTGCCGGTCGTGGAGGGAGACGACGTGGTCGGCCTCGTCTCGATCGGCGACGTGGTGAAGTTCCAGTCCAAGCGGCAGAGCTTCGAGATCAAGTACCTGACGGAGTACATCGGCGCCCGCTGAGGTAGCGGGGCGCAGCGAGAGCGGGGAAGCGATGGAAGCGACGCTGGCCGAGGAGCGGTGCGTGGCGTGCAGGAGGGACGCGCCCCGCGTCAGCGAGGCGGAGATCGCCGAGCTGCACCCCCAGGTCCCCGACTGGGAGCTCGTGGAGGAGGAGGGGATCCTCCGCCTGCGGCGCGTGTTCGGCTTCGACGACTTCGCCCAGGCGCTCGACTTCACGCGCCGTGTGGGCGAGCTCGCCGAGGCGGAGGGGCACCACCCGGCGCTGCTCACCGAGTGGGGCAGGACGACGGTCACCTGGTGGACGCACAAGATCCGGGGCCTCCACCGCAACGACTTCGTCATGGCGGCGAAGACGGACCGGCTCTACCGGGGCTGAGCGGGCCCCTCGGTGCGGAGCGCCAGGTAGAGGCGGAGCGCACCGTCCTGGGCCTGCTTCGCCTCCCGCGTAGTCCAGCTTAAGCGCCGCGTTACCTCGACGTTACCGCCGTCCCGGTGCTTCGCCGCGCGCTCGACGAGGTCGAGGTCGACGTCGCGACCGAGGAGGAGCAGGCCGAGAAGACCGAGGACGCACTCGCCGCGGCGGCGCGCGCGTCGCTCGAGCCCACGTCGGAGCAGATGGCGTTCCCCGAGA
Source organism: Gaiellaceae bacterium (assembly GCA_035574655.1). GTDB lineage: Bacteria > Actinomycetota > Thermoleophilia > Gaiellales > Gaiellaceae > GMQP-bins7. The sequence continues at coordinate 11,212 of DATLYP010000015.1, forward strand.
ACTCAAAGAGTGGGCGGACCGCGCGAAGGGAAGAGCCGACTCGAAGGCGGAAGTGCTGATCGGCTGGTTGGACGACGTCGTCCGCCCCGGCGGCGTCTGGAGCGACGAGCGCGTGATCGTCTTCACCGAGTACCGTGACACGCAGCGCTGGTTGCAGGAACTCCTCGCCGCGCGCGCGGCCTCGGCGGCGACCGGGGTCGAGCTCCTCTACGGGTGGATGGACGTCGAGCGACGCGAGCGGATCAAAGCGGAGTTCCAGGCCTCGCCCGACCTCTCGCCGATTCGCATCCTGCTCGCCACCGATGCGGCCTCGGAGGGCATCGACCTCCAGCGCTACTGCCACCGGCTCGTCCACTACGAAATTCCCTGGAACCCGAACCGGCTCGAGCAGCGAAATGGCCGCATCGACCGCCATGGACAGCGGTCGCCCGAGGTGCTCGTCCATCACTTCGTCAGCAAGGGCTTTCAGCAGACAGCCCCCGGCTCACTCGAGGGCGACCTCGAGTTCCTCTACATCGCGGCGCGGAAGATCGAGGAGATCCGCGAGGACCTCGGCAGCGTCGGCCCGGTCATCGCCGAGCAGGTCGAGGAGGCGATGCTGGGCCATCGCCACTCGCTCGACACGGATGCTGCCGAGCAGAAGCGCGCGACGCAGCGCCGGGTCTTGAAGATCGAGCGCGACCTTCGCGCCGAAATCGCCCGGCTGCGGGAACACCTCGACGAGAGCAACTCCGAGCTGCGCATCCCCGAGAACGTCGAGCGCGTCGTGCAGACGGCACTTGAGCTCGCCCGGCAGCCTCGTCTCGAGCAGCGCATGCTGAGGCGTGGCGGCTCGACCGAGCGCGTCTTCGAGCTTCCGCTCCTGACCGGTTCCTGGGCGCTTGCGGGCGAGGGAGTGGCGCACCCGGTGACCGGGGAGGTCCGGCCGATCACCTTCGACCACGACGTCGCCTCCGGCCATGACGACGTCGTGCTCGTGCATCTCCAGCACCGACTGGTGCAGCAGTCCCTTCGGCTACTGCGAGCAGAGATCTGGGCCACGGACGCTGCGGCGCGTCTTTCCCGCGTCACGGCGAGACTCGTTCCCGACCAGGTGCTGCCCGATCCTGCGGTGGTCGCCCACGGGGCGCCTCGTCATCACAGGCAGCGACCGTCACCGTCTCCACGAGGAGGTCGTCGAAGCGGGCGGGACCATCCGCGACGCGCAATGCCTCGGAAGGTGGGGCGTACCGACCATTACGCGAACCGCTCGGAGTGTGAACTACGGGCGCCGTTCCTCGCGATCTGACCGGATCGCGCACGCGTCTCGCCAACGTTATGTGATAACTTCATATCCCGATGGCCCGATTGCTTTCGGTGTCGATCCCTGACGAGCTGATGCGGGAAGCTGAGGCGGTCGCACGCGCTCAGGGCAAGACGAAGAGCGAGCTCGTCCGCGAGGCGCTGCGCCGGCAGGTCGCACTCGAACAGCTGCGCGCGCTCCAACGCTATGGACGTCGGCAGGCCGAGGAGCGTGGGATCGGTCCCGAGGATGCCGAAGCGCTCGTCGATGAGGTTCGCGGCGGCCGAAGCTGAGTCTCCGCGTCCTCTGCGACACGAACGTCCTCGTCTCGGCCCTGATCGCTGAGGGGCCCCCGAGCCGCGTGCTCGAAGAGGCGATCGACGGCCGGATCGAGCTCGTCCTGCCGAGCGTCGTGCTCGACGAGGTGCGGCGCGTGACTACCGCGAAGCTCGGTTTCAGCGCGAGCCGCGCTCGCGACGCATGCCGCCTGTTGGAGCGTCTGGCGTCCGCCCGACCCGGACCCCCAAAGCAGGTCGATCCGGTAACAGGAGACCGAGACGACGATGCCATCCTTGCGTGCGCGGTCGAGGCCGGGACCGATGTCCTGGTCACGGGCGACAGGAAGCACCTCCTTCCGCTCGGTGAGCATCGGGGAGTCCGGCTGCTCACGCCGCAGGCCCTGCTTGCACAGCTACGGCAACGGCCGGGCGAGTGACACCAGGCGACTACCTATCGGCATGCGGTTCGCACAATGGTCGTTACGCCTCTGCAGCACCAAAATCGCCGCAAAGAACGTGTTCTGGTGATGGAGCTAGCCGGACTCGAACCGGCGACCTCCTGGGTGCGATCCAGGCGCTCTCCCAGCTGAGCTATAGCCCCGGGCAGGGCGATTGTAGCGTCGCCCGGGACGCGTTCCGGCCCGCGGGCTACCGGTTCGGGCGCGGGAGCGGCCGGGCGGGGAGCGCCGGCGTCGCGGGCCGCGGCTCCGCGGGCGGGCAGACCGTCTCCTCGCTTGGAGGCACGAGGCGCGGGCGGTCCTGGGCGTGCGGGATCGCGGCGCCGCCGATGAGGATGCCGAGCACGAGGAGCCAGAGCGCCGCCGTGAGCCTGGCCCAGAGCGGGTAGGGGCGGCGCGCGGCGGGGCCGGGAGCGGGCGGCGCC
>DATLYP010000016.1:0-16778 GCA_035574655.1 Gaiellaceae bacterium
AGCCGCGGCTTGGATCGCCCAGCCCGGGGGCCCGCCCCGCTTCACCCCGGGGGCGAGCGCCCGCCCCGCGCGCAGGTCGTCGAGCAGCCCCTCGGGCACGCGCACGACCTCGCCGCCCCGGGCGAGGTACCCGGTGCGCGCCGAGAAGGAGAGGTCCTCGGGGCCGCCCGTCCACGGGCTCGGCCGCTCGGCGCGGAGGTCGATCGGCAGCGGGAACGCGAGCCGGCGGCTGCCCGCGCCCGCGCTCGGAAGGTCGAAGAGCCGCAGGTACGTGCCCGCGCCCTCCACGACCGTCCGTCCGCCCACGCGGACGGCGGCGAGCCGCGGCGCCGGGAAGGGGGCGAGCCCGCGCACGAGCGCGCGGTAGCGCGCCGCCGCCTCCGGAGTCACCGCGAGCCATTGGCGCAGGGAGGGCCCGGCGAGGCCTGGCCCTGCCGCAGGGCGGAGCGCGGCGGCGGCCGGGACGTAGAAGAAGGCCTCGCGGGCCTCGCCGCGCGCTTCCGAGGCGACCTCGACGCGGTAGAAGGGCGAGGGTCGCGGCGTGGACGCGACGCCGGCGGGGCGCACGAGCAGAAGCAGGGCTGCCCGGCGGTCGGAGGCGACGGTGACGCATGCGCGCGGGCCGCACACCCGGACGCTCTCGACCCGCCCCTTCGCCGCCGCGGTCGAGGGCAGCGCGACGACGGCGCTCGCGGCGAGCGCCGTGGCGAGGACGACCCGCGCTCCCACGTCCCTCGTACGCCTCGGCAGGCTCGATGCTTCCGTCCTCGAAACATAACCGCGAACGCTCGCCGGGTACGGTCGCCGCGGCATGCCCGGGCGCTGGCTCCTCGTCCGCGGCACCGGCGAGCGCCCCCTCGGCCCGCTGGTGAGCGCCGCCGCGCTTCGCTGGCACGCCTCGACGCGGCGGCCGGCCGTGCAGGCGGGCGACCTCGCCGTCTGCTACGCGTCCGTCTGGCAGGCGATCTTCGCGGTCGTCGCGGTCGCCGGCAACCCCGAGCACGACCCCGCGCGCGAGCGCTGGGGCTGGCGCTTCCCGCTCCACCCGCTGCTCGTCCTCGAGGACCTGCGCGCGGCGCCGCCTGTCGAGGCCGCCGGGGTCTTCCCCCGCTGCCTCGGCCGGCACTCGTATGTGCGGCTCACCCCCGAGCAGTTCCGCGCGGCGCGGGAGGCGATCGCGGCGGCTGGCCGGCGCTGACTCGGCCCGCTCGCAGGTTCCTCGACCGTCGGCGAGCGCCGCCATCTTTTCACGCCCACCGCGGTCTACTCGGAGCCGCAGGGCGGCACGGGCTCGAACCCGCCGCGGCGGACGAGGGCGTGCAGCGTGTCCATGGGGATGGCGAGTGCGTAGCTCGTCGCGAGCTCGATGGCGAAGACGACGGCGACGATCCTGCCGCGGCGGTTCAGGACGGGCCCCCCGGAGTTGCCCGGCTCTACGCGCGCGCTGAAGCGCATGACGCGGCCCGGGATGTCGAAGCGGGCCCCGTCGACGTAGTCGATCACGGTCCCGGGCCGAAGGTCGAGCCGGCCGCCCAGCGGGTAGCCGGCGACGGTGACGGGCGCGCCGGGCGGCGGCGGCGCGCCGTAGGCGCCCACGCGCGGCAGCCGGCCGTCGACGAGCGCGACCCCGATGTCCCCCAAGACGCCGACCTCGGCCGCCTCGACGTCCAGCGTCCGGCCGTCCCACGTGGACACCTCCAGAACCGAGGCTCCGGCGAGGACGTGGCGATTCGTGATCAGGAGATCGCGGGCGACCGCGAAGCCAGAGCCGACCCCGACGCCGAGACAGGAGACGTTGCGCACGCGTACCGTGAGCTCCTGCGCGCGGCGCGCGAACGAGGCGGCTCGCGGGACCGGGACGCGCACCCGTACCGCCTCGGGAACCGCCGGCGAGACTGGCTCGACCGGCGGCGCGACGACGCGCGGCTCCTCGTCGGGCGGCTCGCTCGCCTCGAGCGCGCAGCCCGAGCCCGTCGCGGCGAGCAGCACGACCAGGCCTGCGACGAGAGCCCTGCGCATCAGCCGTACGTCGCGCTGTAGCGAGCGAGCGAGTCCTCCGCGTGCTCGCAGTCGGCGGCGACCTCCGGAAGCAACGCGCCGGCCTCGTAGAAGCGCTCGTCGATCACGTAGCCGAGCAGCTCGACGAGGCCGTCCTTGCACGCGACGAACGCCTCTGCCACCTCCACGAGCTCCCCGTGCTGCACCGCCAGGGCGGCGCGCTCGTCCTCGACCGCGGCCTTCTCCGCGGCGAGCTCCCGCTGCCGGCGCTCCAGGGAGGAGACGTCGGCCTCCGAGCGCTTCAACGCCCGCTGCTGCCGCCGGACGACGGCGGCCAGCCGGTTCAGCTCCTTCGTCCGCGCGTTGAGCGCGCTGGAGCGCTCGGCGAGCAGCTCGTTCAGCTCGTCCACGTGCGCCTCGAGCAGCTCGCTCCGCTCCTGCCAGCGGTCGGCGCGGCTCTTGTTCGTGACGGCGAGGTAGGTGCTCCCGGCGAGGGCGCTCGCGAGCAGCAGGACGAGGACGACGAGCGACGCCAGCAGGAGCGCGCCGCGACGCGTCCGCGCGCTGCCAGGCCCGGGATCGTGCCTCTCACCGAGCGGGACGACCGCTCGATCGGCGTCTCGGCCGACGTGTCCGACAACGCGCAGTGTGTCCGGATCCATGCTCACGTGAGAGTGTCACGGGTCGTCGAGGGAACGGCCTTGAGCGCTCACGGCCGGGCGCCTGCGGCGCAGCGACCGGCTGGGCCCGTAAGTCGCTCAGCCTGACGGTCTTGCCCGCCGCGCACGGTCTGCCAGGAGCGCCACGTGATGCGCAGGATCACTAGCGTGATGGCGAGGCCGAAGACGGGGTCGGCAGCGTCGAGGCTGGCGGCGGACGGCCGCGAAGGAGACGACCGCGGGGCTGAGGTAGGCGTCGGCGCGGGCGTGGTGGCCATAGATCAGCGCTTGGGAGCCGCGGTGAGCCCGAGCACCAGCAGCGACGCTGAGACGGCCTGCAGGCCGGCGCGCGAGCGCTTGATGGTCGGGTCGATGAGCGCGTCCGCGTGTCCGTGCACGTGGTCGGGCGCGTGGGTGCCGGGAATCGACCTCCGGGGATGAAGGAGGTGCCGGTGGGCCCGGTCGTTGACGTGGGCGTGCACATACCCGCCGTGCCGGTACGGGCGCGCATCGATCATCGTCTGCCCTAATGATTGTCGCCCTTTGGCGGGACGGGTCGAGCGTGCTCGTCAGGGCGCGGCCCGGGGGCGTCAGAAGATGTAGGGCGCAGCGCCGAAGGCGCCGAGCAGGTACCAGGTTCCGAGCGCGGCGCTGGCCACGCCCAGGGCCGGGGCCAGTGCGCGGTAGCTGCGGAGCAGAGGGCCACGCGAGAGCGCCCATCCCAGCGACGTCGAGGCGCCGGCCATCGAGACCGCGCTGAACAGCGCGAGCACGACGAGCGCCGCAATGCCCGTGAGGTGGCCAGGGGCGGCAGCCAGCAGCAGCAGTCCGACGCCCGCCGATCCTCCCATCCCGTGCAGGAGCCCGATCCCGAACGCCTGCGCCGGCGAGCGGCCCATCCGTGCGCCGGACACATCGCGAGGCGAGCCCGCATTGCGCCGGTCCACGGGGCGGTGACCGTTGCCATCGTGGCGCTGCTCGTGGGCGTGGAAGGACCCGCGTCTCCAGTGGAGGAGCAGCCGGAGCGCGAGGGCGACGATAAGGGCGCCGACGGCCGCCTCGGCCGCGGTCTGCAGCGCCGCCGGGAGGAACGCGCCGAAGAGCACGATCGGCAGGCCGAACGCGACGAGCGTGACCGCGTGCCCCACACCCCAGGCGGCACCGAGCAGGGCCGCACGGCGCGTGCCGCCCTGATGCCCATCGGTGGCAACGAGCGTGGAGACGGCGGTCAGATGGTCCGGGTCGGTGGCATGACGCAGGCCGATCAGCGCCGCGACGGCGATCACCATCCCCAGCGCATCGCCGCCGCCGAGCTCCGCGATGCGCTCGTCCAGTCCAAGCATGTGCGTCTTTCCCTCGAAGGTGATGACGGCCGAGCGCCGTTGCACCAGAGGATCGCGGTCACGGGGAGACAAACGGCCGCGGCCCTCCGGCGATCGCGGTCGCCTAGAGCCTGATCTGCTCGCGATCAGGCTGCGGCGAGCGGCGCGCGCCCAGGTGTCCGGCCTCGACGAGCGTCCCGAGCACGTCCATGATCGCCCGGCAGCCGAGCTGAGCCGTCATGTCCGAGACGTCGTAGGGCGGGCTGATCTCGACGACCTCCATGCCGCAAATCCCCTCGCGGGCGATCATGCGCAGCGCCTTGAGCGCCTCGCGCGGCAACAGTCCACCGGGCTCCGGCGAGCCCGTTCCGGGGACGAAGCCGGCGTCGATCGAGTCGATATCGAACGAGAGAAAGACCGCCTCGGCGTCCTTCCACGCGCACTCCAGCGCGATCTCGACCGCCTTCTCAATGCCCAACTCCTCCACGTCTGAGATGGTGATGACCGTGCTCGAGCGCTCGCGTGCGACCTTCATCCCGGGCCGCGAGCCGTACCAGCCCCCGATGCCCATCTGAACGAGATTGCTGGGCGGCGCGTTGGGGATATTGGTGGCATGGAACCACGGCGTGGTGTGCATCCGCTCATCCATGTCGCGCTCTTGCATGTCGATATGGCGGTCGAGATGGATGATCCCTACCTTGCCCTCGATGCGTCGCGCGATCGCCCGGACGTCGGGGTAGCCGATCGAGTGGTCGCCCCCGATCACCACCGGGAAGGCGCCCTGCTCGTGGATGAACGAGACGGCGCGGTCGATCTGGTCGAAGGACTTTTCGACGTTCGACGGGATGATGAAGATGTCACCGGCGTCGCAGAGGCTCAGCTCCTCGTAGAGGTCGACGGCCATGTCGGCGTTGTAGGAGTCGTAGAGCGCCGAGATGCGGCGCACCGCCTGGGGCCCGAAGCGGCAGCCCGCCCGGTAGGTAGTGCCCATGTCGAACGGAGCGCCCACGACGGCCACCTCGTACTTGCCGACCTCGCGGATGTTCTCGCAGTAGGGAGCTTTGAGGAACGTGTTGATCCCCGCGAACGCCGGCTGCTGGCCACGGGAGAACAGCGAGATCGTGCGGTCCTGCACCGATGGCGCCGCCTCCAGCCCGAGGTCGAGCCCGCGCTCCAGCTGCTCGCGGGTCCTTCGGTCGGGGATGTCCTTGAGGCGCTTCATCGCCTGGGTGCCACGGAGGTCCTCGCGCTCAAAGCGTTTGCCGTGCGCGGGACCGTGGTGATGGAACATGCCCATATTCGGTAGGTGCTCCTTTCCTTTTCAGAGTTGTTCAAGGTATTCAGGGATTCAGAGCGTGGCCTCTCGCGTTCCCCGGTCGGCCACGCCAGCCGGAGCCTCCTCGGCGGGCCGCGCCGCGAGCGCGGGCGCCGGGGTCGGGGTGAACTGCCAGTCGGGTCGGCCCTGCAGGAAGTACGCCAGGCCGACGAGGCCGAACACCGCCATGCCGATCGGGAACGCCCAGTTCTGCCACCAGGGCAGGTCCGTGTAGCGCGGCCAGGCGATGTTGACGAGCTCGAAGACCAGCCAGACAGCGGCCGCGACGGTCACCGCGGCGCCCAGCCGACCGCGCAGCACGAAACTGCCTGGCATGTCGCGCCAACGCCCGCGCAGCCGCAGGTAGAGGGCCGCCCCCACCGGGCACAGAAAGCCGACGTAGTACGCGCCGGTGGCAAACGCGACGAGCACGCTCAGCGCGTTTGCGTACACGAACGCCAGTGAGCTCAGCGCAGCGACCAGCAGGGTCGCGTATATGGGGGAGTGGTTGAGCGGGGACACCCGCCGCCAGACGCGGGAGAGCGGCAGCATGCCGTCGCGCGAGTAGGAGTAGATGACCCGCACCGTCGCGCCCTGTACGGCGACACCGCAGGCGATGAACGAGGTGACGACCACGATGAGGAAGGGCTTCTCAGCCCATCCCCCCAGGCCGGCCACCACAGCGCCGGACACCGGATCGGCGACCGCGCCGGAGACGACGGCGCCGAGGTCCGGCGTGGCGAGGACGAGCGCCACCGCAGCCAGAATGTCGACCAATCCGACGCAGAGGATCGACAGCACGATCGCCTTGGGGACCTGGTGCCGGGCGTCGCGCGTCTCCTCGGCCACGCTGCCGCACGCGTCGAAGCCGAGGATCACCCAGCCGGCGATCGCCACCGCGGCCAGGAACGCCGGGAAGTAGGACCCGCCACCGGCCACGCCGCCGGTGTCGGTGAGCACGCTCGCCGGCTGCTCGCGGAAGAAGAAGATGAGCGCGATCGCGATGCCCACGCTTGCGATCGCCTCACAGGCGATCCCGATGTTGACCGTGTAGCGCAGCAGCTGGAGGCCGACCACGTTGACGATCGTGGTGATGGCCATCATCCCCAGCGCCAGGAGGATGCTCTGGCCGGTGTTCGGGCTCTCAACGCCGACTAGCTGCCCGAGGAAGCCGCCCCCGGCGTAGGCGACGGTCGACAACGTGATGACGAGCGCCCACATGTAGATCCAGCCCGCCCACCAGCCGTACTTGGGTCCGATCAGGCGCCGCGACCATTGATAGATGCCCCCGGCGATCGGCCAGCGCGTGGCCAGCATCGCGTAGACGAGCGCCACGAGTAGCTGACCGCCCACCACGATCGGCAGCGTCCACACCCACGCCGGTCCGGCGGTGGTCGCGCCGAGCGCCACAACGGTATAGAGGCCGACGATCGGCGAGATGAACGCGAACCCGATCGCCCAGTTGGTCCAGAGCCGCAGCACCCGCGGCAACTCCTGCTTGTAGCCCAGCTCCTCGAGCTCGCGCTCGTCAGTCATCGGACTACTCCCCATCTGTCTCCTCCCTGACGCTTGTTAGGACAGGCAGTCAGGGGTTCTTACAGGAGGTGATGGAGCCACGTCAAGGGTTAACATCGCGAGCAGCAAGGGCAAAGCTGCGGACCGTCCATCACTCTCCCTGGCTGTTGTTATAACAGCACGCCGGGGGTTGTCCTATACTGTTTATATGGCTATTCCGCGGAAAGGCGCCGCATCCGCAGGCAACAGCGGCGCGCTTGATCGCACGAGCTTCGTGCCGCTGTACTACCAGCTGCAGGAGGTGCTCAAGGAGCAGATCGAGTCCGGCGTCTGGCAGCCCGGCGAGGCGCTTCCGTCGGAGCCCGAGCTCGCGCGCGCCTTCGGGGTCAGCCGCGTCGTTGTCCGCCAAGCGCTCGCCATCCTCGAGGACGACCGCCAGATCGTCCGCGTGAAGGGTCGCGGCACGTTCGTCGCAGAGCCCAAGCTCGACGCTCGGGCCGGGGGCCTCTCGCGGGTCCTGCAGTCCCCGCGGCCGCCCGACGTGACCATCCGGGTGCTGGATGTGCGCTCCTCGCCGGTCGAGCGCTCGATTCGCAAGGAGCTGGAGGCCACCGGCGAAGACCAGATCCTGCGCGTCACCACCCTGCTGGCGCGGCGCAACGTTCCGCTCAGCATCAGCTACTCGTTCTTCCGTCGAAACGAGGTCGCTTGGCTCGAGCGGGTCGCCCATCCGGGCCGAAACCTGCCCGCCGACCTCGTCCTGCGCGACCACGGCGTCGAGCTGGCCCAGTCGCGCATCTCGATCGAGACCAGCCAATGCGGCCAGTTCGAGGCCGACCGCTTCGGCATCCCGCACCGCGCCTCGGTGTTCCTGGTCTTGTGTACTGAGCTGCGCCGCGATGGGGACAGGACGCGTCCGTTCGAGGTCGCCCGTGTCGAGTACAGGGGTGACCTCCTGAAGTTCCATCTCGAGGTCTCGCCGGATTCGCCCGGCGGCCTGGCGGCCACCTGGGAACTCGCCGGGTCGTGACCGCCGAGCGGCCACGGCCCCGCGGTCCGTACGGCCCAACCCGGCAGGCTATGCCCGCGCGTGCTCGCGCGCCAGGGACAGGAACGCGTGCACGAGCGCGGAATCCCGCAACGGAAGGGTGGCAACCGCGAGCTCGGCCCGGGGCGCACCGGTCACCGGGCGGTAGGCGACACCGGCGATCGCGAGCCGCTCGACCGACGCGGGGGCCAGCGAAAAGCTATCCCGGCGGTCTACCAGGCCAGGGAGGACGAAGCGCCTGCAGATCGCCGGAGTGGAGGCGGCGGGAATCGAACCCGCGTCCGCGGCCGCACCGCCAGAGCGTCTACGAGCGTAGTCCGCGCTTCCTCTCGCCCGCCGGCCGGTTCGCGGACAACCCGCCGGCGGGCCAGCCATCCTTCGCTGTCGCGCGTCGGGCGATTGGCTCTCCCTCGGCGCCGAGCCCGATCGTTGGCGCCGGCTCCCGGGCCTCGGGCCGAGCCCGGGTCGGCGTCGCCTGACCTAGTGTCTGCTAGGCGGCGAGTGCGAGATCTCTCTTCGCACTTGCGTTGGTGCCGGTTGTTTTGCGAGGCCAACCGGCGACCTCGGCTCGCAGCTCTGCCGGAGAACCGACCACGTCGAGACCTGGTCGCCCCCGTATGTGTCTTGAGTTTTCAGGATAGCTGCCGATAGTTCGGGAGGATGCCTCGACCGGCGGCGGCGCTCACGGATTCGAGGCTGGGACCCGACGGCGAAAGGACAGAGCTGTGGCGCTGATGATGGAGGAGCGGTACTACGACCTCGCGGACCTGCGGGATCGGGCGAAGGCGGAGGTGGCGAAGGTCGTGGTCGGCCAGGACCGCGCGGTCGAGCTGATGCTGGTGGCCGCGCTCGCGCACGGGCACGTCCTGCTCGAGGGGCCGCCCGGGAGCGCGAAGACGCTCCTCAGCCGCGCCGTCGCGCACATGCTCGGCGCCTCCTTCAAGCGGATCCAGTTCACGCCCGACACGACCCCGAGCGAGCTGAACGGCGTCAACGTGATCCGGGGAGGCGAGCATATCTTCCTGCCGGGAGCGGTGTTCACGAACGTCCTCCTCGCCGACGAGATCAACCGCACCCCGCCGCGCACCCAGGCGGCGCTCTTCGAGCCGATGCAGGAGCGGCAGGTGACCGTGGACGGCAAGTTCCACAAGCTCCCCGACCCCTTCCTCGTCATCGCCACCCAGAACCCGTACGAGCACGAGGGCGTGTTCCCGCTCCCGGAGTCCCAGCTCGACCGCTTTCTCTTCAAGATCGAGCTCGACTACGCGGGGCCGGAGGAGGAGCTCGCGATGCTCAACCTGCCCCACAACGGGATCGCCCCGGACATGCTCGGCGAGGTACGGCCCCTGCTCGGCGTGGTCGGGCTCGACAAGGCGCGCCAAGAGCTCGCCACGACGGAGGTGCCGGAGTCGGTCGGCCGCTACATCGTCGCGCTCGGCCGACGCACGCGGGAGATCCCGGGCGTGGAGCTCGGGGCGTCCTCGCGGGCGATGATCCACCTGGTGAGCGCCGCGAAGGCGAACGCGCGCCTCAACGGCCGTCACGTGGTCACGATCGACGATGTGCGCGAGATGGCCCCGTACGTCCTCCGGCACCGGCTGATCGTCGGCGACGGGACGACCCCGGACGAGGTGCTGCAGACGGCGCTCGCCTCCGTCCCCTCCCCCGCCCCCGTCCCGGCCCCGCCGCCGGCCGAGCCCCCGCTCACGGCCCGGCCTTGACGCAGCCCCGCCGGGCGGCGATAGTCCGGGGGGTGCCGGTCGGCCGTCCCGGCAAGCAGGTAAGCTGGCCGCACCAGGGAACTGCGGTTCAGGGGAGGTATCGGTGGCAGTCATCGTTGAGGCGCCCTACGAGAGCCTCGCCGAGCTGCGGGAGCGGGCGAAGGCGGAGATCGCGAAGGTCGTCCTCGGCCAGGACCGCGCCGTCGAGCTGCTCCTCGTCGCCGCGCTCGCGCGCGGGCACGTGCTGCTCGAGGGGCCGCCGGGCAGCGCGAAGACGCTGCTCGGCCGCGCCGTCGCGCACATGCTCGGCGCGACCTTCAAGCGCATCCAGTTCACGCCGGACACGACGCCGACCGAGCTGACCGGCCATTACACGATCCGCGCGGGGGAGAAGACGTTCCTGCCGGGCGTCGTCTTCACGAACGTGCTCCTCGCCGACGAGATCAACCGCACCCCGCCTCGGACGCAGGCGGCCCTGCTCGAGGCGATGCAGGAGCGGCAGGTCACCGTCGAGGGGACGAACCACCGCCTGCCCGATCCCTTCCTCGTCATCGCGACCCAGAACCCATACGAGCACCGAGACGTCTTCGAGCTCCCGGAGTCGCAGCTCGACCGGTTCCTCTTCAAGATCGACCTCGAGTACGCCGATCCCGAGAGCGAGTACCAGATGCTCGACCTCCCGCACGCGGGCGTCGCGCCCGACATGCTCGGCGAGGTGCGGCCGCTGCTCGGCGTGGTCGGGCTCGACCGGGCGCGGGAGGAACTCGACCGCACGGTGCTCCCGGAGGAGGTGGGCCGCTACATGGTGGCGCTCGCCCGCGCGACCCGGACGCTGCCCGGCGTGGAGCTCGGCGTGAGCTCGCGGGGGATCATCCACCTGGCGAGCGCCGCGAAGGCGAACGCGCGCCTCAACGGGCGCGGCGTCGTCACGGTCGAGGACGTGCGCGAGATCGCGCCCTTCGTCCTCCGCCACCGCCTGATCGTCGAGGACGGCGTGAGCCCCGAGGGCGTGCTCCAGCAGGCGCTCGCGCAGGTACCCGCGCCCGAGCCGGCGATCGGAACGCCGAGGCTGACCTACGTGTAGCGCCGCAACAGCGGGGTCAGGTCCCGCAACAGCGGGGTCAGGTCCCGAGTGTTGCGCGTGCAACACGGGGTCAGGTCCCAAGTGTTGCGCCTGCGACACGGGGTCAGGTCCCAAATGTTGCGCCGGAGGTCGGAGCGGCAAGAGGGAGGGTCAGGTCTCCGGCGTTGCGCTCGCCCAGCGTCCGCTCTGGGACGTGAGGCGCAACATTTGAGACCTGACCCCGCTGTTGCGCGGTTTGCGCCGCAAGACGCAACGGTCGGGACCTGACCCCGACCGTTGCGGGGGCCGGCGGCGCCGGCCCCCGCAGCGGCCTTACCGCGAGGCGGCCTCCTGGAGCGCGCGCCTCGTCAGCACCCGCACGAGGTGGCGGCGGTAGTCGGCGCTCGCCGCGTAGTCGGAGGGCGGCTCGGTGCCCTCGGCGGCGAGCGCGGCCGCATCCTCGATCGACGCGCCGCCCGCCAGCGCCTGCTCGACCGCGGTCGCGCGCAGCGGCGTCGCCCCCATGTTCGTCAGCGCGATCCGCGCCGACTCGATCGCGCCGTTCGAGCGCTCGACGACGGCCGCCACCGCGACCGTCGCCCAGTCCTGCGCCCGCCGACTCGTCTTGAGATACGTGGAGCGGGTGCGCGGGCCGTGCTTCGGCACGCGCACCTCGACCAACATCTCGGCGGGCGAGAGCGCGGTCTCGAAGACGCCCGTGAAGAAGTCGGCGGCCGGGATCGTCCGCTCCCCGTCGGGCCCGCGCGCCACGAGCTGCGCCTCGAGCGCGAGCATGACCGCGGGCAGGTCGGAGGCGGGGTCGCCGTGGGCGAGCGACCCGCCGATCGTGCCCCGGTGGCGGACCTGCGGGTCGCCGATCTGCGCCGCGGTCGCGGCGACGATCGGGCACTGCTCGGCGAGGAGCGGCGACTCGGCCGCCTCCTTGTGCCGGGTGAGCGCGCCGATCGCGATCGCGTCCCCGGCGTCCCGCACGTAGGCGAGCCCGGGGATACGGCCGATGTCGACGAGCAGCGACGGCCGCGCCAGGCGCAGGCGCATCGCCGGCAGCAGCGAGTGGCCGCCGGCGAGCAGCTTCGCGTCCTCGCGCCCGGCGAGGAGCGAGACTGCGTGCTCCGCGCTCTCCGCGACCTCGTACTCGAAGGGGGCGGGAATCACCTGGCACCTCCTTTCGCCTCCTGGATCGCCCGCCAGACGCGCTCCGGCGTCGCGGGCATGGGCACGTCCGTAACGCCCAGGTGGGAGAGCGCGTCCACGACCGCGTTGATCACCGCGGGGGCGGCGGCGATCGTGCCCGTCTCCCCCACGCCCTTCACCCCGAGCGGGTTGGTCGGGCTCGGCGTCTCCGTGCGGTCGGTCTCGAAGGAGGGAAGCTCCGCCGCCGAGGGGACGAGGTAGCTGACCATGTTGGTCGTCAGCAGGTTGCCCTCCTCGTCGTAGGCGCCCTCCTCGAAGAGCGCGGCGGCGATCCCCTGCGTGACCCCGCCGTGCACTTGGCCGTCGACGATCATCGGGTTGACCGTCCGGCCGACGTCGTCCACGGCGGCGTAGCGGAGGAGCCGGGTCTCGCCCGTCTCCGTGTCCACCTCGACGACCGCGGCGTGCGCGCCGCCCGGCCAGGAGAAGTTCGGCGGGTCGTACACCGCCGTCTCCTCCAGCCCCGGCTCCATCCCGTCCGGCAGGTTGTGGGCGGCGTGGGCGGCGAACGCGACCTCCTTGATCGTCATCCCCCGCTCCGGGGAGCCCTTGACCGAGAAGCGGCCGCCGGCGAACTCGAGGTCGTCCTCGGCCACCTCCAGCTGGTGGGCGACGATGCGGCGCGCCTTCTGGAGGATCTTCTCGCTCGCGTGCCAGAGGGCCACCCCGCCGACCGCGAGCGAGCGGCTGCCGTAGGTGTCCATGCCGAGCTGGGAGACGGCCGTGTCCCCGTGCAGCACCTCCACCTCGTCCACGTCCACGCCCAGCCGGTCGGCGACGATCTGCGCCCAGGTCGTCTCGTGGCTCTGCCCGTGGGGGGAGGTGCCGGTCACGACCTGCACGGAGCCGAGCGGCTCCACCCGGATCGTCGCCGCCTCCCAGCCGCCGACCGCGTACCGGACGGCGCCGAGGATGCGCGAGGGGGCGAGGCCGCACATCTCGTTGTAGGTCGAGAAGCCGACGCCGAGCTGCTTCACGTCCCCGCGCCGGCGGCGCTCCTCCTGCTCGGCCCGGATCCGGTCGAGGTCGAGGATCTCGAGCAGCCGCTCGAGCGAGGCCTCGTAGTCGCCGGAGTCGAGGGTGAGCCCGGAGGCCATCGTGTGCGGGAACTCCTTGACCAGGTTGCGCCGCCGCAGCTCGACCGGGTCCATGCCGAGCTCGCGGGCGAGCGCGTCCATCGTCCGCTCGAGCACGTAGGTCGCCTCCGGCCGCCCCGCGCCCCGGTAGGCGTCGGTGGGCGTCGTGTTCGTGAACACGCCCGTGAAGGTGACGCTGTAGTTGGGGATCGCGTACGGCCCGGAGTAGATCCACGCGCCGAGGAGCGGGATGCCGGGCGTGACGAGCTGCAGGTAGGCGCCCATCGCGCACAGGGCCTCCGACTTGACGGCGGTGATCGTCCCGTCCCGCCGGGCGGCGAACGTGAGCTCGTGCACCACGTCCCGGCCGTGGATGGTGGCCACGTAGTTCTCGGAGCGCTCCTCCGTCCACTTCACGGGCCGCCCCAGCCGGCGGGCGAGCGCGACCGCGAGCGCCTCCTCCGCGTACACGTTCAGCTTGGAGCCGAAGCCGCCGCCAACGTCGGGGGCGATGACGCGGATCCTCGCCTCCGGGATCCCGAGCACGAGCTGGAGGGCGAAGCGCAGGATGTGCGGCACCTGCGTCGCCGACCAGACGGTGACCGCGCCGCTCGGGTCGGTGAGCGCGAGCACCGAGCGCGGCTCGATCGCGTTCGGGATCAGCCGCGGCTGGCGGTAGCGGCGGGTGACGACGACGTCGGCCGCGTCGATCGCCCCCTGCGGGTCGCCCGCCTCCAGCGTCCACACGTAGCAGCGGTTCGTGCCGAGGTCGGCGTGGACGAGCGGCGCCCCTTCGGCGAGCGCCTGCTCCACGTCCGCGACCGCGGGGAGCGGCTCGTACTCCACCTCCACGAGCTCGGCCGCGTCCTTGGCGAGCGCCCGGCTCTCCGCGACGACGACGGCCACGCCGTCCCCTTGGAAGCGGGCCTCCTCGGCCGCGAGCGGGTAGTGGGGCGGGATCTTGATGTCCTCCGTCACCGGCCACGCGCAGGGAAGCGGGCTCGCCCACTCGGAGGCGAGGTCGGCGCCGCTGAAGGCCGCGACGACGCCCTCCGCCGCGCGCGCCGCCTCCAGGTTCACGGAGCGGATGCGCGCGTGCGCGTAGGGGCTGCGCACGACGGCCATGTACACGGTGCCGAGCGGGGCCAGGTTGTCCACCCAGGTCGCCCGCCCGCGGAGGAGCTTCTCGTCCTCCTTGCGCTTGACCGGGCTTCCGATCGCGGCCTCGGTGCGTTCCTCGACGAGCGCCATCTCAGCTCACCCCCGCTGCGGCCGCGACGGCCTTGACGATGTTGTGGTAGCCGGTGCAGCGGCACAGGTTGCCCTCGAGGCCGAGGCGGATCGACTGCTCGTCCTTCGCCTCGCCGCTCTCGATCAGGCTGACCGCTGCCATGACCATCCCCGGCGTGCAGTAGCCGCACTGCAGCGCGTGGTGGTCGTGGAAGGCCTGCTGAACGGGATGGAGCCCGTTCGTCGCCAGCCCCTCGATCGTCGTGATCTCGAGGCCGTCCGCCTGAACCCCGAGCATCGTGCACGACTTCACCGACTCGCCGTTCACGAGCACCGTGCACGCGCCGCACGAGGACGTGTCGCAGCCCACCACCGTCCCCGTCAGCCCAAGCCGCTCGCGGAGCACGTACACGAGCAGCTCCCGGGGCTCCAGCTCGAGCTCGTAGCGCCTCCCGTTCACCGTGAGCGCGACGTCTCGCACGAGAGCCTCCTTTCCCTGGGGAGAGGAACCGGACCGAGCCTACTCCTCGGCCCGCGGCTGCGCAACGCGCGCGGGGGTGGTTGCCGCGGAGGCCCGCTCGGCGTCACGGTGCAGCCGCCTCGGCAGCGGAGCCGGCGGCCGCGGCGCGCGGGGCGCCGGCGAAGGCGGCGAAGCCGTCCCGCCAGTGCACGTACTCCGGCGCCCAGCCGAGCTCCGTCCGGATCCGCCGGTTGCTCGCGCCGCGCTGGGTCGTCATCTACGCGACGGTCAGCCCGCCGGCGGCGATCCGCGAGCCAGGCGGGGAGCCGCCGGGGCGCCGGCGCACCGAGGGCCCTCCTCGCGACGCGGCTCGAACTCGCCGTCCTCGCGCGTGTTCTCTCGGCGATGGTCTTGAAGCCTGCCGCGGATGACACGCGGGCGCTCGTCGCGAGCGCGCTCCTCGCCGCAGGCGTCGCCGCGGCGGCTCTCGTCGCCTGGGCGAGGGAGGCCCGGAGCGGCGCCCGCCCGCCCGCCCGCAGCCCGGCGGGCGAGGCTAGGAGCGGCGGCGCTTGAGCGCGCGCTCGATCTGCCGCTGCGCGTCCCGCTCGGCGAGCAGCCGCCGCTTGTCGGCCCGCTCGCGGCCGCGGGCGAGGGCGAGCTCGACCTTGATCTTCCCGTCCTTCAGGTACATGCGCAGAGGGACGAGGGTGAGCCCCTTCTCGCGCACCTTGCCGGCGAGCGAGTCGATCTCGCGCCGGTGCAGGAGCAGCTTGCGGTCGCGCTCGGGGGCGTGCCCGAACGCGCCGGCCTTCCCGTACTCCGCGATGGAGGCGCCGACCAGCCATGCCTCTCCGTCCCGGATGTCCGCGTACGCGTGCCCGAGCTGCACCCGGCCCTCCCGCGCCGACTTCACCTCCGTGCCGGTGAGGACGAGCCCCGCCTCGATCCGCTCCAGCACCTCGTAGTCGCGCCGGGCCCGGCGGTTCTCCGCGATCAGCCTCGTGCCGCGCTGCCCGGCCACGCGGGCCAGTGTAGGCGGGTGCAACAGCGGGGTCAGGTCCCTTTCGTTGCGCAACAAACAGGACCTGACCCCCTGTTGCAGCGCGCAACAAACGGGACCTGACCCCCTGTTGCGCGGCTACGCGTTGCTGAGACGCCGCGCGAGCTCGCGCAGCATCGCGAGCGTGAGCGGGGGCTCGCGCTCGACGAGCTCGAGGAAGAGGTCGCGGGGCACGCTCAGACAGCGGACCGGCGTGCGCGCGCGGACGCGCGCGACCCGGGTCGCCTCGGGCACGAGGAGCGCGATCTCGCCCACGAAGTTGCCGGCGCCGAGCTCCGTGTGCCAGCCGCCGCGCATCTCCACGCTCACCTCGCCGTCCAGGATCACGTACATGCCCGAGCCCGGGTCGCCCGGGAGAGCGAGCACCTGCCCCGGCTCGAACTCGGCCTCCGCGCAGCGGACGAGCCGGGCGAGGCCCTCCTCGCTCACCCCCGCGAAGAGGGGAAGCGCGCGCAGCTCCTCCGTGGTCACCCGCGGTTCATATCACGCTCGGGCGGCGATCCCCGCGCACCGGTCGCAAAGCGGGTACCAGGGCGCGGTCGAGCGCCCGCAGGAGCGACAGCGGCCGAGCGTCGGCGACTCGACCTCCACGCGGAGCCGGGCGACGACCCGCGCCGCCGCCGCCTCTTCCAAGGCGGCCGCGCGCTCGATCGTCACGCCCCCCACGCCCGGGTACTGGAGCGCGAACCAGCGCAGGATGCTCGCCTCCCGCCCCGCCTGCTCCGCGTCCTCGAGCGACGCGCCCCGTAGCCGCGCCGGGTCGAGCAGGAACGCGAGGTGCGGGCGCGCGACGCGATCGCCCGCGATGGCGAGCGCAAGCGTGGCGAGGAGGTCCAGGTTGTCCTCGTCCACGGGCGCGTTCACGAGCGTCCACGTGTCCTCCAGGGAGAGGCGGCGCCCCCGCTCCTGCAGGCGGCGCTGCACCGCGTCCAGGCGCTGGCGGAGCGGCTGCAGGGACTCGACCGCGAGCCAGCTCTCGTACGCCCACTGCCGAAGCGCGACCCGGTGCCAGGCGACGAGGGCGGCGTCCAGGTCGCGCGGATCGTCCACGCCGAGGTCCGAGAGGCGGGGGCGGATGCGCGCCTCCTCCACCCGC
>DATLYP010000017.1:0-5981 GCA_035574655.1 Gaiellaceae bacterium
GACCTCCACCCGGGCGTCGAGGACGCCGCGTCCCGGCTGCCAGCGCGCGAGCCGTCCCGGGCACCCGGCCGCCGTCTCCGCGATCGCCTCCCGCACCGCGGCCGCCGCCGGGCGGAGGGAGCCGTCGAGGCGCTGCAGCCCGGCCTGGAAGCCGGTGCGCGCGCCGTCGTCGCGGAAGCCGAAGAAGCTGAGCTCGGCCACGTCGGGGTCGCAGGCGGCGCGCCGCACGAGCTCCGCGTAGATCGCCGCCTGCGCCGCCTCGTCGGTGACCGGGACGTTCTCCCGCCCCCGGTAGCCGGGAAGGCCCGCCGTCGCCACCTGCCAGCCCACCTCGTCC
The DNA here is from genome assembly GCA_035574655.1 of Gaiellaceae bacterium. Taxonomy (GTDB): domain Bacteria; phylum Actinomycetota; class Thermoleophilia; order Gaiellales; family Gaiellaceae; genus GMQP-bins7. The sequence continues at coordinate 338 of DATLYP010000017.1, forward strand.
AGGTGCAGGCGCAGACCCTCGAGCGTCGTCGGCTGCGCCGTCCCCTGGAACGCGTCCCAGAGCGCCTGCTTGATGCGGTCGAGGTTGACGAAGCCCGCGTTCGGCCAGGCGTAGCCGCGCTCGAGCGGGTCGGTCGCGCGGGCCGGGTAGGGGTGGAAGCTGAAGGCGTCCATCAGGGGCCGCGTCCGCCCGCTCCGCCGGTACCAGTCGCCGAGCGCGCGCAGGAAGCGGACGGGGGAGGTGGAGACGTTGTCGCGCGCGTCCGGGCGGTCGTTCCCGCGCGGGGAGAGGCCGACCCCGACCACGCGCAGGTCGGGGTCGAGGCCCTTGAGCGCGTCGTAGGCGGACGCCAGGTAGGGGCCGAACGCGCGTGCGGAGGCGTTTGCGCCCGAGGAGTCGAACTGGGGCCGCCAGAAGGCCGGCTGGTTGGGCTCGTTCCCGATCACGAACTGCCGCACCTGCGGGTAGAGGGAGGCGAGCTCCCGCACGTACGCGCCGAACAGGGAGGGCGAGCCGAGCCCGGCCTCGAGCTCCCGGGGCGGGTACGGGTAGACGGCGAGCACGACCCGCAGCCCCGCCCGCCGCGCGCTCGCGAGCGCGCGGTCGAGGAGCGGCTTGTCCTGGACGACGACCGCCTCGCTCGGCCGGAAGCGGACGCCGATCACCACATGGCGCAGGCCGAGCGCGGCCATCTCCGCGAACATGGCCGCGCCCTCGTCGTCCTCGTACTTCGCCGAGTCGTCGTTCGCGCCGATCTCCGCGGCCGCGCCGGCGCCCGCTCCCGCGAGGAGCGCCCACGTGAGGATGGCTGCCGCAGCGAGGGTGCGCATGGTGCTTCCGACGCGGGCTCCCCTCGGCCCGCAGCGCGCGGGAGCCTAAAGCCGGCGCAGGACGGCGTCAAGAAGCCTGCCGGCCCCGAAGCGCAGCGGGTCGTCGGCGGGCAGCCCGGTCTCCTGCTCCGCCGCCGCCACCGCCCGCCTCGCCTCCTCATCCTCGAGACCGGACGTGTTGAGCGCGACGCAGGCCACCTTCGCCGGCCGCGCGGGCAGCGCCACCCGCTCGTGGAGCTCGACGAGCTCGGGGAGGGGCGGGATCGGGTGGCCGGGGCAGCCCTCGATCTCCGTCGCCCCCGCCTTGTGGCAGAGGACGAGGAGGTGGGGCGCCGAGCCGTGGAAGAGCCCGAGCGTGACGCCGGAGTAGAGGGGGTGCACGAGCGAGCCCTGCCCCTCGACGAAGAGGAGCTTCCCCCCGCGCCGGGCGCCCTCGACGACGAGCCGCTCCGCCGCGCCGGCCAGGAAGTCGGCGACGACGGCGTCCACCGCGATCCCCCAGCCCGCGATCGCGATCCCCGTCTGCCCGGTGGGGACGAAGACGGACTGGAGCCCCCGGCGGCGCGCCTCCCGGTCGAGCTCGATCGCGACCGTCTTCTTCCCGATCGCGCAGTCGGAGCCGACGGTGAGGACGATCGTCGCGTCCACCTTCAGGTTCTCCCCGGTCGGCACGCTCAGCCCCTCGGGCGGCTTGCGCAGGTCGCGCAGCGTCACGCCGTGCCGGCGCGCGAGCTCGACGAGCTCGGGGTCCTCGGAGATGAACTCGTGCAGGCCGCTCTCCACGTCGAGGCCCTTGGCGATGCAGCTCTTCAGGAGCTCCCGCCAGGCGGGCGGGAAGCGCCCGCCCTGGGTCGCCACGCCCACGATCGCCACCGTCGGGTCGAAGCAGAGCGCCTCGTTCACCGAGCCGACGATGGGGATGCCGTCGTGCGTCTCCCCCGCCCGCTTGGAGTCGAGGATGGCGACCACCGGGTCGGGCCCGTAGCGGATGATCCCGCGCATCGTCTTCCCGTAGTGCGGGTCGTGCGAGAAGCCCTCGCCGAGGATCAGGATGCGCCGCGGCCGGCTCACCTGACTCACCAGTCGACGCGGACGCCGAGGCCCGGCGCCGCGGCGGGCACTTGGACGCCGTCCACGAGCTCGACGCCGGGGCAGGGGTCCTCGCGCAGGAGCAGGTTGCCGTCCAGGTCGACGTGGTCGCAGAGCGGCGCGACGCAGCAGGCGGCGGCGATGCCGAGGCCGGACTCGAGCATGCAGCCGAGCATCACCCCGAGGCGCAACGCGCGGGCCGCGTGCACCATGCGGATCGCCTCCCGGATGCCGCCCGCCTTCGCGAGCTTGATGTTGATCCCGTGCGCGATCCGCGCGCAGGGAGCGACGTCGGCGAGCGTGTGGCAGTCCTCGTCGACGAAGATCGGCACCGGCGAGCGCGCTCTCAGCTCCACCCCGCCCTCGTCGCCCGCTCGGAGCGGCTGCTCGCAGTACTCGACCCCGAGCTCCGCGAGGCGGGGGAGCGCGTCGAGCGCCTCCTCGAGCGTCCAGGCCTCGTTCACGTCCACCTGCAGCGGGAGGTCGGTGGCGGAGCGGACGGCGCGCACGCGCTCGACGTCGAGCCCGTCGCCCGCGCCGAGCTTCAGCTTGAGCCGACGGAAGCGGCGCGCCGCCGCCTCCGCCCGGCGGGCCATGTCGTCGGGGTCGCCGAGCCAGACGGTCCAGGAGGTCGGCGGCCCCGAGCGGGGAAGGCCGAGCAGGCGACCGGTGGGGATGCCGAGGAGCTTCCCCTGCAGGTCGTGGAGCGCCGCGTCGAGCGCGGCCTTCGCCGCCCGCTCCCCGGGGGCCGACTCGAGCCGCTCCCCGATCTCCTCGAGCGCAAAGGGGTCGTCTCCGAGCAGGGAGGCGTGCTCCTCCACGAACCGCTTGGCCGACCTCGGCGTCTCCTCGTAGCGGTCGACGGGCGCCGCCTCCCCGTACCCGGTGACGCCGTCGCGGGTGATCGCGACGTGGACGACATCGGCGACGTCGGTCGCGTCGCGGGAGATGACGAACGTCTCCGCGAGCTCGAGGCGGACGATCCGCGCCTGCACCTCCACGGGCTCTGAGCCTAGCCTCGCTCAGGGCGCGGCCAGCGAGACCACGTACGCGACGACGTCCGCCTCCTCCTGCCCGGAGACGAGCCCGGCCGGCATCACGCCCCCGCCCTGCCGGACGCGGAGCGTCACCTGGGCGGCGGTCAGGCCGCTGCCCGCGAGCCTCGGCCCGACGCCCCCCTCCCCGCTCCGACCGTGGCAGGACGCGCACGCGCGCTCGAAGACGAGCTCGCCCCGGTACGGGTCGCCGGGCCCGGCGGCGGCGGTGGTCGGGGGCGCGAACACCCGCGCCGTCGCGAGCGCGAACGTCCCGGCCGCGACGAGCGCGCCCGCAGCGAGCGGTCGCAAGCCGCGCCCCATCAGAGCCCGAAGCGCACGCGCGTGAAGTACCAGAGCGCCGAGGTGAGCCAGAGGAGGCCGAGCGTGGACGCGAGCGCGATCCCCGCGGCGGGGAGGGCCCAGCCGGGGAGCGCGCGGTCGCGCACGACGAGCACCTTGGCCGCGAAGACCCCGTACGCGAACGTCCCGGCGAGCGAGTGCACGGCCACCCGGGCGTCCGGCGTCTGGAAGCCGAGGATGGTGACGCAGTGGAAGAAGACGGGCAGGGTGAGCGCGAAGGCGGCCCGCCCCGACCAGCGGTGCAGGCGCGCGACCGCCCGCCCCCGCCGGGGCAGGAAGCGCAGCCGCCCGTAGATGCGGGCCGCGGTCGCGAGCTGGACGAAGACGAGCGCGAACGCGCCGGTGGCGAGCCACGCCTTGGCCGCGATCGTGGAGGAGAAGACCGCGGTCGCGAGGTCCGTGTAGACGTCGGCGACGCTCGCGGGCGCCACGCGGGGAGCCTACGACCTCGCCGAGGCGGCCGCCAGGCGCGGTCGGGGGTACACTGGCCGGCGCGCGCCCGTAGCTCAGGGGATAGAGCGTTGGCCTCCGGAGCCAAAGGCCGCAGGTTCGAATCCTGCCGGGCGCATCAAGCGCTCCCGTCGGGGCGCGACTAGGATCCGCCGGTCGAGCCGGGAGGCACGCCATGAAGAAGACGATGGTTGCGCTCCTCGCCTTGGCGTCCGTCTGCGCGGCGACGCCGGCGGCGTCCCAGCGCCCGCACGCGAGAGGATCCCCGGACTCGCCGTCCCTCCTGCGCCTCCCCCGCGCCACGCGGGCGGGCGAGCAGGCGCTCTGGGGCCACATCAGGTCGCTCACGCGGGCGGGCGGACGCTGGCGGCTTCGCTTCGACCCCGGTCTGCTGCTCTTCGGGACGGCGGCCGAGCAGGCCCAGTACGAGGACACCGGGCTTCACGGGCCGGTCGCCAACGACTCGTACGAGGTCGAGGAGAGCCACCGTGCCTACACCTACACGGTCTCCCCGCGGGCGGTCGCGACGGTGCTCGCGCGCAGCCTCGCTCCGCTCCGCGTCGGCCTCCCGGAGCTCGCGCAGATCCTGCGCGGCGCCAACCCGAGGCGCCGGCCGCTCTTCGGCGACCCGCGCCGGGCGAGCTACTGGATCACGGTCGGGGCCGCCTACCCGAACCCCGTGCTCACGATCGACGAGCAGTACCGGCCGTAGGGCGGCGCAGCCGGCCGTGCGCCGACGCGAGGCCTAGGGTCCGGGCGGTGCGCCGCATCCTCCGGACGTACTTCCCGCCGCTTCCCCGCTCCGTCCTCACGCTGCAGGCGGGCGGGCTCCTGAACGCGTTCGGGAACGGGGTCGTCCTCCCCTTCCTCCTCATCTACCTGCACAACGTGCGCGGGATCGACCTGGCGAGCGCCGGGCTGGTCGTCGGCGCGCACGCCGCCTCGAGCGTCGTCGCCGGCCCCGTCTTCGGCGCCCAGATCGACCGGATCGGCGCGAAGGCGACGCTCGCGGCCGCGCTCGCCGTCCTCACCGTCGGGTACGCCGGGTACGCGCTCGTGCACGAGGCCTGGCACGGGTTCCTGGTCGCGGTCGTGAGCGGGGTCGGGGCGGGCGGCTTCTGGCCCGCGCAGTCCACGCTCGTCGCCGGGCTGACCCCGCACTGGCAGCGGCCGGCGGCCTTCGCCATGCAGCGGGTCGTGATGAGCCTCGGGATCGGGCTGGGCGCGCTCGCCGGCGGGGCGATCGCCGCCACCGATGCGCCCGGCACCTTCGTCGCCCTCTTCCTGCTCGACGCCGCGACCTTCGCGCTCTACGCGGCGGTGATGCTCGCGCTCGTCCCCGAGCCCGCCCGCGCCGGCGGCCATGCGCCCGGCCGCGCCGGCTCCTACCGGGAGGTGCTCCGTCACCGCCCCTTCGTGGCCGTGGTCGGGCTGAACGCGCTCTTCATCTTCGCGGGCTTCTCCGGCTTCGAGGTGCTCCCCGTGTACGCGAAGAACGAGGCGGGGCTCGCGGAGAGCGAGATCGGGGCCCTCTTCGCCGTGAACACCGCCGTGATCGTGCTCGCGCAGGCGCCGGTCGCGCGACTGGCGCGGGGAAGGCGGAGGATGCGGACGCTCGCGCTTCTCGGCCTGACCTGGGCGGCGGCCTGGCTGCTCGTCCCGTTCGCTGGAACGTCGCCCTCGGCCGCGCTCTGGCTCCTCGCCGCGACCATGGCCGCCTTCGCCCTCGGCCAGAGCCTGCACGGCGCCGTCTCCGCGCCGCTCGTCGCCGGGCTGACCCCGCACTGGCAGCGGCCGGCGGCCTTCGCCATGCAGCGGGTCGTGATGAGCCTCGGGATCGGGCTGGGCGCGCTCGCCGGCGGGGCGATCGCCGCCACC
>DATLYP010000018.1:0-6509 GCA_035574655.1 Gaiellaceae bacterium
CGTGCGCGCGCTCGTTCCCGGCTACCGTCCCGGCGAGCTCGCCGTGTTCGTGCTCGCCGACGCCCCTGTCGACGCACGGCGCGCGGCGGAGCTGCGCGGGCGCGGCGCCCGCGTCCTCCGCACGTACCGCACGCTGGAGGCGGCCGCGGTCGCCGCGACGGCACGGGAGCTCGGGGCGGTCGCGCGCCTGCCCTGGGTGCGTCGGCTGAGGCCCGTCGGCCTCGTCCGTCGCGCCGCGCACGAGCGCGAGGTCGATCAGACGCGGGCGACGACGGGCGACCTCGGGGCGCCCGCCCTCTGGGACGCCGGCATCACCGGCGAGGGGGTGACCGTGGCCGTGCTCGATACCGGCGTGGACGCCCTCCACCCGGACCTCGACGACCTCGACTTCCGGCACTGGTCGAGCGCCCTGAGCCCGCCCAAGGTCGTGGACGCCCGGAGCTTCGTGGGCGGCGGGTGCACGCCGCTCGCGGGCGCGAGCGACGGCCACGGCCACGGCACGCATGTCGCCGGGATCGCGGTCGGCACCGGCGAGGGCGCGCCGGGCGCGGCCGACGACGGCCGCTACGCGGGGGTCGCTCCCGGGGCGCGGCTCGCGGTGGGCAAGGTCCTCACCGACGCGGGCGTGGGCCTGAACAGCGACCTGATCGCGGCTCTCGAGTGGGCGGCGCTCCCGCCTGCGCCCGGCCGCTGCGCGGTCGGCGCGGACGTGGTCAACCTCAGCCTGGGCAGCGAGTCGCGGCCGGGCCGGCTCAACACGGGGAGCGACGCCGACCTCGTCAGCCTCGCGCTGAACCGGCTCGCCGCCCGCTACGGCACGGTGTTCGCGGTCGCCGCGGGAAACAGCGGGCCGTTCGTGGGCAGCGTGCTCGAGGCGCCGGGGGCGGCGGCGCAGGCGCTGAGCGTGGCGGCGGCGGCGAAGGACTGGGACGTGAATCACGACAACACCCTCTCGGGTGACACCTGCGCCGGCTGGCGCCACCCGCGCTCGCCGAGCTTCGCCGACAACGACTGCTCGGCGGGCCCGGGCGACCAGCCGCCGTCCGTCTCCTCCTTCTCCTCGCGCGGCCCGTCGGGCGACCTGTGGCTGCGGCCGGACGTGGCGGCTCCCGGGTACAACATCGTCTCCGCGCAGGCTTCGACCGGCGCCGCGCTCGCGCAGAACGACCTCAACCGAGGGACGCGGGCCGACCCGCTGTACGCGACCGCCACCGGCACCTCCATGGCGGCGCCCGCGGCGGCGGGGGCGGCGGCGCTCCTGCTCGACGGCTACCGCCGCCGTCACGGCGCGGACCCGGCGGGCGCATCCGGGCTGAGCGGGTACGAGGCGCCGGCGCACGCGCTCGTGCGAGCGGCCCTGATGAACACGGCGCAGGCCGACCTCTACGAGTCGCGCTGGATCCTGACGACGGACGCGGCGATGGACCCGCCCTGCCCCTTCAGCGACCCGCTGCTCGTGACCTTCTGCGAGCTCGGCGCCGTCTTCCTCGACCCGGTGCGGGCCGGCTTCGGCTCCTTCACCCTGTACGAGGTCCGGAACGGGCCCGCCGACCCGTACGTCGGCCCGCTCGCGGAGGGGGCGGGGAAGATCCGACTCGACCGCGCGCTCGCCGCCCTGCGCGACGGCCTCGTCGTGTACAGCGCCGCCTCGGGGAGCGGCGTCGACCAGGGCACGGGCCCGCGCGACCTCCAGGGGAGCTGGCAGATCGGGGCGACGGCGGCGGGCGCGAGCCACAGCCAGCGCTTCGTCCTGCACGCGGCGCCCGGCACGCCCCGCCTGCAGGTGCGCTTCTCCTTCGTCTCCGGCAACCCCTCGGACGGAAGCAGGGCGATCGTCCTCGGGAAGGACGCCTGGAGCGTGCAGCTCCCGGGCCCGACGACCGTGCCCCCCGGGGGCGACGCCGTCGTCAAGGTGAGCGCGAGGGTGCCCGCGTCCGCTCCGCCCGGCCACTACACGGGGGCGATCGTCGCGAGCGTCTCCAACGGCCAAGTGCTGCGCATCCCGGTGCTCGCCTCGGTCGCGCTGCACGACGCGAACGGGGACGCGGGCGCGCTGGGCGGCGCGCAGGCGGCGCTCAGCTCGACCCGCGACGTCTTCGCCAAGGCGGACACGGTGTGGCCGTCTGCGGCGGGCGCGGCCGGGACGGGCGCGGGCTCCGACTGGCTCGTCTTCCCGGTCGAGCTTGCGGCGGGCCTGCGCGAGGCCCGCTTCACGGCCTACGACGCCGCCGCCGGCGACGAGACGTACGACCTCTACCTGTACGGCCCCGGCTACGACCTGCTCGCCAGCACGCACCCCTTCGCCGCGCCAGGCGTCACCGACCCCTTGGCGAACGAGGCGCGCGGCCCCTCCACCGCCGCCGCTCCGGCGCGGCTCGTCGTTGCTGCGCCCGCTCCGGGGAGGCACTACCTGGTGGTCAGCCGGGCGAGGGTCGGAGGCGTCTCGGCGGCCGGCGACTTCGGCGCCTTCTCCCTGGCGCTGGACGAGGTTCGCTGACCGGGCGCCGGCGGCGCCCGCGCCCTCGAGTCGGGCAGGCCCGCCGCCGCGGTCGCCTCTTGACACCCTGCAGAGTGGTGTAGTACGCTCGCACCGCTCACCACTTCAGGTGGTGTCAACGACTCGGGAGGCCAGAATGCTCAAGCGACACGGTCTTGCCGGCGCCCTCCTCGCTCTCGTTCTGCTCGTCGCCAGCTCCCCGGCCGGGGCGGGCACCTCGGGCTCCGGCGGCACCCAGCGCTACCTCGTCGTGTTCGCGGGCGACTACGCCGTGGACTCGACGTACGCGGTCGGCGGCGGGTACGCGGTCGTCTGCAACTACGCCGTGCTCACCGGCTACGCGGTGACGTGCGACTACGCGGTCGCGCGGCAGTACGCCGTCTCGCTCGTCGAGGGCGCCGGCGGGAAGGTCGTGAGCGACCTCTTCGCGCAGATCGGCGTGCTCGTCGTCGACTCGGCGAACGCCCTCTTCGCCGACGTCATGCGCGCGTACGCGGTCGTGCAGGAGGTCGGCCAGGACTACGCGGCCGGGAGCGTGCCCGGCGGCGGCCCGGAGCCGTCCGCCGACCCGCTCGAGGCCGCGCAGTGGAGCATGCGCACAATCCAGGCGCCGGAGGCGCACGCGGTCGAGGCCGGCTCCCGCCTCGTGGAGGTCGGCATCCTCGACACCGGCATCGACGGCGGCCATCTCGATTTCAGGGAGGCCGACGGGAGCTCGAACGTCGACTGCGCGCGCGGGCGGAACTCGATCGCGTTCCTTCCCGGAGGCCCGGGCGTCGGCGTCGCCGACCCCTGCGTGGACAACCAGTTCCACGGCACGCACGTCGCGGGAATCGTCGCCGCGCGGGCCAACGGCCACGGGGTCGTGGGCGTCGCGCCGAACGTCACGCTCGTCCCCATCAAGGTCTGCGACTCCTCCGGGCACTGCTACGCGAGCGCGGTCGTGGACGGGATCACCTACGCGGGCGACCTGAAGCTCGAGGTGATCAACATGAGCTTCTTCGTGGACGACGACGAGACGCTCCAGTCCACGGAGTTCAAGTGCATGGACGACCCGAAGCAGCGGGCGTTCCGGCGCGCGGTGGAGCGCGCGGTGCAGTACGCCCGCCGCCAGGGCGTCGTGCCCGTGGCCGCGCTCGGGAACTCGGACAAGGATCTCGCGCACCCCGACGAGGGCAACGACTGCGACGTCGTGCCCGCCGAGACGTCGGGGGTCGTGGGCACGGCGGCGCTCGGCCCGGACAACGCCAAGGCCACGTACTCCAACTGGGGGTCGGGCGCCGTGGACGTGACCGCCCCGGGCGGACAGGGAACCGGCAACCCGATGCGCGGCGTCCTGTCCACGGTGCCGGGCAACGCGTGGGCCGCGTTCTCGGGGACGTCGATGGCGTCGCCCCACGCCGCGGGCGTGGCCGCGCTGATCGTCAGCCGCATCGGGACCGTCGGCGCCGACGGGGACGTCAAGGCCTCGCCGACGAAGGTCGAGGGCCTGCTCCAGGCCTCGGCCGTCGACCAGGGCCTGGCGGGCTACGACGAGTGCTTCGGGAACGGACGCGTCAACGCGCTCCGGGCCGTGACGGGGGACACATCGACGCTGTACGACGCGGCCGCGCCGTTCTGTCCGGAGTACGGGGAATGAGGAGTTGAGAGACGAGCAGACGGGGTTCGGCGCTCCCGAGCGCTGACGGCCGGCGGGGGCGGCTCGAGCGACCGCGCCCGCCGGCCGGCGACGCGGGGGCGCCACGAGGAGGGATGGCGATGAGAGGGTTGGCACGGACGGAGACGGGACGGCGCGCGCTCCTGGGGGCAGCGCTCGTGGCGGCGGCGACGCTCGCGGGAGTCGCCTGGGCCGCCCAGGACGACCCGCTCGACCCCGCGCACAACACGCCGCTTCCCTGCGAGGCGGTGAACACGCCGGGGGGCGTCCCGCGCTCGGCGAAGAACATCGCACACCTGGCGAACGTGTGCGGCTTCGTCGGCACCGACGTCGAGTTCCAGTCGCGGACGGCCGAGGACGGCGTCCACGACTACGCCTTCGTCGGGACGATGGGCGGCGGCCTGCGCATCTTCGACGTCACCGATCCCGCGCACCCTTCCCTCGCCGGCGCGTACACGGACCCCGGCTGGCAGAACGACGTGCAGGTGCGCGGCGACCTCGCCGTGATCGGGTTCGACCCGATCGGCGGCATCAACCCCTCCGCCTCGCTCTGCCTGCAGGCGAAGGGGGCGAGCGGCGGCGTCGACCTCGTGCGCCTGCGCTACGACCCGGCGACCGCCACCTTCACGACCGCGCTGCTCGACTGCGTATCCGCGTCGCCGGGCGGCGGCGCCCACAACTCCACGCTCCATCCGAGCGGCGACTGGCTCGCCATGGTCAACCCGCGAACGCACGGCTCCGTGGACGTCGTCGACCTGCGCACGTCGCCGCGGCGCATCTACCGGATCGTGCAGAACGGGAGCCTGGCGAGCAGCGCGTGCGCCGGCGCCGCCGCCGGGCAGTGCATCTCGAACGGGCGCCCCGGCACGTGGAGCCCGCACGACGTCTCCTTCTCCCGCGACGGGGCGAGGATGTACGTGGCCGCGGTCGGCAACGACACCGTCGTCGTGGACGTGAGCCGCGTCCTGGAGGGGAGCGCGCCCTGGATCGGCGTCGTCCCCAACGACCGGAACCGGGACGGCGGGGTCGCAAGCGACCGGCACGACGTCTCCATCTCCCACCAGTCGGACCCGAGCGCGGACGAGGCGATCCTGGGGATCACGGACGAGCGGGGAGGCGGCCTCCAGGAGACCCGCTGCAACACCGACCCGAATGGGGTGATCGGCGGCATCCACTTCTGGAGGCTGCCGGTCAGCGGGGTCGCCGACCCGGCCGCCTCGCGGCTCGGCGCCTGGTTCTACCCGAACCCGACGCTGGCCCTCGACCCCCTCCAGCCCGTGCTCGCCAGCCTGCCGCGGACGGAGCGCGCGTGCACGATCCACGTCTTCCGCATGGGCGGCAACGGGACGGCAGGGCCCGGCGAGATCGCCCCCGGCTACGGCGGCGTCTCCAGCCTCCCCGCTCGGCAGCTCGTGACCGCCCACTACGGGGCGGGCGTCTGGCACCTCGACTTCGGCGGCCCCTCGAGGTCGGACGACGGCATCGCGGAGGACCCGCAGAGCACCTGGGGCAACACGCTCGGCTGGAACGTGATGCCGGGCGCGGAGACGTGGTCGGCGAAGGAGTACAAGGGCTTCGTCTACGCGGGCGACATGACGCGCGGCTTCGACGTCTACCGCTTCGCGCGCTGCGAAGGCCTCGCCTGCGTGACGCCGCCCCCCGTGAGCACGCCGGGGAAGGCGACCGGCGGCGGGCAGCTGCCGGCGGAGCCCGCGGAGCTCTCCATCCTGCGCGGGATCTCGGCCGGCGGGCGGGCGAGCTTCGGCTTCAACGCCCAGTTCGCGGCCGGCGTGCTCAGCGGCCACCTGACCTTCCTCGACCACTCCCGCGGGAAGAAGGTCGAGTCGACGGCCATCACCTCCTTCACCCGCGCCGGGAACAAGGCCACGTTCACGGGCCTCGCGCGCGTGGACGGCGTAGCGGGCGTCCACTTCACGGTCGACGTCGAGGACCTGGGCGAGCCCGGGACGGGGGACACGTTCCGGCTCGTCCTCGGCGACGGCTACGCGGCCGGCGGCGTCCTCCGCAGCGGGAACATCCAGGTCCACGACTGACCGAGCGCCGTCGCCGCTTCCCCGGTCTCGTCGGGAAGCGTCAGGGCTGCCCTTGACACCTCACACAGTGGTGTCCTATTCTCAGGGCGGAACCACTCAACGTGGTGTCATCACGCGGAGGAGGCTTGCAGATGCGCTCACGTCTCGCCCCCGTCCTTCTCGGCGCCCTCGCCGCGGCCGCCCTGCTCGCTCTCGGCGCGGACTCGCGCCACGCGTCCGCCGTCGGTCTGGCCCAGGCCGCCGGCTCGGGCGCGGGCCCGGCGGTCGACCCCCTGCTGCTCCGGCAGCTCGCGGCGCGCGG
>DATLYP010000019.1:0-4641 GCA_035574655.1 Gaiellaceae bacterium
CGCCCGACGAGCGCATCGCGGCGCAGCTCGAGCAGGCGGCGCGCGCGGCGAGCGCGCGCGCCGCGATCGCCGACGCCGCCGACCTTGCCGAGCGCGCGCTCGCCCTGACTCCGCTCGACGAACCGGCGGCACGGCACCGACGAACGCTCCTGGCGGCGCGAGGCAGGTTGGAGGCGGGCGACACGGTCTCCGCGCGAGAGTTGCTGGAAGCCTTCGTGGAGCGAGGCGACCCCGGCAACGCGCGTGCGGAAGCGCTTGCGGAGCTCGGCCGAATCCACATGTTCGAGGGGACGAGGCGCGCCGCCGTCTCTCTCCTGCTCCGGGCCAGAGAGGAGGCGGAGGACGACCCGCACCTGCAGGCGCTGGTCGTCGATCGGCTCGTGTCGACCCGCGTCGTGCTTCGCGAGTCCCTGCACGAGGCGGGGGACGATGCCCGGCGTGTGCTCGAGCTCGCCAAGCGGCTCGGGGACGATGCCCTGTTGGCTCGCGCGCTATCGACATACGGGTTCCTCGGGAGCGTCATGGGCTATCCGGACGCCCTTTCGGCCCTCGAGCGGGCGGCGGCCATTGGCCACAAGCTGACGTTCTTCATCGGCGCGGAGCGCCCCCTGTTCAACCTCGCCTGCGCCTGCATGTGGACCGATGAGCTCGACCGCGCCCGTCAGCTGTTCTCAGCCCTGTACGACGAGCGGTGGAAGGCGGCGACGAGGGCTCGCTCGCCTGGACGGCCGACAACCTCGCATGCACCGAGTTCCTCGCGGGGGAGTGGCAACAAGGTCTCGCCTGGGCGCGAGAGGGAGACGAGCTCGCCGAGCAGACGGGCCAGCGGGGGCAACAGGCCTACGCCACGGCGATGCAGGCGCTGATCCATGCGCACCTGGGCCACGACGCTCCTACCCGCGAGTTGGCGGAGCGGGCGCTCGATCTCAGCGGGGACGAGGTCCGCAGTCGGCTGGATGTACGCCCGTTGGCGCTCGGGCATCTCGAGCTCGCGCTCGGAAACGCTCGGAATGCACACGCGTGGCTCGACCCCGCGTGCTCGCACGCCGAGCGGGAGGACATCGGTGAGCCGGCGACGACACGATTCGTGTTCGACGACGAGGAGGCGCTGACGGTCCTCGGCCGCCGGGAGGAGGCGATGAGGCGCCTCAGCCGTGCGGAGCGCCACGCCGTGCGTCTCGACCGGGCCGTCGCGCTGGCCGCGTCGGCACGCTGCCGGGGCCTCCTGGCGACCGCTACGGGCGATCTGCAGACCGCCTTCGAGGACTTCGACCGCGCGCTCGGCGAGCTCACGCGCAGGCCGCACCCGTTCGAACGAGCTCGCACGCTGCTTGCACAGGGAGCAGCCCTGCGGCGCGCCCAGCGTCGGAGGGAGGCGCGAACGGCGCTCTGGGACGCGAGGTCGGAGTTCGAGCGCCTGGGGGCACGACTCTGGGCCCGGCGGGCCGAGAACGAGCTGAGCCGGATCAGCGGGCGCGCGCCGAGCCGCGACGAGCTGACGCCCACCGAGCGGCGGGTGGTCGAGCTGGTGGTGCAGGGCGGGACGAACCGGGAGGTCGCCGCAGCCCTCTTCGTGACTCCGAAGACGGTGGAGTTCCATCTCCGGAACGTCTTCCGCAAGCTCGGCGTGCGCTCGCGCACCGAGCTAGTGCGGCTCAAAACCTAGGGAACTCCTCTGCAAAGCCTCGGGGGTCTGCCGTCGCGCGTCTCGCGCCGGCGGAGGACGCTGTGCCCACCAACGACGGAGGGAGGCGTGATGAGACACGCAAGGACCCGCGGGACCCTGGGCGCGCTCGCCGTGACGGCGCTCATCGCCGGAGCGCTCGCTCCGTTCGCCGCCGCCGATGCCGTCTACCACACGGAGCACCTTCCCCTCGCGCCGGTCGCATCGGCGCCGCTCCGGAGCGGCTTCGTCCAGAACATCAAGGCCGAAGGCGGTCAGGTGTAGGCACACGAGGTCTTCGTCCTCAACGGAGCGGTCCCGAGGACGACGCTCACGGTCGTGCGCAACTTCCACGCCTTCGATCCGGAGTGCGACGGAGGCGGATTCGGCGTGTTCGCAAGCCCGGTAGGCGCGATCACGACGAACGAGGCCGGCAACGGCCAGTCCGATGCGGTCGTGCGGCCTGAGGAGATCCCGGGCTTCCTCGTCGGAGAGCACGGCGTCGTGTGGACCGTCGTCGACGGACTCGGGGCGGTCCGCTACCGCACGACCTGCACGACCGTCACTCTGGACTAGCCGCCGGGTCATGGCGACCTACCTGCTCGAGACGTACGTGCCGCGTGGGCGAGCCGCGGGGCTCGCCCGCGCGGCGGAGGCAGCGCGTCGCGCGGCTCTCCTCGCGTGCTCCGAGGGTCGACACGTACAGCTCGTTCGCTCGACGTTCCTGCCGACGGACGAGGTCGCGCTGCTCGTGTTCGAGGCGGTGTCGGCGGACGTCGTCGGCGAGATCGCACGGCGCGCGGGCCTCCGTTACGAGCGGATCGTCGAGGCGGTGGAGCGCCCTATGCCGTAAGCCGCCGCTCTGCCTCGGCGAGCTGTTGCTCCCGCTCGCGCCGGCGGACGCGGGGGTTCATCAGCTTGACGATCTCGAGCAGGTAGACGATGTAGACGGAGAAGGCGAGCGCGAAGAGCGCGATCGCCGCGGCGAGGAGCGTCCGCCCGAGGTCCCACTCCCCGCCCTCGCGGAAGGGGAGGAAGCGGGTGGCGAGCGCGGCGCCGGCGAGGCTCAGGCACCAGAGCCACATGGTCACGGCCGCGCGCCGCTGCGAGTAGCCGATGTTCAGGAAGCGGTGGTGCAGGTGGCTGCGGTCGGCGGCGGTGATCGGCCGGTTGTGCTTGAGGCGGCGGGCGACCACGAAGGAGGTGTCCAGGATGGGGACGGCGAGGACGAGCAGCGGGAGCACGAGCACGACCGTGGACGCCGTCTTGAGCAGGCCCTGGATGGAGACGGCGGCGAGGACGAAGCCGAGGCAGAGGGCGCCCGAGTCGCCCATGAAGATCCGCGCCGGGAAGAAGTTGTGGCGGAGGAAGCCGAGACAGGCGCCGGCCACGATCGCGGACAGGATCGCCGGGTCGGCCTTCCCGAGGGAGAGCGCGAGCACGGCGTAGGTCGCGCCCGCGATCCCGCAGACGCCGGCGGCGAGCCCGTCCAGCCCGTCCAGGAAGTTGACCATGTTCATGACGGCGACGATGAAGAGCATCGAGAGCGGCACGCCCACCCAGGGGGAGAGGTCGACCACGCCGAGGACGGGGAAGGTGAAGTGGTCGACCCAGACGCCGAACGCCGGCGGCACGCCCGCCGCCCCCACCTGCCCGAGCAGCTTGGGAAGCGGGGAGAGGCCGCGGAAGTCGTCCACGGCCCCGACCACGGTGGCGAGGGCGGCGCCGAGCAGGACGCCCCGGCTCTCGCCGGAGAGGTCGAGGAAGGCGAGGGCGGGCACGACGATCCCGAGGAAGATGGCGAGCCCGCCCAGGCGGGGGACCGGCCGGCGGTTCAGGCGGCGGGCGCCCGGCCGGTCGACGACGCCGAGGAGCCGGGCCATCCCGCCGACCGCGGGCGTGAGCAGGACGACGATCGCGAACGCGATCGCCGCCCCATACAGGACCTCCGGGGTGTCGCGCAGCGCCTCCGGCACGGCCTCCTACTTCGTCCCGTACAGGCGGTCGCCTGCGTCCCCGAGCCCGGGGAGGATGTAGCCCTTCTCGTTCAGGCCGCGATCGACGGCGGCGACGACGATGCGCACGTCCGGGTGGTCGCGGTGCACGCGCGCGATCCCCTCCGGGGCCGCGATCAGGGCGATCACCCGCACGGAGACGGCCCCCGCCCGCTTCACCGTCTCGATCGCGGCCGCCGTCGAGTTGCCGGTAGCGAGCATGGGGTCGAGCAGGATCACGTCCCGGTCGGGCAGGTCGTCGGGGAGCTTGACGTAGTACTCGACGGGCTGCAGCGTCTCCTCGTCCCGGTAGAGGCCGATGAAGCCGACGCGCGCCCCCGGGATCAGCGAGAGGACGCCGTCCAGCATGCCGACGCCGGCGCGCAGGATCGGGCAGACGGCCACCTTCTTGCCCGAGATGCGGCGCGCGGTCGTCCGCTCGAGCGGGGTCTCGATCTCCACCTCCTCGTCCGCCAGGTCCTTCGTCGCCTCGTAGGTGAGGAGGAGCGTGAGTTCGTTCACGAGCTGGCGGAACATCTGCGTCGTCGTCGTCACGTCCCGGAGGAGGCCGAGCTTGTGCCGCACGAGCGGGTGCGTGACCTCGACGACCGTCCCGGCCGGGGCGGCGACTGACTGGGCTCCGTCCATCTGGTCCTCCTCCTAGGCGAAGGTCGGGAAGGCGTCCCTCCCCGGGTAGAGCGGCCGCCGCTCGCAGAGCCGCCGACTGCGCGCCGCGAGGGCGTCCGGGTCGGGGTCGGGGGCGAGCGCGTGGGCGATGATGCGGGCCACCTCGCGCATGTCCTCTTCGTCGAAGCCGCGCATGGTGACGGCGGGCGTGCCCAGGCGCAGGCCGGAGGCGACGGTGGGCGGGCGCTCGTCGTAGGGGATGCTGTTGCGGTTGGCGGTGATCCCCACCCGTTTCAGCCGGTCCTCGGCGTCCTTGCCCGTCCACTCCGTCCGGCGCAGGTCGAGGAGCAGGAGGTG
>DATLYP010000020.1:0-7529 GCA_035574655.1 Gaiellaceae bacterium
CGAAGCGGCGCGCGCGGCGCTCGGGTCGAGGCGCCTCGTAGCGGCGAGGCGCGCGCAGGGGCGCCCAGGCGTCGTTCGTGACCTCGCCGGCGAAGACGAGCTCCCAGAGCGCGGGCAGCGCCTCCGCCGGCTCGAGCCCGGAGGCGGCGAGGAGGTCGGGCCAGAAGAGAGCCCCGCCGGCGAGCGCCGTCCGGAGCGCCGCGTGGGCCGTCCCCTCCGGGGGCGGCTCGGCGGCGGGCGGGCCGAGCGCGGGGGCGTCCTCCCGGAAGTAGACGGCGACCCGGTCGAGGCCGGCGCCCACCCAGACGAGCTCGCCGGAGGCGCAGAGGGCGTCCAGGTCGGCGGGGCGGTAGCCGGGGACGCGGCGGGGGAGCACGTCGCTCTCCCAGAGCGGGACGGGCAGGGGGAGCGCCTGCAGGGGGACGAGCGCCTCCCGCAGCGTCTGCCGGCGGCCGATCCCGTGCCAGGCGGGCAGGAAGCGCCCGAGCGCGGCCTGCTCGGCGGGCTCCACCTCGCGCCGCAGCACGGCGAGCGTCGCCCGCCGGATGCGGCGCAGCACGTCCGGGTCGCACCACTCGCGCTCGCTTCCGCCGGGGCGCAGCTCGCCGCGGACGAGCCGCTCCTCGGCCTCGAGCGCCGCGAGCTCGGCCTCCACCGCCTGCGGCGGGAGCCCGAGGCGCTCCGCAACCTCCGCGGTCGTGAAGGGGCCGCGCGTGCGCGCCTCACGCAGCAGGAGCGCGGCCAGCGGCCGCTCGACCGGCTCGAGGAACGCCCGCGGCAGCCCCGCCGGGGGGACGGCGCCGAGCGCGTCCCGGACGAGCCCGGCGTCCTCCGCGGCGGCCGCGAGCTCCCGCTCCCCGAGCCGGACGACGATCGCCCGCCGCTCGCGGAGGAGCGTCGCCAGGAAGCCGCCGTCCACCTCCCCCCGCGGGTGCGGGCCTGCCCGCCTGAGCAGGTCGTGGAGCTCGTCGGCGGTGCGCGGCGGGGGGCGGAGCGAGCGCTCGACCTGCTCGATCGCCCCCGCGTCGAGCAGCTCGCGGAGCTCCTCGATCCCCATCAGCTCCCGCAGGAGCTCCCGGTCGAGGGAGAGCGCCTGCGCGCGCCGCTCCTGGGCGGGGGTGTCGTCCTCGTACATGTACGTGGCGACGTACTCGAAGAGGAGCGAGCGGGCGAAGGGGGAGGCGGAGGCGGTCTCCACCTCCACCAGGTCGAGCGCGCGGCCGCGGATCCCGCGCAGGAGCCGCCGCAGGGCGGGCAGGTCGAAGACGTCCTGCAGGCACTCGCGCACCGTCTCCAGCACGATCGGGAACTGCGGGTAGCGGCGCGCGACCTGGAGCAGGCTCTGCGCCTTCAGGCGCTGCTGCCAGAGCGGGGTGCGCTGCCCGGGACGCCGGCGGGGGATGAGGAGCGCGCGGGCGGCGTTCTCGCGGAAGCGGGCGCCGAAGAGGGCGGTGTCGGGGAGCTCGCCGAGGACGAGCTCCTCCACCTCCTCCGGGTCGAGGAGGAGGTCGGCGACGGGCGGGGGCGCGTCCGCGTCGGGGAGGTGGAAGGCGATGCCGTCGTCCGACCAGATCGCCTGCGCGTCCAGGCCGAGCGTCTCCCGCAGGCGGGCGCCGAGCGCGAGCGCCCAGGGCGCGTGCACCCGCGCCCCGAACGGGGTGAGGACGCACACCCGCCAGTCGCCGATCTCGTCCCGGAAGCGCTCCACGACCACCGTCCGGTCGGAGGGGACGGCGCCGGTCGCCGCCTCCTGCTCCCGGAGGTAGGCGAGCAGATTGCGCGCCGCCCGCTCGTCGAGCGCGTGCTCCCTGCGCAGGCGCGCGAGCGCCTCTTGGTCGGGGAGCGCCGCCAGCTCGCGGGCGGTGCGGCCGATCCGCTCGCCGAGCTCGGCCGGCCGGCCCACCCCCTCCCCCTTCCAGAAGGGCGCGACCCCGGGGACGCCGGGCGCCGGGGAGACGAGGACGCGGTCGCGGGTGATCTCCTCGATCCGCCAGGTGGTGGCGCCGAGGACGAAGGTCTGCCCCTCCCGCGCCTCGTACACCATCTCCTCGTCCAGCTCGCCCACCCGGCCGCCCCCGTCCGCGAGGTGCACGGCGAAGAGGCCCCGGTCGGGGATCGTCCCCGCGTTCGTCACCGCAAGCCGGCGGGCGCCGCTCCGCCCGCGGACGACGCCCGCGGTGCGGTCCCAGACGATGCGGGGCCGGAGCTCGCCGAACTCGTCGGACGGGTAGCGGCCGGCGAGCATGTCGAGGACGTTCTCGAGCACGGCCCGGGAGAGGTCGGCGAAGGGGTACGCGCGCCGGCAGAGCGCGTGCAGCTCCTCGACCGCGATCTCCTCGTCGGCGCAGATGGCGACGATCTGCTGCGCGAGCACGTCCAGCGGGTTGCGGGGGACGCGGGTCTCCTCGATCGCCCCCTCGTGCATCGCGCGCGCGACGACCGCCGCCTCGAGCAGGTCGCCGCGGAACTTGGGGAAGACGCGGCCCTTGGAGACGGCGCCCAGCTCGTGCCCGGCGCGCCCGATCCGCTGCAGGCCGCGCGCGACCGACTTCGGGCTCTCCACCTGGACGACGAGGTCGACGGCGCCCATGTCGATCCCGAGCTCGAGCGAGGAGGTGGCGACGAGGCAGAGGATGCGCCCCGCCTTCAAGAGCTCCTCCACCTCCAGACGCTGCTCGCGGGCAAGGGAGCCGTGGTGGGCGCGGGCGAGCTCCTCGCCGGCGAGCTCGTTCAGGCGCAGGGCGAGCCGCTCGGCCAGGCGGCGGTTGTTGACGAAGACGATCGTCGAGCGGTGCGCGCGGACGAGGTCGAGGATCGCCGGGTAGAGCGAGGGCCAGAGCGAGCGGCTCGAGCGCTCCGCGCCCGGGCCGAGCTGGACGCCGTCCGCGAGCGGCGGGAGGGGCAGCTCGGCCGTGGAGCCGGGCTCGCGCAAATCCTCCACGGGGACGACGACCTCGAGGTCGAGCTCCTTGCGGACGCCCGCGTCCACGAGCTCGATCTCCCGGCCCGCGCCGGCGACGAAGCGGCCGATCTCCGCGAGCGGGCGCTGCGTGGCGGAGAGCCCGATCCGTTGGAAGGGCCGCTCGACGAGCCGCTCCAGGCGCTCGAGGGAGAGCGCGAGGTGCGCGCCCCGCTTCGAGCCCGCGACCGCGTGCACCTCGTCCACGATCACCGTCTCGACGCCGCGCAGGGTCTCGCGCGCCTGGGAGGTGAGGAGCAGGAAGAGGCTTTCGGGGGTGGTGATGAGGATGTCCGGGGGGGCCCGCAGCAGCCGCCGCCGCTCGTCGGCCGGGGTGTCCCCGGTGCGGAC
Source organism: Gaiellaceae bacterium (assembly GCA_035574655.1). Lineage (GTDB taxonomy): Bacteria > Actinomycetota > Thermoleophilia > Gaiellales > Gaiellaceae > GMQP-bins7. Next base: position 3,311 of record DATLYP010000020.1, read on the forward strand.
GGCGACGGAGAGCCGCGAGCGGAGCCCGGCCAGGGGAGCGCGCAGGTTGCGCTCGACGTCGTAGTTGAGCGCCTTGAGCGGCGAGACGTACAGCAGGCGCAACCCCTCGCCGGGGGTCGCGTGCAGGCGGTCGAGGCCGAGGAGGAAGGCGGCGAGCGTCTTCCCCGAGCCCGTGGGCGCCTGGATCAGGACGTGCCCGCCGCGGGCGATCGCGGGCCAGCCGAGCGCCTGCGCGGGCGTCGGCTCGGCGAACGCCCGCCGGAACCACTCCCGCGCCGGCGGGGAGAGGACGTCGAGCGCGTCCACCGTGCCGAGGCTACCGCGCGGCGCCCGCCCCGAGGCGGAAGCGACGGCGCCCGGGACGCCGGCGCCACTACGATCGGGCCGTGCCCGACGCGCTCCACTTCACGGGCGACGAGGAGGCGGACCGGCTGATCGCACGCGACGCGCTGGCGCTGCTCGTCGGCTTCGCCCTCGACCAGCAGGTGCCCGTGCAGACCGCCTTCTCGGGCCCGCTCAAGCTGAAGCAGCGGCTCGGCACCCTGGACGCGGCGGAGATCGCGCGCGCCGACCCCGCACGGCTCGAGGAGGCGTTCCGCGAGCGGCCCGCGATCCACCGCTTCCCGGGGGCGATGGCCCGCCGCGTGCAGGAGCTGTGCGCGCTCGTCGCCGAGCGCTACGGCGGCGACGCCTCCCGGCTCTGGCGGGAGGCGGAGGACGCGGACGACCTGCGCCGGCGGATCGAGGAGCTGCCCGGGTTCGGGGAGATGAAGGTGAAGGCGCTCGCCTCCGTGCTCGCGAAGCGCTTCGGGGTGCGCGTCGCGGAGCCGCTCGTGCCCGGCCACCCGACGCTCGGCGACGTCGACTCCCCGGAGGCGCTCGCCTGGTACCAGGCTCAGAAGCGGGCCCAGAAAGCGGCGCTGCGGGGCCGGTCCTGAGCGCGGCGCCGCCGGCGCAGCCTGCGCCGATCCAGATCCTCACGCTCGCCGACGGCGCCCAGCGCCCCTCGGACGTCGCCCGCGAGATCGCCGGCTTCCTGCACGAGGCACGACGCTCGCTCGACCTCGCCCTCTACGACGTCCGCCTCGAGACGGACGCGGGCGCGCTCGTCCTCGCCGCGCTCCTCGCCGCCGCCCAGCGCGGCGTCGCCGTGCGCCTGGTCTACAACGTCGACCACCCGGGGCCGATCCCGGTGCCGCCCCCGCCGGAGGCGACGCCGGACGCGATCGAGGCGCTCCCCGTCCCGACGCGCGGGGTCGCCGGCGTCCCCGACCTCATGCACCACAAGTTCGCGGTGCGCGACGGGGAGGCGGTGTGGACCGGATCCACGAACTGGACGGACGACTCCTGGTCGCGGCAGGAGAACGTGGTCGCGGTCGTGCGCGCGCGCCCGATCGCCTACGCGTACACGCTCGCCTTCGAACAGCTCTGGGAGCGGGGCAGGGTGGAGGGCGCCGGCGACGTCGAGCCCCGCCCCGAGCGGGTGGACGGCGCCCGCGTGCGCGCCTGGTTCTGCCCCACGCACGGGCAGGCGCTCTCGCACCGGATCGCGAAGCACATCGGGAAGGCGCGCGAGCGCGTCCGCATCGCCTCCCCGGTGCTCACCTCCGGGCCGATCCTGGGGACGCTCGTGGAGGTGGTGGCCGAGCGGCGGTGCTCGCTCGCCGGGATCGTCGACGACACGCAGGTGGACGAGGTCTTCCGGCAGTGGCGGGCAAACGGGGTCAGCGCCTGGAAGATCCCGCTGCTCCGGCGCGTCCTCGAGGAGGCGCCGTTCGCCGGCAAGCGCTCGACGCCCTGGGCCCCGGACGCGGTCCACGACTCCATGCACGCGAAGGTGGTGGTCGCCGACGACACGGCGTTCCTCGGCAGCTTCAACCTCTCCCGCTCGGGGGAGCGGAACGCCGAGGACGTGCTCGAGATCCGCGACCGGGCGATCGCCGACCGGCTCGCCGCGTACGTGGACGAGATCCGCGCCCGCTATCCGCCGGCGACGCCGCCCGGCTAAGCCTGGGCGCCCGCCCTGGCCTTCTCCAGGATCCCGCGCATCTCCTCGGGGCCGAACGCGCGCATCGTGGCCGTGCGCACGTTCCCCTGCGCGGAGAGCGCGAGCGCGAACGCGGTCGCCGTCTCGTCGTCCGGCGCCTCGGAGACGGCCACGATGTCGTACGGCCCGAGCGTCCAGTAGATCTCCTTGAGCGTGCCGCCGAACTTGGCGGCGAGCTCCCGACCGGCCTCGGCCCGCGCGACGGTGTCCTGGAAGGACCTGACCCCTTGGTCGGTCCAAGTGATGAGGCTGACGTAGGTGGGCATCTTCCCCTCCTTGGTCGCGGTTGCCCCGATTCAACTCCTCGCCGGGGCGGCGGGCAAGGGCTGGGAGGGGGTGACGACGACCGCGGGCGCGAAGCGACGGGCCTGCCCGTGGTGCACCGCCTGCTCGCACGAGGGGGCCGGGGCGGCCGGCCCCCTCGTGCGAGCGTCGCGAGCCGGGCTCGCTAGCGCTTCTTCGGGTTGTGCAGCTGGTCGCGCAGCGCCCCGCCCGGGTGCACGCTCGTGTGCAGGTTCACGTAGTAGCCGCGCGGGTTGTCCAGGATCGCCTGCAGGACCGCGGGCGCCGTGCCGGTCACGACCGTCGTGATGTTCCCCTCCCCGTCGGCGTCCGCGAGCGAGGAGACGCCCGAGTTGATGACGACCGGCCCGTTCGTCCCCTTCGCCCCCTGGTGGACGTGCAGGCCGGTGATCGTCACCGACGCCGGGAACGCGTAGTTGACGTAGAAGATCACCTCGCCCGCCGTGATCGCGCCGGAGCTCGAGCGCTCGAGGTCGAAGGTGACGTGGCCGACTGCGTCCGCCCGCAGGCCCTTGATCGGGGGCACCTCCTGGCTCGGCTTCATGTGCACCTTGAAGACGGGCGTCGCCGAGAGCGACGGCTTGCCCTTCTTCGCGGGCGCGCCGCCGGCCGCGCCGGCGGCGACGAGCGCGGCGGCGAGGACGGCTGCGGATAGGAACGTTCGCATGCGGAATCCCTCCCTCGAGATCGTGGTCGTCGGAAGGATGCGCGAGAGGCCGCGAGCTTGCGCAGCTCGTGCGCGTCCAAACGGAATGCTTACGCCCACGTCACAGAACGCTCAAGGAATCGAAACGGGGCTGTGGCTGACTGGGAGCGTCGCCGACACGGGGAGGTCACCGATGAGCGCACGCGTCCTCGCCGCCGCTGTGGCGGGCCTCGTTCTCGTAGGCGCCGCGTCCGCCGCGCTCGCGACGCCGCCGGGCCGCGACCGCGGTCAGCCGCTCGAGCGGGCCGACCTGGTCGGGGTCACCTTCGTCGAGACCTGCGGCTTCAGCCACCGCGCGCCCGACGACCCGATCGTCGCCCCCGGCCGCCCGGGCGCCTCCCACGACCACACGTTCTTCGGCAACCGGACGACGAACGCGCACTCCACGTTCGGCTCGCTCGTCTCCGCGGGCACCACCTGTCGCAACCGGGCGGACACCGCCGCCTACTGGGTCCCCACCCTCCTCCGCGCCGGCGAGCCCGTGCTCCCCCTCGGCGCCACCGTCTACTACCGGCGCAGCACGCTCGCCCAGGTGCGCCCCTTCCCGAACGGCTTCCGGATGATCGCCGGGGACGCCTCGGCGACCTCGCCCCAGCCGCTGCGGACGACCTTCTGGAGCTGCGGGCTCGCGGGCGGCGTCCCCCCCTCGAGCACGATCCCGACCTGCCCGCAGGCCCGCGGCTCGTTCCTGCGCCTGCACCTCCGCTTCCCGAGCTGCTGGGACGGCCGCCGCCTGGACGCGCCGGACCACCGGAGCCACATGGCGTATCCGCTGCGCGGCGTCTGCCCCCCGACGCACCCGGTGGCCGTCCCGGCAATCGCCCTCGTCGTCCGCTACCCGGTGACCGGTGGAGACGGCTTCTCGCTCGCCTCGGGCGGCGTCTTCAGCGCGCACGGCGACTTCTTCAACGCGTGGCGGCCGGGCGCGCTGCGCAGGCTGGTCGAGCGCTGCCTGAACGCGCTCGTCCACTGCGGGCGGACGGGCTGAGCCGGCCGGGCGGGCGCCGCCCCGGGACGCCTCGCCGAGCGGCCGTTAACGGAGACCTCACAGGGCGCCGCTACCGTGCCCCGCCGTGCGCCGCCTGATCGCGCTCTCGCTCCTCGCCGGGCTCGCCCTCGCCGCCGGGCGCAGCCCCGACGCCCGCACCGCCCCCCGGCCCGCG
>DATLYP010000021.1:0-23989 GCA_035574655.1 Gaiellaceae bacterium
CGATCGTCCTCGACGTCCTCGAGCGCCTCGCGGCCGACGACGGCGGCGTGGGCGCGGCCGCGGCGGCGCTCGCGGCCGGCTATGAGCGGGCGCCCGGGGGGCGGCCGACGGGGACGACGCACGTCTCCGTCCTCGACGGGGAGGGCTTCGCGGCCGCGCTCTCCTCCACCCTCGGCTCGGGCTCCGGCGTCTTCCGCGGAGGCGCGCAGCTGAACAACATGCTCGGGGAGCTGGACGTGATCGGGGAGGGCCCGCACGCGCCCGGCGGGCGGCTGCCGAGCATGCTCGCGCCGACGCTCGTCCTGGAGGGGGGCCGGCCGCGTCTCCTGCTCGGGAGCGCGGGCTCCGTGCGCCTCGCGGGGGCGATCGCCCAGGTCGCCTGCCGCGTGCTCGCCGGGGAGGGGGTGGACGAGGCCGTCGCCGCCCCCCGCCTGCACGTCGAGGGCTCCCTCCTGCACGTCGAGGGAGGATGGCCGGCGGCCGCGCTCGCGGAGGCGGCGCGCGAGTGGCGGCTCGTGCGCTGGTCGGGCCGCAACCTCTTCTTCGGCGGCGTGCAGGCGGTGGAGCGGCGGCCGGACGGGACGCTCGCCGCCGCCGGCGACCCGCGCCGCGGCGGGGCCGGGCTGGTGGTGCCGTGATCCGGGTGCGGCGCGCCGAGCCGAAGGACGCCCCGGCGCTCGTCGCCCTCGCCGAGGCGGTCGCCCGCGAGGAGGGCCGCTGGATCCTGGCGAGCGACAGCTGGCGCTCGCTCGGGGAGGAGCGCCGCTACCTGCGGGGCGTCCGCCGGCACCCGGACGCCGCCGTGTTCGTCGCCGAGGTGGACGGGGTCGTCGTCGGACGCCTCTCCCTCGCCCGCGACCCGCACCCGGCGAGCCGGCATGTCGCCGACCTCGGGCTGATGGTGGACGCCGCCCACCGCAGGCGCGGGATCGGGCGCCTGCTGCTCGAGACGGCCGTCGACTGGGCCCGCGCCTCCGGCATCCGCAAGCTCGAGCTGCACGTCTTCCCCTGGAACGTGCCCGCCCTCCGCCTGTACGAGTCCTTCGGCTTCCGCCGAGAGGGCTACCGCCGGCGCCACTACGAGCGCGACGGCGAGGACGTGGACGCCGTGCTCATGGCCTTCTTCGTGGACGAGCCCGCCGAGCCGCTCGCCTGAGCGCCCGAGCCCGGCGCCCGGGGCTCAGCGGCCCGGGCGCCAGTCGAGGATGAGCAGCCGCTGCTCGAGCGTCTGCGGGCACCCGGGGCCGCGGGTCTCGGCGATGCGGCGGAGCGCCTCGGCGGGGGTCGCCCCGTGCCGGACGAGCCAGCTTCCCACCACCACCCCCGTCCTGCCGCAGCCCGCCCAGCAGTGCACGTAGACGACGCCGCCCCGCCCGAGCTCGGCGTCGATCTCGTCCAGCGCGGAGACGAGGACGGCGGGCGGGGGCGCCGAGAAGTCGCGCATGGGGATGCGCACGGTGCGGGCGGGAGGGGGGACGAGGTGCGCGTACGGCTCGAGCTCCCCCTCCTCCGTGAGGTCGAGGAAGAGCGTGACGCCGGCGCGAAGCAGGGCGTCCACCTCGGCGAGCGCCCCCTCCGGGCCCCAGGCGCACGGGTGGCGGCCTGCGAGGAGCTTCCCGGGGACGATCCAGGTGGGCGGGCGCACCGGCGAAGTCTGCCCGCGCCCGGGCGCGGGGCCGCCTACTCGCGTCCGTGACGCCCGCTCCAGAGGGCGTCCGCCAGGCGGCGCCAGTCGGCGCGCAGGTCGGCCCGCCCGGTCGCCCGCTGCAGCTCCCAGTAGGCGCGCACGAGCGCCCCCAGGTCGGGCTGCTCGCCGGGGCCGGGCGCCTCGGCGAGGACGCGCAGGTACCAGGCGCCGCGGTCGAGGCCAAGCTCGTCCGCGAGCGCGAGCGCGCGCTCGCGCAGGATCTCGATCTCCGTGTCCGCAGACGCCATCCGGAGACCTATCGGCACGCGCCCCGGCCAGCCCATCCCCCCCGAGGAGGAGCCCGCGCGGCCACGCCCGGGCGGCTTCCCATCGACAAAAGACAGCGGTCGGATCCGTCTCCCGGCGGCAGTACGATGGCGCCCCGGTGAGCCGCGCAGCGCCCCCGTTCGTCCACCTGCACGTCCACTCCGAGTACTCGATCCTGGACGGGGCCTGCCGGATCCCCGCGCTCGTGGAGAAGGCGGCGCGGCTGGAGATGCCGGCGGTGGCGCTGACGGACCACGGCTCGCTCGCCGGCGTCGTCCAGCTCTACCGGGAGGCGCGCAAGGCGGGGATCAGGCCGGTCCTCGGCTGCGAGGTGTACGTGACGGACGACCGGCGCGCGCAGCGCAAGGGGTACGCGCACCTGACGCTGCTCGCGGAGTCGAACGAGGGCTACGCGAACCTGATCAGGCTCTCCTCGCTCGGCTACCTGGAGGGCTACTACTACAAGCCGCGCGTCGACTGGGAGCTCCTCGAGCGGCACGCGAAGGGGATCGTCGCCCTCTCCGGCTGCCTCTCCGGCCGCGTCGCCCGCGCGCTCGCCGAGGGCCGCCCCGGCGACGCCCGCGCCGACCTCGACCGCCTCGTCCAGATCTTCGGGCGCGACGCGACCTACGTGGAGATCCAGAACGCGCACCTCGCCGAGCAGGAGCGGGTGAACCCGCAGCTCGTCCGGCTGGCGGAGGACGCGGGGATCCCGCTCGTCGCCACGGGCGACGTCCACTACCTGGACGCGGAGGACGCCTACGCCCACGAGGCGCTCCTCTGCATCCAGTCCGGGGACACGCTGAAGAACCCGAACCGCTGGCGCTTCGACACGAACGAGTTCTTCTTCAAGACGCAGGAGGAGATGGCGCGGGACTTCCCCGGGCTGGAGGACGCCCTCGCCCGCACGCTCGAGGTGGCGGAGCGCTGCCGGGTCGAGCTCGCCCTCGGCCGCATCCTGCTTCCCCGCTTCCCCGTCCCGGACGGGCGCGACGCCTTCGACTACCTCGTCGAGCTGTGCGAGAAGGGCCTCGTCAAGCGGTACGGGCGGGCCACGCCCGAGCTCACGGAGCGGCTCCGCTTCGAGCTGAAGACGATCCGCGAGATGGGGTTCGCCGACTACTTCCTGATCGTCTGGGACTTCATCCGCTTCGCGAAGCAGAACGGGATCAGCGTCGGGCCGGGGCGCGGCTCCGCGGCCGGCTCGCTCGCCGCCTACTGCCTGGAGATCACCGACGTCGACCCGATCCGGTACGGGCTGCTCTTCGAGCGCTTCCTCAACCCCGCCCGCAAGGACCTGCCGGACATGGACATCGACTTCTCCGTCGCCGGCCGCGACCGGGTCATCAACTACGTCGCGGAGAAGTACGGGCGCGACCGCGTCGCCCAGATCATCACCTTCTCGACGATGGCGGCGCGGGCGGCCATCCGCGACGCGGGACGCGTGCTGGACGTCCCCTACGGCGTCGTCGACCGCATCGCCAAGCTCGTCCCCGAGGGGCCCGGGCAGACGCTCGAGGAGGCGCTTCGACCCGGCTCGGAGCTCCGGCAGGCGGTGGACACCGATCCGGTGGCGAAGGAGATCGTGGACCTGGCGAGGCCGCTCGAGGGGCTCACCCGGGCGGACTCGATCCACGCCGCCGGGGTCGTGATCGGCGCGCAGCCGCTCGTGGAGGTGGTGCCCCTCCAGCAGAAGGGCGCGGGCCAGGAGATCGTGACCCAGCTCGCGATGGGGGATGTGGTCGAGCTCGGGCTGCTCAAGATGGACTTCCTCGGGCTGCGCAACCTGGACGTGATCGACAAGGCGGTGGAGCTCGCGGGCGGGCTCGACATCGGCGCCATCCCGCTCGACGACGCGAGGACGTACGAGATGCTCGCCCGCGGCGAGTCGACCGGGGTCTTCCAGTTCGAGTCCTCCGGGATGCGGGAGGCGCTGCGCCTGGTCAGGCCGAGCGAGTTCGAGGACCTGATCGCCCTCGTCGCCCTCTACCGGCCCGGGCCGATGGCCTACATCCCCACCTACGCGGCGCGCAAGCACGGGCGCGAGCAGGTGACCTACCCGGACGAGCGCCTGCGCGACATCCTCGACGAGACCTGGGGCATCTGCCTCTACCAGGAGCAGTCGATGGAGATCGCCAAGCGCCTGGCCGGGTTCACGCCCGCGGAGGCGGAGACGCTGCGGAAGGCGATCGGCAAGAAGAACCACCAGCTGATGGCCTCCCTCAAGGAGAAGTTCCTCGCCGGCTGCGCCGCGAACGACGTCACCCCCGCCGTGGCGCAGCAGCTGTGGAGCGACCTCGAGCAGTCGAAGGACTACTCCTTCAACAAGGCGCACGCGGCCTGCTACGCGCTCATCGCCTACCGCACCGCGTGGTTGAAGGCGAACCACCCGCGCGAGTACATGGCCGCCCTCATCTCCTCCGTCATGAACACGAAGGACCGCGTGCCCTTCTACGTCACCGCCTGCCGGGAGATGGGCATCGCCGTCCTGCCCCCGGACGTCAACTCCTCGCGGCAGGACTTCGCGATCGTGGAGGAGGGGATCCGCTTCGGCCTGAACGCGGTGAAGAACGTGGGCGAGGCGGCGGCGGACGCGATCGTGCGTGCGCGGGAGGAGGGCGGCCCGTTCGCCTCCATCTGGGACTTCGTGGAGCGCGTCGACCCGCAGGTGGTGAACAAGCGCGCGCTCGAGGCGCTCGTCAAGTGCGGCGCGCTCGACTCGACGGGCGCGACGCGTCTGGGCATGCTGGCGGTGCTCGACCAGGCGCTCGCCCACGGGCAGCGGCACGCGGCCGACCGGCTCGCCGGGCAGGCCTCCATCTTCGACGCCGGACCGGGCGCAGGCGAGGGCGCCCGGGAGCGCCACCACCCGCCGCTTCCCTCCGGGGAGCTCGACGAGCGGGAGCTGCTCCGCTTGGAGAAGGAGACGCTCGGCCTGTACGTCTCCGAGCACCCCCTCGACCGGGTGGCGGCGGAGCTGCGGCGCAAGACCGACTGCCCGCTCGCCGAGCTCGAGCGGCGGCGGGAGGGCGAGGTGGTGACGGTCGGCGGGATGGTGGCCGCGCTCCGGCAGGCGACGACGAAGCGGGGCGAGCCGATGGCGTTCGCGACCCTCGAGGACACGACGGGGAGCGTCGAGGTCGTGGTCTTCAACTCGACCTACGCGGCCGCCCGCGAGCACCTGGAGCCCGACCGGGTGCTGGTCGTCAAAGGCCGCGTCGACCACAAGCAGGCCGGGGAGACGAAGCTCGTGGCGCAGGAGGTGCAGCCCTTCGAGCTCGCCGAGCGGCGGCGGGAGGTGCGCCTGCGCATCGACGCCCGGCGCGCCCCGGCGGGGATCGTGCGCGAGCTCGCCGCGCTCGTCCGCGAGTTTCCGGGCGACGCGCCCGTCTACCTCGCCCTCGAGACCTCCCTCGGCGAGCGCACGCTCGCGCTCGGCCCCGAGTACCGGGTGGCGCCGGACCCGGACTTCTTCGCGGAGGTGCGCGCCCTGCTCGGCGAGGCCGCGCTCGCCTGAGCGCGCAGGCGGAGGGCTGGGGTCGGCGCGCGCCCGAGCGCGCCCGCGTTGACGCGGCGGGCGAAACCTGCTTGCATCCCCCGCGGGAGGCTGCGTTGCAGCCGTGAACCGGGAGGAGGGGGACAGTATGGGTGCACCGACACGGGGCGCGCGGAGGACGCCCCCCTGCGGATCACGTCTTGCTGCGCGGAGGCGTGCGCCGCGCGCTGCCCTGGCGCTCGCCTGCGCGGCGCTCGCGCTCGTCGCGGCCGCCGGCGGCCGGGCGGGCAGCACGCAGGCCACGTTCGACCTGCTCGTCCAGCCGCAGATCCTGACCGAGGGGAAGCGGGGCTTCGCGCTCGGGAAGTTCGTGGCCGCGGAAGGCCCCGGGATCGGATCGGCGACCCACGTCTCGATCGTGCTCGAGGTACGGAGCGCGCTGCTCGACCCGACCCCGAGCGCGCCCGACTGCGTCCAGAGCTCGCGCGAGCGCGACGGCGCCTCCTACCACGTCTTCACCTGCCCCGTCGGCACCGTCAACGCGGGCGGCCTGGCGATCCGCTGGGTGACCTACACCGCTCCCGACGTGACGAGCCCGCTCGACTTCGCCGCGTTCGGGCACGCCTCCTTCGACCGAGGCTCGGGCGGCGCGCCCGGCGGGGGCGGCACCGACGTCACCGGCGAGGACACGGGCCTGGCGACGGTCGTGGACGCCGCCCACCCGAACCGGGCGGGCGACTGCGGCGGGCGCCCCTCGACCGCAGGCGCCCCCCTCTCCGTCGAGAACCCGCTCAGCACGAGCATCGTCGGCGGCTCGCCCGACCCCGCCGTGCCCCTGCCTCCGGGCTGCACGTGGGCGTTCGCGGGGGAGAACCCGCCGGCCGGGAACTCGCTCACCTGGATCTCCTTCGTCGGCTTCCCGCAGACCGCGCAGGGTGCGCCGGTCGAGTGGGTGCTGTCGCTGCACGCGCTCCCCGTTTCCTTCCCGAAGCTGAAGGTGCTCTTCGACGCCTCGTACACCGCCGGCTCGACGGCCTTCGCCGGGCAGGCGCTCGAGCGCTGCCAGGGCGGCGCGCTCGCCCCCGCGCAGACCGCCTGCGTCAAGCTGCTCGAGAAGGTCGGCCGGGGCGCCAGGGCGGTGATCCTCGCCCGCAGCTTCGGCGAGGACCCGGGCGCCGGGTTCGGCTAGGTCAGCTCGCGGCGACCGCCGGGCGCGCCTCGAGCAGGGCTCGGGCGCGCCCGGCGGAGACGTCGTTTCCCTTGCGCGTGTAGGCCTCGAGCGCGGCCTCGAGAGCGGCCCGCGCCTCCTCGCCCCGGCCGAGCGCAGCGAGGGTCTCTGCGTGCGCGAGCAGGCAGTCGCCGCGCAGATCGAGCGACTCGACCTCGGCGAGCAGCCCGACCGCCTGCCGGGCGGAGGCCTCCGCCTCGACCGGCTCGCCCGCGTCGGCGAGGAGGCGCGCGCGCAGCGAGCGCAGCAGCGCCTGCGTCTCCACGTCGTCGGCGTCGGCGAGCTCGCCCATCTCGGCGTGCAGGGCAGCCGCCTCCTCACGGCGCCCCTGCTCGTAGAGCGCGCGGGCGAGCAGCGCGCCGACGAGGGGGCGCACGTAGCGGTCGCCGAGCGCGGCGAGCTTTCCGTAGTCGTCCCGGAGGGCGCGCTCCGCGCCCGCCGGGTCGCCGGCCAGGAGCTCCACCCGGCTCGCCTGCAGCGAGGTCAGCGGCACGATTACGCGCGGGCCGAGCTCTTCCCGCAGGCGCGTCGCCTCGGCGATCAGCCGCCGCGCCTCCTCGATCTTCCCGTCCATCGCCCGCAGCCTGGCGAGCGAGCAGAGCACGAACGCCCGCGCCTGGCGGTCGTCGAGGCCGCGCTCCAGCGCCTTCTCACACTCGCGCGCGGCCTCCGCGACCGGGGTGGGCCCGTCGCGCAGGCAGGCCGTGTACTCGGCGACGAGCCGCGCCTCCAAGCGCGCGTCGCCGGCGCGGCGCGCGTGCTCGAGCGCGCGCCGGTGCGCCTCCGCCTGGCCCTCCCAGTTGAGGACGGAGGCGTGCACGAGGCCGACGAGGCGCCACGCGCGGGCGAGCTCCGCGTCGGCGCCGATCGCCTCGAGCTCGGGGATCAGGCGCCCCGTCTCGACGATCACGTTCCCCATCCACGCGTCCAGGTCCTCGAGCGAGTGGCGCTCGATGAGCAGGCGGACGATGACGGCCTCCGCCCGGACGCGGATCGAGCCCTCCGCCGCCGCCCAGCCCAGCGCCTCCTCGACGAGCGGGCGCGCCTCCTCGAAGCCGCCGATCTCCATCAGCGCCTCCGCCAGGGTGGGGAGGAGGGCGAAGCGGCGGGCGTCGTCCCCGGGGAAGAGCGCGGCCGCGCGGCCGAGCAGGCTCGCGGCGGCCGGCATGTCGCCGCGCTGGAAGGCGCGGCTGCCGGCTCCCGCGAGGCGGCGGGCCGCGTCGACGCCCACCGCGATGCCGTGCTCGTCGAGCGGCCCCAGCTCCGCGCGGTAGCGGTACGCCTGCTCGAGGTGGTAGCCGAGGATCTCCTCGTACTCGGTCGCGCCTTCTCGGTTGACGGCGTCCGCCCACTCGACGAACGCCTCGTGCAGGGCCGCCCGCGCCCGCTTGAGGATCCCCTCGTAGGCGGTGTCCCGGACGAGAATGTGGTGGAAGCGGGAGGCGGGCTCGCGCTGGGACAGGTCGGGGCGCACGAGCTGCTTGGCGGCGAGCGCCTCGAGCAGCGCCCCCAGCTCCGGGCGCACGCGCTCCGGCGCGAGGTGGCGGACGGCGTCGTGGGGGAAGACGAGGCCGACCACCGACGCGGGCTCGATCACCGCCCGCTCGTCGGGCGCGAGGCGGTCGAGCCGGGCGGCGAGCAGCGCGTGGATGGTGGGCGGGACGGGCACCCGCGCCAGGTCGGCGGCGGGCCGCCAGCGCCCGTCTTGGAAGGTGATGAGCCCGTCGTCCACGAGCATCGAGAGGAGCTGCTCGACGAAGAGCGGGTTGCCCTCGGCCGCCTGGACGATCCGCCGGCGCACCTCCTCGTCGATCCCCGCCTCTCCGAGCAGGTGCTCCGCGACCTCGACCGCCTGCTCGTCGGCGAGGCGCTCGAGCACGATCCGCCTTCCCCGCTCGCCCTCCCCCCAGTCGGGGCGCCGCTCCACGAGCTCGTGGCGCGTCGTGCAGACGACGAGCAGCGGGGCGTCCGCCACCCCCTCCACCACGCGCTCGACGAGCTCGAGGAAGGTCGGCTCCGCCCAGTGCACGTCCTCGAAGAGGACGAGCAGCGGCCGCTCGCGGGCGAGCGCCTCGAGCAGCCTGCGCGCGCCCCAGGCGAGCTCCTCCACGGGGAAGGGGGTGGGCGCGAGGCCGATCGCCGACTCGACCCGGGCGACCGCCTCCTCCTCCGCTCCCAGCCGGCGCAGCTTGGCGCGGGCCGCCTCCAGCGGGTCGGGCGCGCCGATCCCGGCCGCCCCGCGCACCGCCTCCGCGAGCGGCCAGTAGGTGATCCCGTCCCCGTAGGGCAGGCAGCGGCCGCGCAGGGCCCGCGCCTCCCCGGCCCCGCGGGCGAGCTCGTCGACCAAGCGCGACTTGCCGACGCCCGCCTCCCCGACGACGGTGACGAGCCGGCAGCAGCGGCCCTCCACCGCCTCGCGCAGCGCGTCCCCGAGCAGGGCGAGCTCCCGGTCGCGGCCGACCATCGGCGCGTCCAGCCGCCGCGGCCGCTCCGCGTCCTCGCGGACGTGGACGAGCCGGTACGCGGGCACGCGCTCCGCCTTTCCCTTCAGCTCGAGCGGCTCCACCGCCTCCGCCTGCACGTAGTCGCGGACGAGGCGGTAGGTGAGGGGGCCGAGCAGGATCTCCTGCGCCCCGGCGGCCTGCTCCAGCCGCGCCGCGACGTTGACGGCGTCCCCGGTGACGAGCCGCTGCCCGGCGGCGGGGTCGCCTGCCACCACCTCGCCCGTGTTGACGCCGGTGCGCACCGTGAGGCGCACCCCCCAGTGCCGCTCGAGGTCGTCGTTCAGCCCGGCGAGGCGGCGCTGCATCCCGGCCGCCGCGCGGACGGCGCGCAGCGCGTCGTCCTCGTGCAGGCGAGGGAGGCCGAAGACGGCCATGATCGCGTCGCCGATGAACTTCTCGACCACGCCCCCGTGGCGCTCGAGCTCGGCGCGCATGGCCTCGAAGTAGCGGCTCATCACCTCGCGCAGCGACTCCGAGTCGAGGCGCTCGCCCATGCTGGTCGACCCCTTGAGGTCGGAGAAGACGATGGAGACGACCTTGCGGACCTCCTGCGGCGGCGGCGCCGCCGCGAGCGGCGAGCCGCAGGCCAGGCAGAAGCGCGCGATGTCCGGGTTGTCCGTTCCGCACTGGCTGCAGGCGGGCACGGGAACGAGTCTGCCGGGTGCCCGCCGCGAGGACAACCCGGCCAGCGCTCCGAGGTCTTCATCGAACGTTTACGGCGGCGCAACGCAAACCCTCAAGAAAGGTGTCTTCCGAATCGTCCTAGTCGGCGAATAGAGGGGTGAGGACCACGGCACGAAGGACGGTCATGTCTGCGGCAGATCTCGAGACCCCGTTCGAATCCGAGATCCATCGGGTCGAGCAGTGGCGGCACGAGGAGCTGGAGCGCGCCGGCTACGACCCGGAGAGCGCGCTCGTGCTCGCGGCGAGCCACGACGTCGACCTGCACCAAGCGGTCGACCTGCTCCGCCGCGGCTGCTCGGTCGAGCTCGCGCTGCAGATCCTCCTCTAAGCGGGGCTCCCGCGGCTCGTCGGCCAGGACGGGGCGTCCGCCGTCCGCGCCGGACGGCCGCGCTCGAGCGGCTCCCCGCGCCGGTCCATCGGCAGAATGTGGCGCCATGACCGCGCTCGTCGCCTCCATCCCCTCGCCGAGCTCGAGCACCATCGAGCTCGGGCCCGTCTCCATCCACTTCTACGGGCTCACCCTGCTCGTCGCCATCGCCGCGGCCGTGGCGATCACCGGCGTCCGCTGGACGCGGCGCGGCGGCGACTGGGACCTCGTCTTCCGGGTCGCGGTTTGGGGCGTCGCCTTCGGGATCGTCGGCGCCCGCCTCTATCACGTGGTCACGAGCTGGGACCAGCTTCCGGACGCGTGGTGGGGGCCCTTCGCGATCTGGAAGGGCGGGCTCGGCGTCTGGGGCGGGATCGGGCTCGGGGCGCTCGTGGGCGCGATCGTGGCCAAGCGCTCGGGCGCGGACGTCGCCCAGCTCGCGGACTGCGCGGCGCCCGCGCTCCTCGTGGCGCAGGCGGTCGGGCGCGTCGGCAACTGGTGGAACCAGGAGCTCTTCGGCGGCCCCACCGACCTCCCCTGGGGGCTCGAGATCGACCCCGAGAACCGGCCGCTCGAGTACGTGGACCGGGACACGTTCCACCCGACCTTCCTCTACGAGGCCCTCTGGTCGCTGGCCGCGGCCGCGGTGCTGCTCGCGGTCGAGCGCCTCGTTCGCCTCCGGCCCGGCAACCTGTTCGCGCTCTACGTGCTCCTGTACAGCGCCGGTCGCGCGTGGATCGAGACCCTGCGCGTCGACCCCTCGCACGAGATCGCCGGCGTCCGCCTGAACGTGTACGTCGCCGCGCTCGCCGTCCTCCTCTCGGCGGTCTTCATCGTCTGGCGGGAGCGCTCCTGGCGGCGGCGGGGCGCGCCGCCGCCCCCCAAGGTGCAGGCGATGGCGATCCCCCGTACGCGCACGTAGCCGCCCGACAGGGGCGCCCCGATCGCTCGCTGCGGGCGGGGTGGACGTCGAGCTCGCCGCCGCGTCCCGCCGCGGGAGCGGGGGGCGTCCGGGCGCCCGGCTAGCCTGGGCCGGTGCCGCGGACGCCCGTGCGCGACCTCGTCCTGGACCTCGACGCCTTCGAGGGGCCCTTCGACCTCCTGCTCACCCTGCTGCTCAAGGAGGAGCTCGCCCCGCGCGAGGTGGACATGGCGGAGATCGTCGTCTCCTTCGTCGAGCGCCTGGCAGCCCGCGAGGAGGTCGACCTGGAGGCCTGCGGCGAGTTCCTCGTGCTCATCGCCGCCCTCCTCGAGCTGAAGGCGCGCGGGCTCTTCCCGGAGGAGGCGGCGGAGCTTCAGGAGCTCGACCCCGAGGAGGCGGCGGAGGAGCTCGCCCGGCGGCTCGCCGAGTACCGGCGCCTGAAGGAGGCGGCGCGCTGGCTCGCCGAGCGGCTCGCCGGGGAGCGCGACCGGTGGTTCCGCCTCGGCCCGGCGCCGCTCGCGCCCAGGCCGGAGCGCCGCCTCGCGCCCCAGGACCCCGGGCGGCTCGCGGCCGCGTTGCGAGGGTTGGCGCAGCCGCCGCCGAATCTCTCCCTCGAGCACATGGCGCTTCGCTTCCCACCCGTCTCCCGCTTCCTCGAGCGCTTCCGCGCCCTGCTCGCCCGCCGGCGCCGCTTCGACTTCGACGCCGAGGTCGGCGGCCTCACGCGCGTCGAGCAGGCGGTCGCCTTCCTCGCCCTGCTCGAGCTGCGCAAGGCGGGGGAGGCCGCGCTCGCCCAAGCCGCACCCTTCGCCCCCATCAGGGTCTCCCGCCCCGACGAGGAAAGGACGCTCGCGTGGACCGCCCGCTCCGCCTGATCGCCGCCAACCCGCTCGACCGCCTCGCGCGCACGCTCGAGGCGCTGCTCGTGGTCGCCTCCCAGCCGCTCTCCGTCCCGGAGCTCGCCCGGGCCGCCGACGACGGGGAGGAGCGGGTGGAGACCGCGCTCGGCCTCCTCCGCGAGCGCTACGCGGAGGGGCGGAGCGGGATCGTGCTCGAGCGGGTCGCGGGCGGCTGGGCGTTCCGCGCGAGCCGGGAGGCGGCCGAGGCGTGCGGCCGCCTCTTCGAGCGGCCGGTCGAGCGCGGCCTCTCCCAGGCGGCGCTGGAGACGCTCGCCATCGTCGCCTACCTCGGCCCCTGCTCCCGGCCCGAGATCGCCCGCATCCGCGGCGTCGCCGCAGACTCCGCCGTCGCGAGCCTGCTCGAGCGGGGCCTGATCGCGGAGGCGGGGCGGGAGGAGGCCCCGGGGGGCGCGATCCGCTACCGCACGACCCCGCTCTTCGAGCGCGTGTTCGGGCTGGAGAGCCTCGCCGAGCTCCCGCGCCTGGACGACCTCGCGGAGGACGCGGAGGGCCTGCGCGAGCGCCTGCTCGAGGCCGCCGCCGCGCGCGCCTCCTGACCTCCGGCCGGCGGCGGTCCGCCTCCGCGGCTCAGAGCTGCCAGCGGCCCTCGCGGAGCACGGGCACGACGGCGCCCTCGCGCGTGATCCCGTCCACGGCCAGCTCCGGGCCGCCGATCATGAAGTCCACGTGGATCTGGCTGCGGTTCACGCGCGCCCGGTCGGCGGACGCCGCCACGGGCAGCTCGTAGCCGTTCCCGAGCGCCAGGTGGGAGGCCGCGTTCTCGTCGAGGAGCGTGTCGAGGAAGATCGTCCGCAGCGGGCCGATGCGGCCCTCGCCGTCGACGAGCGCGATCTCGCCCAGGCGGACGGCGCCCTCGTCCTTGGCGACGGCTGCGCGCAGCGCGTCCGCGCCCCGCTCGGCGTCGATGCGGACGGCGCGCCCCCGCTCGAAGCGGACGCGGAGCCCGGACACGATCGCCCCGTGCAGCTCCAGCGGCATGGTCGCCGTGACGTGCCCCTCCGTGCGCTCGGGGTCGGGCGTGGTGAAGGTCTCCTCGGTCGGCAGGTTGGGGAAGTGCCGGATGCCCCCGACGGTGGTGAACTCGCCGGCCTGCCAGGTGGAGGAGGGGAGCAGACCGACGGTGAGGTCGGTGCCGGGGCCGTGCAGCCGGAGCGCGTCGAAGCGGCGCTTCGTGAGCCGCTTGGCGCTCTCCTGGATCGCCGCCACCCGCTCCTCCCAGGCGGCGGCCGGGTCCTCCTCGTCCAGCCGGCAGACGTGCGCGACCGCCTCCCATAGCCGCTCGTAGGCCTCGGCGCGCGCGAGCTCCGGGTAGACGGCCTCCGCCCACTCCGGGGTCGGGGCCGGGACGACGCACCAGTTCGTCGTCATCGCGTTCACGACCTCGCCTGCCTCCGGGAGCTGGGGCAAGAGGTCGCGGCCGGCGCGCCCCGGGTCGAGCCCCTCGAGCGCCCGAGGCGCCTGCGGGCCGGAGAGCGTGATGCGCGCCGCGCGCTCCTGCGAGAGCCAGCGCAGCCGCTCCGAGAGCCAGGGGGGCACGTAGTCGAGCGTCTCCTCCGCGGCGTGGGCGATCCGCTCCCGCTTCACCCACTGGTCGAAGTAGAGGACGTCCACGTACCTGGCGCCGCGCCTGTACGCCTCCCTCGCGATGCGGCGGGTGAGGTCCTCTTTGCCCACGAAGGAGGTGACGGCCACGATCTGCCCCGGCTGCACGTTCGCCCCGAACACGGCGAGCCGGGCGAGCCGTTCGCTCCACTCCTCGATGGCCCGCACGCACAGAACCCTACCCGCGGCCGACAATGGCCCCGTGCGGCTCAACGCCTACCTGGCCCGCGCCGGCGTCGCCTCCCGGCGGCGGGCGGACGAGCTGATCAGAGCCGGGCGCGTGCGCGTGAACGGCCGACCGGGCGAGCTGCGCACCGACGTCGGCCCGCACGACGTGGTCGAGGTGGACGGACGGCGCGTGCGCCCGCAGCCGCTCGCGTACGTGCTCCTGCACAAGCCGGCGGGCGTGGTGACGACGGCCAGCGACCCCCAGGGTCGGCCCACGGTGGTCGAGCTCGTCCGGCACCCGGCGCGGGTCGTCCCCGTCGGCCGCCTGGACGCGGACACGACGGGGGCGCTCCTGCTCACGAACGACGGGCGCCTGGCGCACCGGCTCGCCCACCCCCGCTACGGCGTCCCCAAGGTCTACGAGGCGGAGGTGGAGGGCGCGCCCGGGCCGGAGGCCCTGCGAGCGCTGCGGGAGGGGGTGGAGCTGGAGGAGGGGCGCACCGCCCCGGCCCGGGTGCGCGTGCTCGGGCGCGGGCGCGGCACGACCCTGCTCGAGCTCGTCCTGCACGAGGGGCGAAAGCGCCAGGTGCGGCGGATGTGCGCGGCCGTCGGCCACCCCGTGCGCCGGCTGCACCGGGCCCGCTACGCGGGCCTCGACCTGCAGGGGCTTGCGCCCGGCGAGTGGCGCGAGCTGACGAAGGAGGAGGTGGCGCAGCTGCGGGAGGCGGCCGGGCTTTCCCCCGGCCGCGAGGCCGCGCGGGCTCAGAGCCGGTAGAACCCCATGCGCTCGTACATGAGCGCGAGCGTCGGCGCCGAGGCGGCGCGCGCCTTCTCCGCGCCCAGCGCGAGCAGGCGGCGCAGCTCCCCCGGGTCGTCGCGCAGCTCCCGGAAGCGGCGCTGGACGGGCTCGAGCAGCGCGATCACCGCCTCCGCCACCGCCTCCTTGAACGCGCCGTAGCCCTGCCCGTCGTAGCGGGCCTGCACCTGCTCGATCGACTCGCCGGTGGCGACGGTCATGATCTCGATCAGGTTCGAGACCCCGGGCTTCCGCTCCGGGTCGTGCAGGATCTCCCGGCCCGAGTCGGTGACCGCGCTCCTGAACTTGCGCCGGATCACGTCCGGGGGGTCGAGCAGGTAGACGGTGCCCTGCTCGCTGCCGCCCGTCGTCGACATCTTGCGCTCGGGGGCCTGCAGGTCCATGACCTTCGCCCCCGTCTCCGGGTAGACGCCGCGCGGGACCGTGAACGTCTGCCCGAAGCGGCTGTTGAACCGCTCCGCGACGTTGCGGGTCAGCTCCACGTGCTGACGCTGGTCGACGCCGACCGGGACGACGTCCGTCTGGTAGAGGAGGATGTCGGCCGCCTGCAGCACGGGGTAGGTGAAGAGGGCGGCGGAGACGAACTCCTGCTGGGCGGCCTTCTCCTTGAACTGGGTCATGCGCCGCAGCTCCCCGTAGCTCGTCACGGCCGAGAGCAGCCAGCTCGCCTCCGCGTGGGCGGTGACGTGGCTCTGCGCGAAGATGGTGGAGCGCTCGGGGTCGAGCCCGGTCGCGATCAAGAGCGCGAGCAGGTCGAGCGTGCGCTCGCGCAGCTCCGCCGGGTCGTAGGCGACGCTGATCGAGTGCAGGTCGACGATGCAGAAGAAGGCGTCGCCCTGCTCCTGCGTGGCCACGTACTGGCGGAAGCCGCCCGCGTAGTTGCCGAGGTGCTTGGCGCCCGTCGGCTGGATGCCGGAGAAGATCCTCATCGCCTGCCTTCCGGTCGCGTCCGCGCGACCGGCGGACAGACTACGCCACCCGGCCGGTCCGGCTCGCGCCCTCCGTCGGGGCGACATGGGACCGCCCTCCTCCGCTAGAAGGAGCGGATGCGCGTCGAGCCGGTCTCCGCTCTCGAGGGGCACGTGGCCGTGCCCGGGGACAAGTCGATCTCGCACCGGGCCGTCCTCATCGGCGCGATCTGTGAGGGCGAGACCCGGGTCGCGGGCTTCGGGCGCTCCGCCGACACAGAGGCCACCGTCGCCGCCGTGCGCGCGCTCGGCGTCGGCGTGGAGGACCTGGACGTGGACGCGCTGCTCGTGCGCGGCGCCGGCCTGCGCGGGCTGCGCCCGCCGGAGGCGCCGATCGACTGCGCGAACGCGGGCACGCTGATGCGGCTCCTCGCCGGCATCCTCGCCGGCCAGCACGGCCGGTTCCAGCTCGTGGGCGACGCCTCGCTCTCGGCGCGGCCGATGGAGCGCATCGCCGAGCCGCTGCGGCGCATGGGCGCCCGCGTGGAGACGACCGACGGGCACGCCCCGCTCGTCGTCGAGGGAGGCGACCTGGAGCCGATCGTCTACGAGCTCCCGGTCGCCTCCGCGCAGGTCAAGTCGGCGATCCTGCTCGCCGGCCTGTACGCGGCGGGCGAGACTACGGTCGTGGAGCGCTGGCCGACGCGCGACCACACGGAGCGGCTGCTCGAGCGGGCGGGGGCGCGGGTGCGGCGGGGGCCGGGGCGCGTCTCCGTCGCGGGCGGCGGCCCGCTCCGGCTCGGGCGGGTGGACGTGCCCGGCGACTTCTCCTCGGCCGCGCCCCTCCTCGTGGGGGCGGCGATCGTGCCCGGCTCGCAGGTGACGGTGCACGGGGTGGGCCTCAACCCCCGGCGGACCGGCCTCTTGGACGTGCTCGAGCGCATGGGGGCGCGGATCGCCGTCTACAACCGGCGGTCGCTCGGCGGCGAGCCTGCGGGGGACGTGGAGGTGCGAGCGTCCCCGCTCGTCGGCGCGACCGTCTCGGCGGAGGAGGTGCCGGCGCTGATCGACGAGCTGCCTCTGCTCGCGCTCGCCGCCTGCCACGCGCGCGGGGAGACCGTCGTCCGGGGCGCCGGCGAGCTGCGGGTGAAGGAGACGGACCGGATCGCAGGCGTCGTCGAGGAGCTGCGCCGCGTCGGCGCGCGCATCCGCGCCACCCGCGACGGCTTCCGCGTGCGGGGCGTGCCGGCGCGGCTGCGCGGCGGGGTCATGGACTCGCGCGGCGACCATCGGCTGGCCATGCTGGCCGCGATCGCGGGCGTCTCCTCGATCGAGGGCGTCGAGCTGCGGGGCGCGGAGGCGGTGGAGGTGAGCTTCCCGGGGTTCTTCGACGTGCTCCGCCAGCTGGCCGGCTGAGACAATCGCGGCCGTGATCGTCGCCATCGACGGCCCGGCGGGCGCGGGCAAGAGCACGGTCGCCCGGGCGCTCGCGGAGCGCCTCGGCTTCGTCTACCTGGACACGGGCGCGATGTACCGCGCGCTCGCCTGGCTCGCGCTGCGGCGGGGGATCGACCCCGAGGACGGCGAGGCGCTGGAGCGCCTCGCCCGGGCGCACCCGGTCTCGTTCGCGGCCGACGGCCGGGTGGGGATCGCGGGCGCGGACGTCACGGGCGCGATCCGCTCGGTCGAGATCGACCGGGTCGTGCCGGCCGTCGCCTCCCATCCGGGCGTGCGGGCGGTGATGCGCGAGCGCCAGCGCGCCCTCGCCCGCGCGGGCGACGCGGTCATCGAGGGGCGCGACATCGGGCGCGTCGTCGTCCCGGAGGCGGAGGTGAAGGTGTTCCTCGTCGCCGACGAGCGGGAGCGGGCCCGCCGGCGCCGGGCGGAGCGGCCGGAGGCGAACGCGGCCTCGCTCGCCGCCGAGCTTCGCGAGCGCGACCGCCGGGACGCGGCGAACACGCAACCGGCGCCCGACGCCGTCGTCCTGGACACGACCGGGCTCGGCGTCGAGCAGGTCGTCGAGCGGATCGCGGCCCTCGTCGAGGAGGCCCGCCGGTGACCCGGGTGGAGGCGACCTGGGTGGTCGGCCGCCTCGTGCTCCAGCCGCTGATCGTGGCGCTCACCCGGCTGCGCGTGTACGGGGCCGAGCGGGTGCCGCTCTCCGGCGGGCTCGTCGTCGCGGCCAACCACTTCAGCTGGGTCGACCCTCCCGCGCTCGCGGCGGCGAGCCCGCGGCCTCTCTACTACCTGGCGAAGGTGGAGGCGCACCGGGTGCCCGGGCTCGGCGAGCTGATCCGCGCCTTCGGCGCCTTCCCCGTGCGCCGGGGGGAGTCCGACCGGGAGGCGGTGCGCAGGATGCGGGCGATCGTGCGGGCCGGGAACGCCCTCGGCATGTTCGTGGAGGGCACGCGCCAGCGCGGCGGCGTCCCCGGCCGCGCGCAGCCGGGGGCGGCGATGGCCGCGATCGCGGAGGGGGTGCCGCTGCTCCCCGCCGCCATCCACGGCTCGCAGGCCTGGCGCTTCGGCAACTTCCACCCCGTCTCGGTCGCGTTCGGGCGGCCGCTCGTCTTCGACGGCCTCCCGCGCGGGGGGAGGGGGTACAAGGAGGCCTCGCTCGAGGTCGAGCGCGAGCTCCGCCGCCTCTGGGAGTGGCTCGTCGAGCTGCACGCGCTCGGGAGGCCGCCGGAGGCGGTGCCGCCGCGATGAGCGCGCCCGCGCACGCGCCCGGGGAGATCGCGGGCACGGTCGCGATCGTCGGCTTCCCCAACGTGGGCAAGTCGACGCTCCTCAACCGGCTGACCGCAACCCGCGCCGCCGTCGTGCACGAGACGCCGGGGGTGACCCGCGACCGCAAGGAGCTCCTCTGCGAGTGGGCGGGGACCACGTTCCGTCTCGTGGACACGGGCGGCGTCGACCGGGCGGGGGAGGGGCCCTTCGGCGCCCAGGTGACGGCGCAGGCGCAGGCCGCGATCGAGGAGGCGGACCTCGTGCTCTTCGTCGTGGACGCGCAGGCGGGGGTCACCCCCGGGGACGAGGAGCTCGCGGAGCTTCTGCGCCGCTCGCGCCGGCCCGTGCTGCTCGTCGCGAACAAGGTGGACGACCCGCGGCGCGACCCGGAGGCGCTGGAGTTCCACCGGCTCGGCTTCGGCGACCCCTTCCCCGTCTCCGCCCTCCACGGCCACGGGACGGGAGACCTGCTCGACGAGGTGGTCGCGCGCCTGCCCGGCCGGGGGGAGCGGCCGGTCGGCGAGGAGGCGATCCGGGTCGCCATCCTGGGCCGCCCCAACGTCGGCAAGTCGTCCCTCCTGAACGCGCTGCTCGGGCAGGAGCGGGTGATCGTCTCGGAGGTGCCGGGGACGACGCGGGACGCGATCGACACCGTCCTCCGGCGCGGGGAGACGACGTTCGTGCTCGTGGACACGGCCGGCCTGCGCCGCAAGCGGCGGCAGCGGCAGGGGATCGAGTACTACTCGGAGCTGCGCGCGCTTCAGGCGGCGGAGCGGGCGGACGTCGCGCTCGTCCTCGTCGACGCGAGCGAGGGGCTCGTGGAGCAGGACGTCTCCGTGGCGGAGGCCGCGCGCAAGGCGGGCTGCGCGACGATCGTCGTCTGCTCCAAATGGGACATCGCCCGGGTGCGGCTGGAGGAGGTGCGCGCGGAGGTGGAGGCGCGCCTGCGCCAGCGCCCGCCCGTGATCGCCGTCTCCGCGAAGACCGGGCGCGGGCTCGAGCGGCTGCTCGACCTGATCGAGGAGGTGTTCGCCCGCTACACGGCTCGCATCCCCACCCCCGAGCTGAACCGGGCGCTCCGCGAGCTGCGCGAGGCGCGGCAGCCGCCGGCGCGCAGGGGGCGCCGGCTGAACCTCCTCTACGGGACGCAGGTCGCCTCGCGGCCCGCCCGCTTCCGCGTCTTCGTCTCCGACCGCGGCCTCGTCACCCGCGACTACGCGTACTGGCTCGAGAACGAGCTGCGGCGGCGCTTCGGGCTCGAGGGCGTGCCCGTCTCCATCGACTTCGTCACCTCGCGGTGAGGGCGGTCGTCGTCGGCGCCGGCTCGTGGGGCTCGGCGTTCGCCTGCCTGCTCCGCGACCGGGGGCACGAGGTGACGCTCGCCGGCCGCGACCCCGAGCAGATGGCGGCGATCGCGCGGACCGGCCGCAACCCGCGCTACGCGCGCGCGGCCGACCTGCGCGGCGTCGCGGTCGCGCTCCTCGAGAACGCGCCCGTCGCGGAGGCGGAGCTCGTCGTCGTCGCCGTCCCCAGCCGCGTCTTCGCCGCCGTCGTCGGCGCCCTCCCCGGACGCGCGCCCCTGCTGAGCCTGACCAAGGGCCTCGACCCGGGCACGGGCGCCCGCCTCTCCACGCTCGTCCGCGGGCGCCCCGTCGCGGTGCTCTCCGGCCCCAACATCGTGGACGAGATCGTGCGCGGGCTCCCCGCGGCCGCGGTGGTGGCGAGCGAGGACCGGGAGCTGGCGACGCGGCTCCAGCGGGCCATCACCTCCGCCGTCTTCCGCGTCTACGTGAACGAGGACGTCGTGGGCGTGGAGCTGTGCGCGGCGGCGAAGAACGTGATCGCGCTCGCCGCCGGCGGGGCGGACGGTCTCGGCCTGGGCGGCAACGCGAAGGCCGCGCTCGTCGCGCGCGGCCTGGCGGAGATCCGCCGGCTCGCCGAAGCGGCCGGGGGGAGGCCGGAGACGCTCTCGGGGCTCGCGGGCCTCGGCGACCTGGTCGTCACCTGCTGGTCGCCGAGCAGCCGCAACCGCCGCGCCGGGGAGCTGCTCGCGCAAGGCGCAAGCCCCGGCGAGGCCACGGCGGCGATCGGGATGGTGGTCGAGGGGCTCTCCACGGCGCCCGTGCTGCGCGGCCTCGCCCGCCGCCTGGGTGTGGAGATGCCGATCACGGAGGGGGTGTGCGACGTCCTCGCGGGGCTGCCGCTGCCGGAGCTCCTCGCGCAGCTCATGCGCCGGGAGCCGACCATCGAGTAGAGGCCCGCGGGGGGCGCACGACGGGCGGGCGCCGGGCGGAGAGGTAGCCTTCCCCGGCGATGGCGGTGCGCTCCTTCTCCTTCACCTCGGAGTCGGTCACCGAGGGCCACCCGGACAAGATCGCGGACCAGATCTCGGACAGCGTCCTGGACGCGATCCTCGCCGACGACCCCAGGGGACGGGTCGCGTGCGAGACGCTGATCACCACCGGGCTCGTGATCGTCGCCGGCGAGATCACCACCGAGACGTACGTGGACATCCGCTCGATCGTGCGCGATCGGATCGCGGAGATCGGCTACACGCGGGCCAAGTACGGCTTCGACTACGAGACGTGCGGCGTCGTGGTCGCGATCGACGAGCAGTCGCCCGACATCGCCCGGGGCGTGGACGAGTCCTACGAGGCCCAGCACGGGGACACCGACCCGCTCGACCTGCTCGGCGCGGGCGACCAGGGGATGATGTTCGGGTACGCGACGAACGAGACGGCGGAGCTGATGCCGCTCCCCATCCTGCTCGCGCACCGTCTGACGAAGCGGCTCGCGGAGGTGCGCAAGGCGCAGGTGCTGCCCTACCTGCGCCCGGACGGGAAGTCGCAGGTCACGGTGCGCTACGAGGTGGACGAGCACGGGCGCCAGCGGCCGGTGGAGGTGGAGCGGATCCTCATCTCCACCCAGCACCGGGAGGGGCTGGACGTGGAGACGCTGCTCAAGCCCGACCTGATCGAGCACGTGATCGAGCCGATCCTGCACGCCGACTTCCGCGACCTGTACGACCCGAAGCGGCTCTCCGCCAAGGACTTCCTGTACGTGAACCCGACCGGCAAGTTCGTGATCGGGGGCCCGATGGGGGACACGGGGCTCACCGGCCGCAAGATCGTCGTCGACACCTACGGGGGGGCCGCCCCCCACGGCGGCGGCGCCTTCTCCGGGAAGGACCCGACGAAGGTCGACCGCTCGGCCGCCTACGCCGCCCGCTACGCGGCGAAGAACGTCGTCGCCGCGGGTCTCGCCGACCGCTGCCTGCTGCAGGTGGCGTACGCGATCGGGGTCGCGCACCCGATGAGCCTGATGGTGGAGTGCTTCGGCACGGAGAAGGTGCCGCTTCCGACCCTCGAGCGGCTGATCAAGGAGCACTTCGACCTCCGCCCGGGCGCGATCATCCGCGACCTCGACCTGCTCCGCCCGATCTACGCGAAGACCGCCGCCTACGGCCACTTCGGCCGCGAGGACCGGGACTTCACCTGGGAGCGGACGGACAAGGCCGACCTTCTCCGAGCCGCCGCCGGCCTCCCGCTCGCGACCGTCGCCTAGCCGCCGGCCCCGGCTCCGCCCGGCGCGCGCTAGGCGGCGCGGACGTAGATCCCGTCCGCGGCGCGCTCGCTGAGCGCCCGCTCGGCGCCGTTCACGGCCACCGTCAGCTGCCCGGCGGCGCGCTGCTGCTTGCGCAGCGAGACCTTCGTTCCCGGGACGAGCCCCTCCTCGTAGAACCACGCGAGGAGCTCGCCGTCGTGCTCGGCGAGGCGGACGATCTCCGCGTCCTGGCCCTCCGCGAGGTCGCCGAGCGGGACGAGCTCCGCGTTCTCCGCCTGCTCCACCTCGGGCTCCACCGGCCACCCGTGCGGGCAGCGCTCGGGGCGGCCGAGCCGCTCGTGCATCCGCTCGATCATCTCCTCGCTGAACGTGTCCCCGAGCTCGTCCGCCTGCACGTGCGACTCCGCCGGCGTGTAGCCCATGAAGTCGGTGAGGAAGCGCTCGATGATGCGATGCTTGCGCACCACCCGCTTCGCCCGCTCCGCGCCCTCCGGGGTGAGGATCGCCTCCTTCTGCTCGCCCCGCTCGACGAGCCCCTCCGCCTCCAGGCGCTTCAGCATCTCCCCCGCCGAGGCGCGCGAGACGCCGAGCATCTCGGCGACCCGCGCCGCGATCGCCGTCGTCCCGGTCGAGGGGCGGTACTCGCCGATCGGGAAGGCGAGGAAGTAGATCGTCTCCAGGTACTCGTCGACGGAGTGGCCGGCCACGGCCACCATCCTAGTCGGGGGCGCCGAGCTGCCAGGCGTTTCGCCAGGAGAGCAGGTAGACGAGCGGGGCGGCGATCGCGATCAGGAGGAGCGCGGAGGGGGCGACGTCGGAGTAGGCGCCGATCGCGGTCCCCTTCCAGATCTCGGTGGCGAGCGTCTCGAACCCGATCGGGCGGAGGAGGAGCGTGGCCGGGAGCTCCTTCACGGTGCTCAGGAAGACGAGCGCCGCCCCTGCGAGCAGCCCCGGCCGGGCGAGCGGCAGGACGACCGAGGCGACGGCGGCGAGCGGCCCCCGGCCGAGCGACCTCGCCGCTTCCTCGAGGCGGGGGCTCACCGCCGCCAGCGCCCCGCGCGTGGAGGCGAGCGCGTAGGGCATGAAGCGGACGAGGTAGGCGAAGAGAAGCAGGCCGAGGCTCTGGTAGACGACCCCGCCCAGGCGGGCGCCGACGAAGACGAGCGCGAGCGCGACGGCGATCCCGGGGAGCGCGCTCGGGAGCAGGGTGAGGGCCTCGAGCGCCCGAGTGGCCGGGGAGGGGTAGCGCCAGGCGAGCACGGCCGCCGGCAGGACGGCCGCCGCCGCGAGCAGCGCGGCCGCGCCCGCGACGACGGCCGAGTTGAGCGCCGCGTCCCAGGCGACCGGGGCCCGCCCGACGAGCGGGTCGGCGCTCAGGGACCACCAGGCGAGGGTGGCGAGCGGCGCGCCGAGGAAGAGGGCGACCACCGCCGTGCAGAAGGCGAGGGCGGGCCAGCGCCAGGCTCCGAGGCGGACGAGCTGGGCGGGCCGCCCGGTACCCGGCGTCGCCCGGTACGCGGCGCCGCGCACGCGCAGGCGCGCGGTGAGGAGGACGACGAGCGCCGCGAGCGCGACGAGCACGAGGGCGAGCAGCGCCGCGCTCTCGAGCGCCAGGAGCGACTCGTAGCGGACGTAGATCGCGGTCGTCAGCGTCGGGTAGTCCATGAGCGAGACGGCGCCGAAGTCGGAGAGCACGTACAGGGCGACGAGCAGCGCGCCGGCCGCGAGCGAGGGGCGGAGGGCGGGGAGCGTGACGCGGAGGAGCACGCGCAGGCGGCCCGCGCCGAGGCCGCGGGCCGCCTCCTCGGCGGAGGGGTCCGCGCTGCGCAGGCCGGCGGCGGCGAGCAGGAAGACGTACGGGTAGGTGGAGAGGGTGAGCGCGAGGAGGGCGCCCCAGTAGCCGCGCAGCTCGGGGAGCGCCGCCACCCCGAGCGGCTCGAGCGCGCGCTGGAGGAGGCCGTGGGGCGCGAGCGCGCCGAGGAGGGCGAGCGCGGCCACGAAGCTGGGGACGACGAGGGGGAGGGAGCCGGCGACGCCCCAGAGGCGGCGCCCGGGCAGGTCGGTGCGGACGACGAGCCAGGCGAGGGGGACGCCGACCGCGAGCGACGCAGCGACGACGCCCGCCGCG
>DATLYP010000022.1:0-50397 GCA_035574655.1 Gaiellaceae bacterium
CGGCGGCGGGAACGGCAACTCGGAGAACGCGCCCGGGCACGACCCGGACGGCCCGGGGAGCTCGGAGAACGCGCCCGGCCAGGGCGGAGGCGGCAACGGCGGCGGGAACGGCAACTCGGAGAACGCGCCCGGGCACGACCCGAGCGGCCCGGGGAGCTCGGAGAACGCGCCCGGGCACGACCCGGACGGCCCGGGGAGGTCGGAGGACGCGCCCGGCCAGGGCGGAGGCGGCAACGGCGAGGTCGGCGGCGGGAACGGCGGCGGGAACGGCAACTCGGAGAACGCGCCCGGGCACGACCCGGACGGCCCGGGGAGGTCGGAGAGCGCGCCCGGGCACGACCCGAGCGGCCCGGGGAGCTCGGAGAGCGCGCCCGGGCACGACCCGAGCGGCCCGGGGAACTCGGAGAACGCGCCGGGTCGCACGCCGGCCCCCGCTCCCCAGACCGGCGGGCCCGGCGGCAACGGCAAGAGCAGGGGCCCGGGCACGTGACGGCCGCCACGCACGCGGGCTCGCTTGCGGCGCTTGGGCAGCGCCCGCCCCGGCTCGTCCTGCGCGTCGTCGTCTACTCGGCGCTGACGCTCGGGATCGGAGCGGCGACGCTCCTCGTCTTCCTGCGCCAGTTCGAGCGCGGCCGCGCCGAGCACGCGGCGATGCTCGAGGCGAGCGTGGTCACCCAGACCGTCGTCGACCGGCTCGTCCCGGGCGACCTCCGAGGGGCGTCGGAGCCGGCGCGGCGCAGGCAGCTCGACCGCCTCTTCCGCGCCCGGGTCCTCGACGGGGAGACGCTCGCCGCCGCGATCGCGCGGCCCGACGGACGTCTCGTGTACGCCACGGGCCCCTCCCTCGCCGGCCAGCGCCTCGCCTCCGCGGAGAAGCTGCGGGCCGCGCTGCGGGGAACCGTCGAGAGCGAGCAGGTCGCCGTGCCCAGCGCGGACGGCGGCGCGAAGGTCCTGCGGACGTACGCGCCCTTCCGGCTGGCCGGCGGCGCGACGGGGGTCTTCGTCGTCGATCGCCGCTACGCCCCAATCGCGAGCGCCGCCAAGCGGGCTGCGATCGCGGTCGCCGCCGTGCTCGAGCTCGCGCTGCTCGCGCTCTGGCTGTGCCTGATCCCGATCATGCGCACCGTCACACGCCGCATCAACCGGCAGCTGGAGACGATCGCCCACTTGGCGCTGCACGACGAGCTCACGGGATCCCCGAACCGAACCGAGTTCGGCTCCCGGCTCGACGAGGTGCTGCAGCGCGAGGGCCGCGGGCGCTGCGCCGTGCTCTTCATCGACCTCGACCGCTTCAAGGACGTGAACGACACCCTCGGGCACGAGCGCGGGAACGAGCTCCTGCGCCTCGTCGCCGGCCGCATCCGGGACGCGCTCGGCCCCCGCGAGCGCATGGCCCGGCTCGGCGGGGACGAGTTCGCGGTCCTCAGCGAGACGGCCGTCGAGCCCGAGAGCGCGGTCGCGCTCGCGCAGCGCGTTCGCGCGTCCGTCGCCGAGCCGTGCGAGATCGCGGGCATGTCGATCGAGCTGCGGGCAAGCGTCGGCATCGCGCTCGCGCCCCGGCATGGGACGACCCGCGACGAGCTGCTGCGGCGCGCGGACATCGCCATGTACGCGGCCAAGCAGGACGGCCCGCCGCGCGTCTTCACGGAGGAGCTCGACGACCGCTCGCCCGTGCGCCTGGCCGTGACCGGCGAGCTCCGCCGCGCCCTCGAGCGGCGCGAGCTCGTCGTCTTCTTCCAGCCGCAGGTCGACCTGCGGACCGGCGCCGTCCGCGGGGTGGAGGCTCTCGTGCGCTGGCAGCACCCCGTGCGCGGGCTGCTCGGGCCGCACGAGTTCCTGACCGCCGTCGAGCACGCGGGCCTGAGCCGCACGCTGACGCGGTACGTGCT
Organism: Gaiellaceae bacterium; assembly: GCA_035574655.1. Lineage (GTDB taxonomy): Bacteria > Actinomycetota > Thermoleophilia > Gaiellales > Gaiellaceae > GMQP-bins7. Next base: position 1,890 of record DATLYP010000022.1, read on the forward strand.
CGACGAGTCGCTCCGGCAGCTGCGCGGGTGGAAGGAGGAGGGCCGTGATCTCGGGCTCGCCGTCAACGTCTCCGCGCGCGACCTCGCGGACGCACGCTTCCCCGCCGAGGTCGCCGAGGCGCTCGCGCGCCACGGCGTCGATCCGGCCGCCCTCGAGCTCGAGGTCACCGAGGACGTCCTCATGTCCGACGGCGTCCGCGGCGGGCGCCGCTTGGAGCAGCTCGTCGAGCACGGGGTGCGCGTCGCGATCGACGACTTCGGCGTCGGCTACTCCTCGCTCGGGCAGCTCCGCAGCCTGCCCGCGCAGGTCCTCAAGATCGACCGCTCGTTCGTCGCCCGGATGGGCACGAGCGCGAGCGACGCCGCGATCGTGCGCTCGATCATCGGGCTCGCGCACCAGCTCGGCCTGGACGTGGTCGCCGAGGGGGTGGAGTCGCCGGCGCACGTGGCCTGGCTGCGGGAGGCGGGCTGCGACGCCGCCCAGGGGTTCCTGCTCGGGCGCCCGCAGCCGCACGGGGCGGGCCTCACGGCGGCCGCGCAGGACATGGTCGTCGCCCAGGCGATCCCGCTCCGCCGGGCCTTCGCCTGAGGCCGCGCCCAGCGACCGGGACGCGGTAGCCCGGGGGGAGGACGGGCCACATCAGGTAGCGTCCTCGCTGGTGGAAGCGCGTCACGACGTGCTGGTCGTGGGGGCGGGCTGCGCTGGCATGCGGGCCGCGATCGAGGCCTTCGACGCCGGCGCCGACGTCGCGATCCTCTCCAAGATCCACCCCGTCCGCAGCCACTCCGGCGCCGCGGAGGGGGGCATCAACGCCGCGCTCGGGAACGCCTCCGACGACAACCCGGAGAAGCACGCCTACGACACCGTCAAGGGCTCCGACTACCTGGGCGACCAGGACGCGATCCAGATCCTCTGCGACGAGGCGCCCGGCGACGTGTACCAGCTCGAGCACTGGGGCGCCGTCTTCTCGCGCACGCCGGACGGCCGCATCGCGCAGCGCCCCTTCGGCGCCGCCGGCGAGCCGCGCACCGCCTACGCGGCGGACATCACCGGGCACGTGCTCATCCACGTCCTCTACGAGCAGGTGATGAAGCGGGCCATCCCCACCTACGAGGAGCTCTTCGCGTGGAAGCTGGTCGTGGACGACGGCCGCTGCCAGGGGGTGATCGCCTGGGACCTCGTCAGGGGCGGGTTGAAAGCGATCGGGGCGAAGACGACGATCCTCGCCACGGGCGGCGCCGGCCGGCTGTACACGGGGACGACGAACGCCTACGCCTGCACGGGCGACGGGATGGCGATGGCGCTCCGCGTGGGCGTGCCCCTGAAGGACATGGAGATGATGCAGTTCCACCCGACGACCCTCGCCCCGACCGGCGTGCTCATCACCGAGGGCTGCCGCGGCGAGGGCGCGTACCTGCTGAACAAGGACGGGGAGCGCTTCCTCGTCCGCTACGCGCCCCGGGCGATGGAGCTCGCCTCGCGCGACGTCATCTCCCGCGCCGAGCAGACCGAGATCGACGAGGGCCGCGGCGTGAACGGCAACGTCCTCCTCGACCTCCGCCACCTGGGCGCGGAGCGGATCCTGGAGCGGCTGCACGGGACCCGCGAGCTGGCGATGACCTTCGCCGGCGTCGACCCCATCTTCGAGCCGATCCCCGTCCGCCCGGGCGCCCACTACCACATGGGCGGCGTGGACACGGACGTCTGGGGGCGCACCGTGCTCGAGGGCCTGTACGCGGCCGGCGAGGTCGCCTGCGTCTCCGTGCACGGCGCGAACCGGCTGGGGGGGAACGCGCTCATGGAGACGATCACGTACGGGAAGCGCGCCGGCCGGCACGCCGCCGAGTGGGCGCTCACGCACACGACGGTGGAGGTGCCCGCCTCGGCCGTGGCCGACGCGGAACGGGAGCTGAAGGAGCTCCTCGAGCGCGCGGAGGGAGAGCGTCCGTGGCGCATCCGCGACGAGCTCGCGCGGACGATGCACGAGAACTTCGGCGTCTTCCGCCGCGAGGAGCAGATGCGGCGCCAGGGGGAGATCGTCCGCTCGCTCCGCGAGCGCTACGAGCGGGTGGTCGTGGAGGACAAGGGGGACGTGTTCAACACCGACCTGACGCAGGCGCTCGAGCTGGGCTTCCTGCTCGAGCTCGCCGAGTGCATGGTCGTCTGCGGGCTCGCCCGCAAGGAGAGCCGGGGCGCGCACGCGCGCCCCTACGACTACCCCGAGCGCGACGACGCGAACTTCCTCAAGCACACGCTCGTGACCCTGGAGGACGGGGAGCTGCGCCTCGACTGGAAACCGGTCACGATTACGAAGTGGCAGCCCGAGGAGCGGAGGTACTGAGCGGCGCATGAAGGTCGCCCTGAAGATCTGGCGCTACGACCCGGCCACGGGCGAGCGGGCGCTGCGCGAGTACGAGGTGGACGCGCCCGAGTGGGCGACCCTGCTCGACGTCCTCGACATCGTCAAGGATCGGGTGGACGGGACGCTCGCCTACCGCAAGAGCTGCCGGATGATGATCTGCGGCTCCTGCGGGATGCGCATGGACGGGGCGGCCGTGCTTGCCTGCAAGACGCGCATGTACGAGATCGCCGAGGCCGGCCACGTACCGGTGATCTCGGCGATGGGGAACCTGCCCGTCCTCAAGGACCTGGTCGTGGACATGGGCCCCTTCTGGCAGAAGATCCGCGCCGTCACCCCCTGGCTCGAGCCGGGCTACGCGGACCCGGGGGAGAAGGAGTACCGCGTCTCCCAAGAGCAGATGGACGCGATCCGCAAGGAGTCGCTGTGCATCATGTGCGGCTGCTGCGTCTCCGAGTGCAACTCGATGGAGGCTGACCCCGACTTCCTCGGCCCCGCCGCGCTCGCCAAGGGGATGCGCTTCGTCGGGGACGCGCGCGACCAGGCGAAGGTGGAGCGGCTGCAGGAGTACTCGGGCCCGCACGGGATCTGGGACTGCACGCGCTGCTACTTCTGCCAGGAGCGCTGCCCGAAGGGCGTCGACCCGCGCGACGCGATCGCCAAGCTGGGGGCGGAGGCGATCAAGGAGGGGATCGACTCGGACATGGGCGCGAGGCACGCCAAGTGGTTCGTCACCTCGGCGAAGACGACCGGTTGGCTGCGCGAGACGGAGCTCGTCCCGAAGACGCAGGGCATCGTCCGCTCGCTGCGCGAGGTGAAGCTCGCCATGCGGCTTGCCCGGCACGGGAAGGTACCGCCGCCCTTCCCGCCGCACGTGGCGAAGGACGTGGGGGAGGCGCGCGCCCTGTACGACCTCGTCAAGCGGCAGGGCCGCGACGGCTACGCGGGGATCGTGCAGGGGGAGCACGCGCTCGAGCGGCTCGAGTTCCTGCAGGGCGGGCAGCCGGACCGCGACCCCTACGGGCCGGGCTCGTTCCCCAAGCCGTTCCTGCCGGGCGAAAAGCCCGAGGACGCGGAGGCCGCCTCGTGAGAGTCGTCGCCTACTACAAGGGCTGCCTCGCCTCCCTCTCGGCGAAGGAGCTGGACAGCGCGACGCAGGCGCTCGCGCCCAAGGTGGGCCTCGAGCTCCGCGAGCTCGAGCGGGTCACCTGCTGCGGGGCGGGCGACATCCACGAGGCGGAGCCCGACTACTACCTGCACCTGAACGCGCGCATCCTCGCCTATGCGGAGCAGGAGGGGACGGACACGCTGATGACCGTGTGCAACGTCTGCACCCTCAACCTGCGGCAGGCGAACCACCAGCTGCGAAACGACGAGGCGCTGCTCGCCCGTGTCAACGGCAACCTGGAGGCGGTCGGCGTGCCGCCCTACTCGGGCGGGGTGGACGTGCAGCACCTGCTCTGGCTGATCGCCCGCGGCGACGGCTACGAGCGGCTCCGGAAGGCCGCCCACAAGGGGCTCAAGGGGCTCCGCGTCGCCCCCTTCTACGGGTGCCAGATCCTGCGCCCGTCCAAGCTCCTCGGCTTCGAGGACCCGGACCGCCCCGACTCGCTGGAGCGGATCATCGAGGCCTGCGGCGGGGAGCCCGTCGACTACCCGGCGAAGATCAAGTGCTGCGGCTTCCCGATCATCCAGGCGCGCGAGCCGGTCGCCCTCGGGGAGCTGATCCAGCCGATCGAGCAGGCGACGGAGGCGGGCGCGGACGTCATGGTCACCCCCTGCCCGCTCTGCCACCTCTCCCTCGACGCCTGGCAGTCGAAGCTGCGCGAGCAGACGGGGAGGGACTACCGCATGCCGGTGCTCCACCTGGCCCAGCTGATCGGGGTCGCCGCAGGGCTCGAGGAGTCGGAGCTCCAGTTCAAGCGGCACGTGACCCCCGTCGAGCCGGTCGTCGACAGGCTTGCGGTCTGACGCCGCGCTCGCCGCGGGCGCGGCCGCGGCGGCCGGCGCCGGCGCGCTCGCGTGGGGGTGGTTCGAGGCCGGGTGGCTCCGGCGGCGGGTGCTCGAGGTGCAGCTTCCGGGGGTGCGGCGGGAGCTCGATGGGGTGCGCGTCGCGCACCTCTCCGACCTGCACCTGGGCGGCGTCCGCTCGCGCGGCGAGCGCGCCGTGGAGAAGGCGGTCGCGTGGGTTGCCGACCGCCGCCCCGACCTCGTCTGCCTGACCGGCGACCTCGTCTCCCGCCGGCGCGGGGTGGAGCGCTTGGAGCGGCTGCTGGGGCGGCTGCCGGACTCCCTGCTCGTCCTCGGCAACCACGACTTCGCCGACTCCCGCGACCCCTTCTCGCAGCACATCCCGCCCGAGACGTTCGCCCGGATCGGCGGCGGCCTGGCGCTCCTGACTGACCAGTCAGTCGAGATCGACCTGCGTGGCTGTCGCGTGCAGGTGGTCGGCGTCGATCCGCGCACCTACGCGCGCCGGGAGGCGCGCCCGGCCGAGCTGATCGACCGGTCAACCGACCTCCGCATCCTCCTCTGCCACTTCCCCGGCATCGCCCGCCGCCTCCCTCCCGGCGCGTTCCACCTCGTCCTCTCGGGCCACCTCCACGCAGGGCAGATCGTCCTTCCCCTCCCGCGCCGCAAGCTGCGGCTCGCCCACCCGCGGGCGCGCGACGTGGAGGGCGTCTACCGGCACGGCGAGACGGTGCTCCACGTCTCCCCGGGCCTCGGGACGACGTTCGTCCCCTTCCGCTTCTTCGCCCGGCCGGAGGTCACGGAGCTGGTACTACGCTGCGCGGGATGACGTCCCGCCTCGCCGGCCTGACCGGCGCCACCCTCGAGAGCGCCCCCGCCGTCTGCCAGACGTGCGTCTGGTGGCAGACGCGCGGCAACCGCGAGCCGGAGAAGCGCAAGTGGATCGAGCGCGCCGAGGAGGAGTGGGGGGCGTGGGGGACGATCTACCGTGACGACGACGGCCGTGTGCTCGGCTCCATCCAGTACGGCCCCGCGTACCTCTTCCCGCGCGCCGCCGACCTGCCGGCCGGGCCCCCGTCGGAGGACGCCGTGCTGGTCACCTGCGCCTACCTCCTCTCCGACTCCCAGCCCTGGGTCGAGCAGTCGCTCTTCCTGGCCGCGATCGGCGAGGCCCGCGACAAGGGCGCCCGCGCGCTCGAGGCCTTCGCCTACCGCTACCGGGAAGGCACGCCCCCGGCCGAGCGCTTCCTCGTCCACCGCACGGTCTTCCCGAGCGACTTCCTGGCCGACTTCGGCTTCCGCACGCTCCGCTCCGTGGGGCGCATCGAGCTCGCCCGGCTCGAGCTCGGCGGCCTGCAGCCGGTGACCGAGGGGAAGCGCGCGAAGGTGCTCAAAGCGGTCAGGGAGGCGTTCCAGCCCGCCCCGGAGCCGGCGCCGCCGCCCGCTGGAGGCTGAGCCCTTCGAAGAGCTGGCCTCTACGCGCGGTGGCCGAAGTACGCAGGCAGCGAGGTGCCGACGAGGATCTCGGCGATCTGGATCGCGTTCAGCGCCGCGCCCTTGCGCAGGTTGTCGCAGACGATGAAGAGGGCGAGGCCAGTCTCGACCGTCGGGTCCTCGCGGATGCGCCCGACGAGAACCTCGTCCGCCCCCACAGCGTGACCGTGCACCGGGATGTCCTCGAGGCGCAGCCCGGGCGCTTCGCCCAGGATGCGCGTCGCCTCCCGTGCCGGGAGGCGCTCCTCCGTCTCGATCCACACGGCCTCGGCGTGCCCGACGAGCACGGGGACGCGGACACAGGTGGCGCTGACGGGGAGATCAGGCAGGTCGAGGATCTTCCTGGTCTCCTCCCGGATCTTGACCTCCTCGTCGAACTCGACGCCGTCGAGCTTCCAGTCCATCCGGAGCTGGTGCTCGTCCGGAGGCTCGGAGCGAAGCCGCTCGATCGCCTCCGTCCCCGCGCCCGAGACCGACTGGTAGGTGGCGACCCGCACGCGGCGGAGACCGGCGGCGTCATGGAGAGGCGCGAGCACGATCGTGAGGGGAATCGTGCAGCAGTTGGGGTTCGCCACGACCCCCGTGTGCTCGAGCGCCCGCTCACCGTTGACCTCCGGAACGACGAGCGGAACGCCCGGCTCGAGCCTGAACGCGGCGGACTTGTCGATGCAGATCGCCCCCCCGGCGACCGCGGCAGGCACCAGCTCCCGGCTGGCTTCGCTTCCGATCGAGAAGAAACAGATGTCCAGGCCCGCGTCGCGTAGGCCGACGGGGGTCGCCTCCTCCACCTCGTAGTCTCCGATCCGGCTTCCCGCCGAGCGCCAGGACCCGTACAGCCGGATGTCGTGATACCCGCGTTCGAGCAGGAGCTGGAGCGTCACGCGCCCGACGGCGCCGGTGGCGCCCACGACGCCGATCCTGAGATCCCGATCGATCATGTCCCGTCCTCCCGTGGGAGGTCGAATGCTACGTGCAGGGCGTGCACTGCGCGGTCGACGTCGCCCAGCGGAACGTGAGCGGTGATCTTGATCGGCGAGGTGATCACCATTACCGGCTCGATGCCCGCCTTTGCGAGGGTCGCCAGGGCGGTCGCGGTCACCGCCGGATGGCTTCGCATGCCGGCGCCCATCACGTGCACCTGCCCGAGCTCGCGATCCGCGCTCCAGCTTGCCTCGAGCTCGTCGAGCGCGCGCACAGTTACCCCGTCGGCCGCACGTGGAGCCGAGAACAGGATCTCGTTCGAGGTCTGCACGATCGTGTCGACATTGACCGCCGTGGCCGCGAGGGTCTCGAAGAGTGCGGCCGCGTCGACCCCTTCCACCCGGTACACGCTTTCGTCGACGGACGCGCGGACCTCCGTGATGATGGCCTTCTCGAGCATCGGATCCCCGGCTCCTACATCTCGCGCCGCCCGGCGAGCGCGCGCCCGAGCGTGACCTCGTCCGCGTACTCGAGGTCGCCGCCCACAGGAAGCCCGCTTGCGAGGCGGGTGACCCGGACCCGTCCTCGGAGCCGGTCGGCCAGGTACGCGGCCGTCGCTTCGCCGGTCATCGTCGGATTCGTTGCGATGAGCACCTCGTCGACGCCGCCGCGCTCGATGCGCGAAAGCAGCGGCTCGATCCGGAGATCAGCCGGCTCCACGCCGTCGAGCGGTGACAGGGCGCCGCCCAGGACGTGGTACAGGCCGTGGAACTCCCCTGTCCGTTCGACGGAGAGCGCGTCCACCGGCTGCTCGACGACGCAGATCAGGGAGCGGTCGCGTCGAGGGTCGGCGCAGAACTCGCACAGCTCCTCCTCGGTCAGGTTGCCGCACTCCCGGCAGTAGCGGACGCGCGCCTTCACGTCCTCGATCGCGCGCGCCAGCTCGAGCGCCTCCTCGGCCCGGACGGAGAGGAGGTGAAACGTGAGTCGCTGCGCGGTTCGGCGGCCGATCCCGGGCAGCGTGGCGAGCTGTGCGATGAGATTCTCGATGGCCGGGCTGAGCACGTCGAGAGCGTCCTCGTCCTGCGGACACGATACCCGTGGCGGGCTGGGAACAGCCCTTTCAGCCTGGCACCGCGGCTCTATCATGTGAACGAGCGAGCGAGTCGGCGCTCAGATCAATGGGGGAAACGACGGGTGAGGGGAGAAGGGAATTACCGTGGAGTGCTCGCGTCGGCACACCCAGAGCTAGGCGGTAGTCGCGAGCTCATGCACCCACAGCCCGCCGACCCCTCCCTCAGGCGCCACCACGGACAGCCTGACATCGAGGAGGCGCCGGAGAGCGTCCGCGAGTTCCTCGGAGTACTGGCTCGCCGCAAGCTCGCCGTCCTTCTCCCGATCGTGTTGACGCCCCTTGTCGCTCTCGGCTACGCGGCGCTCCAAGAGCCGGTGTATGCAGCGTCCGCGGACGTCCTCGTGACCAGCGGGAGCGTTGCGAGCGCCCTGAGCGATCTCCCGGGTCTCTCCTCGCCAGATCAACCGGAACGCAACGCGCGAACTCAGGTCGGGCTCGCCCGTCTCCCACGCGTCGCGCAACAGGTCGTCACGAAGGCACCGCTCTTCGAGAGCGTGGACGACTTCCTCGACCGCTCGCGTGTTTCGGCGGAGCCGGACGCCGACATCCTCCGCTTCACCGTCGAGGACGCAGACCCCGATCAGGCTCAGCGGCTGGCGACGATCTATGCCCAGGAGTTCACCTCGTATCGCAACTCACTCGACGTGCAGGCGATCAGATCGACCCAGCGCACGATCGCGAGGACGCTCGGCCGCCTCGCCGCTGCGGGCGAGCGGGACTCGGCGCTCTACGCCGAGCTTCGCGGCGCGCTGCGTCAGCTCGAGGCTGCGGAAGCAGTTCAGGGAACGGCCGCGATCCTCGTACAGCCTGCCGTCTCGGCCACCAAGATAAAGCCGAACCCGCGACGAAACGCGATGCTCGGGCTCGGTCTCGGAGTCCTCCTAGGCATCGGACTCGCCTTCTTAGTTGACCGGCTCGACACGCGCGTGCGGTCTCCAGAGGCGGCGGAGGCGATCGTTGGGATCCCGGTGCTCGGCGAGCTCCCGGCACCGCCCCCGCTGCCACAGGCGGCGAAGACGAATGTGGCGATGATCGACTTCCCGTACGGTCCCTACGCGGAAGCTGTACGGAAGTTGCGCGCGAACTTCGAGTTCGCGAACCTCGACGCGGGCGCACGGGTGCTCATGGTCACGAGCGCGGTCGCCGGTGAGGGCAAGACCACGGTGGCATGCGACCTCGCGGTCGCTCTCGCCCGCTCGGGCAGAGCCGTCGCGCTCTGCGACCTCGATCCCCGGGCCCCGACAGTGCATCAGATGTTCGCCCTAGGCGAGCGGCGCGGTCTCGTGGAAGCCGCGTTCGGGATCGACTCCGTGGAGGACCTGCTCGTGCCGGCCCGCTGGAGCGCGTTCGAACGCGCGCCGCGCCAGCCGGCGCAGGAGATGGTCTTCCCAGCTGAGGGGGAGGGTGACGTCGAAGACCTGACTTTGCAGGCCAGGTCCGGGCCGGGACCGTCGAGAGGGCGCCTACACGTCCTTCCGCTCGGACGACGGCGTCCCCCCAGCCCTGCCGACTTTGTTGGCTCGGGCCCGGTGCGGCACATCGTCGCGGACTTGACGAAGACACACGACGTCGTCGTCCTCGACACACCGCCGCTCCTACCCGTAAGCGACTCGTTGACGATCAGCGAGTACGCGGACGCAGCGCTCATCGTCTGCGGCCTTGAGACGAGCCGGCGCCCCACACTACGAAACGTGCGTAGGCTGCTCGCGGCGTTCCCGACGCGCGTCCTGGGGATCGTCGTAACGGGCATCCAGCCGCTCCCGGGGTACGGGCCGTACTTCGTCGGAGAGCCGCTCTCCGACGTGCGGACCCTGACGGGGAACGCATAAATGACCGCCTCCGAGATCGACGCGATGACGGTCCCGGTCCCTCTCGTCCGTGACGAGGGAGGCGTCGGACACGAGATCCGCACACTCTTCCCCAAGAGGCGGAGTCGCGGATGGCTCGTTCATCGACTCCTGCTCGCCGCGGACCTTCTCGGCCTCACGCTGGCGTTCGTCGTTGCCGAATGGCTCTTCTGGTACCCGGACGACTGGTTCGAAGTCATTGCGTTCGTCGCCACGCTTCCGGTCTGGGTGGTCGCCGCCAAGCTGTACGGGCTCTACGACCGGGACGAGGCACGGACTTCGCACTCGACCGTCGACGACCTCGTCCGAGTCTTCCATCTCATCACGGTGGTCTCGTGGCTGCTCGTTGCGTGCGGGTGGATCGTGGGGCTCATCGATCCGAGCCTCCCGAAGGTCGTTGTCTTCTGGGCGCTCGGTGTCGCCTTCGTGGTGTCGTTCCGCGCGATTGCACGGGTCATCGCTCTTCGCCACCCGCTGTATGTGCAGCGTGCGATCGTTGTCGGAGCAGGAGACGTCGGTCAGACGATCGCGCGCAAGCTTCTCGCCCATCCGGAGTACGGGGTGGAGGTCGTCGGCTTCGTCGACGACGCCCCGAAGGCGCGGCACGCCGGCCTCGGCGAGATAACCGTGCTCGGGTCGCCGGATCAGCTCGAGGAGCTCATCGACCGGTTCGCGATCGATCGCGTGGTCGTTGCCTTCTCGAACGCCGGCCACGAGGCTCACCTCGATCTTCTGCGGCGGATGAAGGAACGGGACGTGCACGTCGATGTGGTTCCACGACTGTTCGAGATGGTCGGGTCGCGTGCCCATCTCCACGCGGTAGAGGGAATCCCTCTCCTCGGTCTACCTCCGCTGCGGCTCTCTCGATCCTGGATGTTCCTGAAGCGGAGCATGGATGTCTCGCTCGCCCTCATCGGTCTGGTGGCGCTTTCCCCGCTCTTTCTCGCGATCGCGATCCTGGTCAAGACGACCTCCCGTGGCCCCATTCTCTTCCGCCAAGTTCGGATGGGCTACCAGGGCCAACCCTTCACGATCCTCAAGTTCCGCACGATGGTCGCCGACGCGGAAGACCGCAAGCGGTCGGTCGGGCACCTGAACATGCATCTCGCGGACGACCCGCGTATGTTCAAGATTCCCGACGACCCGCGCACCACGGGCGTAGGACGCCACCTGCGCCGATGGGCGCTCGACGAGTTACCCCAGCTCATCAATGTCCTTCGGGGCGAGATGTCGCTTGTCGGCCCGCGGCCGCTCATTCCGGAGGAGGACTGCCATGTTGCCGCCTGGGGCCGGCGTCGGCTCGACCTCAAGCCTGGCATCACGGGACCGTGGCAGGTTCTCGGCGGAAGCCGGATCCCGTTCGAGGAGATGGTTCGCCTCGACTACCTGTACATCACCAACTGGTCGCTCTATGACGACGTGAAGTGGCTTTGGAGGACGATCCCGAGTCTCGTCAGCCGCCGACATGTGTACTGACGGCATCACCTGCGCGGGGATCGCACGGCTCTGACCGCGGCCCGGGCGCCGTGCGCACCGCCGGTGACATGCGTCGAGATCAGTCGACCACGGCTCTTCAGATCAGGGTGGTGCCCTGCGGATGACCGAGGAAGAGCCGACCACGCTCCAATCGCTGGCGCCGGAGGTCGTGGCCGCGCTCGCGGATCGGGTTGTGGTGCTGAACGATCGAGCGTCCGTCGAGCGGTCCGGCGGCGGCGACGTCGACTGTGCGGTCCGTGGGGCGTTTCCGTACTGGGGTCTGCGCCTTCGCGAATGGCGCCTCTGCCAAGAGCTCTGGTACGACGTCACGGCCACCTATTACGTCCTGGTTCGTAACAACGAGACGCTGGCGGTCGATGTCCTCGACGACCCCGAAGGGATAGGCCGGTACGGGTTTCGCACCGGGCCCGTCTTGTCCGGCGAGCGCGGCTCGGGATCGCTCGCGCCGCCGGGCGAACGAGCTGCGTACCTGACCCTCAAGCGCGTGCTCAAGAGGAAACCCGGTGGGATCGGCTGGAGCGAGATCAAGACGCTCGCGGAGGCGGACACCGTGACCTTCGTCGGGCGGCTCCTCGCCCCACTCGGGGGAGAGCTTGCGTCTGAGGTCGCCGCGACGGTCCTCTCCGGCCGGGAGCCGTCCCCCGATGTCCTGGCTCGGTGGCGGAGGCGCTTCGGGTTGAGACGGGTACGGTCTCCGCGCGCGACCCTTCGCCGCACCTTTCGCTCGGCTCGGCGACTGGTTCACCGCACCCTCAATCCAACCGGCTTCATCGTCGCTGTCGTTGGGCCTGACGGCGTCGGCAAGTCAAGCCTGTGTGACGCCCTCCCGGACGCGTGTGGTCAGCTCTTTCGCCACTCCCGGCGGGACCACTTCCGACCAGGGATCTTGCCGCGACCCGGCGCGCTCGTGGGACGGCGGCCGCCAGACACCTCCCGGCCGCACGTTCGGCTGCCGCACGGGCGTCTGCTCTCGGCGGCTCTGCTCTGCTACTTCTGGGTGGATACGCTCCTAGGGCACCTGGTGCGCACGGCTCCCGCGCGTCGCCGCTCCTCCTTGATCTTGATCGAGCGCGGATTTCTCGACTTGGCGGTAGACCCGGGTCGCTATCGCTTGGACGTCTCTCCCGTCCTCGTCCGGGCTCTCGCGCGGCTGCTTCCGAGGCCGGACCTCACGCTCCGGCTCGTTGCGCCAGCAGCGGTCATCGCGACGCGGAAGCCAGAGTTGCCGGTCGCAGAGATCGAGCGACAGGCGCACGCATGGGCAAGGCTGCTGTCCTCGAACGCCGTCGCGATCGACGTCTCCCGGCCGTTCGCCGACGTGCTTGCCGCTGCTCGCGCGGAGATCGCGGGCGCTCTTGCCGAGCGAACCATCGCCCGGCACTCCGGAGGCTGGGTCGCGCTCCCCTCTCGCCGTAACCCGCGCCTGTATCTCCCGCGGCGGAGCAGGAATGCGGCTCGGGCGGGGCTCCGAGTCGCAGCACCCAGCAAGATCCGGTCGCGCTTGGGTCTGCTCGCGATCCGCGCCGCGTTGAGGACTCCAGTGCTCGCCGCGTTTCCGTCCGTTGCACCGCCGGCGGCTGTCCGGAGTGCAGTGTCGGCCCACGTCCCGCCCGGCGGGACGATCGCCGTCTGGCGCACCGTGCACCCGCGCCGATACGTGGTGGCGATCCTCGATCGAGCCGGCAACGCCGTCGCGCTGGCGAAGGTGGCAACGGACGAGCTGGATCGGCCCCGCTTGGCGACTGAGCGACGCGCGATCGAGCGGGCGGCGGTCCTGCTCCCGCCGCCCCTCCGCCCGCCGCGGCTGCTCGCCGCCGAAGACGGCCTCCTCGTCTACGAATGGATCCCGTACAAGCTGAGACCGCGACCGTGGTTCCTTCCCGCGGACGTCGCCCGTGCGCTCGGCGCGTTCTTCGCGCTGACGATGAGAGAGACCGCAGGAGAGCTCCGCGGTCAGGCTCACGGAGACGCGGCTCCCTGGAACCTGCTGTGGACAGGGTCCGATTGGGTGCTGGTCGACTGGGAGGTCTTTCTGGACGAGGCTCCCATCTTCTTCGACGTCTTCCACTACCTCGTCCAGGCACACGCCTTCCTCGGCCGGCCCCGACTCGAGGAGCTGCAAGAAGGCCTCCGAGGAGACGGCTGGGTCGGTCAAGCCCTCGCCGCCTACGCCGACGGCGCCGGGGTGCCGCTCGCGCTCGCGGCTCCCTCGTTCCGCCGTTATCTCGAGCACACGAGCTCGCCGGCGACTATGCGCGACATGAGCGCGGAGTCCGTCGAGCTCCGCCACCGTCTTAGGGAAGCGATGACGTCGTGACCGGCTACTACGCCCATCTTGAGCGCGCAGACGCTCGACCGCCAGCACCGCGTCCCTCCGTCAACGCTGGAATGCTCGTCGGTGCGGTCGTTCTCTCGCTCGTAGGGGGATTCGCGGTGGGCTCGGGGTTCGGGCTTGCCGCCATCGGGCTTGCCGCTTTGCCGTTGGCGCTCTTCGTCCTGCCGCGCTTGTCACGTGCTGCGGGACTCGCGGCCGGCTATTTCGCGATCGAGGTCCCGCTCGCCCTCCTCTTGCTCAGCACGCTGGTCTTTCGGATCCGTGATGCGGAATCGCTCGCCGACAATCCCCTTGACTCCGCTGCGCTGTACCGGCTCGCCTGTGTCGGAGGAGCAGCGCTCTTGGGCTGCCTGACGCTGCTCCGAACGCCCATTCGCGCCGAGCGCGTCGCAACGCCTCCCGCTGTGCTCTTCTACGCCGGCTACGTCGCAGTCGTGTTCCTCGGGGCTCCGCTCTCGCTCAACTTGCAGCTCACGGCGTACCGGGGCGTCGAGCTAGCGGTCGGACTTCTCGTCATCGTGGCCGCGGTCTCGTATGCCGGGCGAGAAGCGGTGGCGCGTCTCGAGCGTGGGCTGTTCCTCTTCCTCGTGCTCCTCGTGCTCTCCGTCTGGATCGGCGTCGTCGTCTTCCCTGGACAGGCGATCGGGTGGGGCAACAGCCCCATCCCGTTTCAGATCCAGGGCGTCCTCCCCGTGGTCTCGAGCAACGGTGTCGGCGAGACCGGCGCTCTTTTGCTCCTCTGGTCGCTCGCGGCGAGAGTGAGTGGCCGTAGCGGTGGGGTGTGGAACGTCACGGTGATGGCTCTCGGCGCTGTGACCTTGGTGGCGGGCCAATACCGGACGGGGTATTTCGCGCTCGCCGTTGCGCTCATGCTCCTGCTCGTGACGCGGGGCCGTCGCCTTCTCGCGCTCTTGGCCGCGCTCGCCGTCGTTGCGACGCTCGCGTGGAGCGCATCCTCGATCACCCGAGCGGCCGAGCCCTACCTCCTACGGGGGCAGACGCGTGAGCAGGCGGCCGAATTGTCCGGGCGCGTCAGGCTCTGGGAGAACTCGATCCCGGTCTGGCGCGAGTCGCCCCTTCTTGGCAAGGGGCTACTCACCGCGACCCGCTTCGAGGTCCTGGCGCGGCTCGGCTACGGGACCGTCTCCACGATCCACGGAACCTGGGTCGAGGCGCTCGTCGGGACAGGGATCGCCGGCGTCTCCCTGCTCGTGCTCTTTCTCGTCTCGCTCTGGCGTTCGGCGCTGAGGGACCTGCTTTCGCGGCAGGGACTCGTCTATCCGGCGATGATCCTGGCCTTCATCAGCGTTCGCAGCATCACCGGGCCGTCCTTCGAGGTCTTCGGCGTCTCGATGCTCCTGCTCCTCGTACTTGCCTACCGGCTCGCGCTCACTGGCGGCCGGCGAGGCATGCGTCACGTGGCCAATGCATGAGAGCGCGTTTCGTCGCAGGCTTAGCTGTCCAAGTCTTCGCCTCGGCTACCAACTTCGCCTTGGCGATCCTCGCCGGCCAAGCAGCGGGTCCGGGCGGTCTAGGCACCGTCTATGCGGGCTTCGCCGCGTACGCGGCTGTGCTCGGCCTTCAGCGCTCATACATCACCACGCCGCTCGTCGCGCGCACTGCCACGGAGCCGCGCCACGTCAGAGCGCAAGCCACGTCCGCTGCCTTGACCCTCGTGGTGGCGTCGTCGGTTCTGGCCGGTGCGGGTTTTGCTCTCGCTGGCTGGGCGATAGGGGGCACGATTGGGCGCGGGCTCCTTCTCTTCGCGCCCTGGCTGCTTCCTGCCCTGATCCAGCAGTTCTGGCGCGCAATCTTCTTTCGAGACGGCCTGACCTTCCGCGCAGTCTTGAACGACTTCGCGTGGTTCGCGGTCCTTCTGGCCATGGCGCCGCTGGCGCTTCGAGCGGGGTCTGAGGGTGTCGCAGTCGCGGCGTGGGGGCTCGGCTCCGCTGCAGCGGTACTGCTCGCATGGGGGGCGACGCGTCAACCGCTTGGATGGCCGCGAGCGGCCGTCCAGTGGTGGCGGCATCGCGCCTCACGGTTCGGGAGCTGGCTCGCGCTCCAAGAATTCGTGTTCATCGTCTCCGGTTATGCGATGGTGGTCGTTCTTGCGGAGGTGCTCGGAAGGGAAGACTTGGGCGGGATGCGCGCCGCCGAGTCCGTCTTCGCACCGATCTCGCTCGTCGCGCCCGCTCTCATCCTTCCCGGGCTCCCGATCATGGCACGGGCCAACGCCCGCTCGAGCGCTGACGCGCGTCGGCTGGCCGTGATTCTCAGCGGCATCGCCACGGCAGCCACAGCGGTCTATTCGATGACGATGATCGCGCTCTCGAGCGACGTGCTGCACACCGTCTTCGGCGCAGACTTCGCGCGGTACCACTTCCTCGTCTGGCCCATGGGCACTTGGCAGATCATCGCGGCGGCCGCGATCGGCTTCACGATCTTGCTTCAAGCGGAGCAGCGTGGCCGAGCGCTCGCCATCGCCGGTGCGGCAGGGTCGCTCTCAGGCGTGTGTCTGGTCAGCCTGCTTGCTTTCGCCAGTGGGGTGCGTGGCGCTGCGTGGGGATACGCGGCCGCAGCGGCGCTCGCCACGGGTGCCACGATCTGGTTCGCTCTGCGTCGGCGCGAGCGTAGCTGATGCCGCGCCTACCGTCCGAGCTCGACGCACGGACCGCGCACGACGGGTTCCTCCCATTCTGCCGGGACCTCATCGTCGAGCACGGCTTCCGTCGCGTGTGTGAGATCGGGGGCGGCCGCAATCCGCTCTTCGCGGTTGCAGAGGTTCGAGAACTCGGTCTCCACTATATCGTGCTCGATGTATCAGCGAGCGAACTGGAGCATGCGCCCGATGACTTCGAGAAGGTTGTCGGCGACATCTGCCGTATTGACGAACGAACCATTTCGGACATCGACTTCGTCTTTTCGCACATGGTTGCCGAGCATGTCTCAGACGGTGCTGCAATGCACCGCCAGATCTTCCGGATCCTGAGGCCGGGCGGCATGGCGGCGCACCTCTTTCCAACGCTGTTTTCGCCGGTCTTCGTCGCAAATCGTCTCCTCCCGGACCGGCTGGTCGATCCGATCTCCAGACGCCTGTATCCGACGAAGAAGCGGTTTCCTGCAAGATACTCGAAATGCTTCGGGCCGACGCGTGGAATGCACCGGATGCTGAGGGAGATCGGGTATGAAGTCGTCGCCTACCGGCCGTTTTACGGAACCGGCTATTTCGAGCGATGGCCGATCCTTGGACGGATCGAGAGGTCAATCAGCACGGTCGGCGCACCCCGCCGCAACCCGTACCTGACCTCGTACGTATGGCTGGTCGTTCGAAAGCCGGGCAGAGGGCGATAGCGAGACCGTGAAGGTCCTCATCTCCGCATACGCGTGTGAGCCAGGAGCCGGGTCGGAGCCCGGCGTCGGCTGGAACTGGTCGGTGCAGGCCGCGCTCCGGGGACACGACGTGACGACGGTCACGCGAACGAACAACCGCGCAGCGATCGAGGCCGCGCTGGCAGCGTCCCCGATCCCGAACCTCGAGTTCAGGTATGTCGACCTGCCGACTCCGCTGATGCGCTTGAAGAAGCGCTTGGGCTTTCTCGGCCTCTACGCCTACTACTACCTCTGGCAGTTCCGTGTTGCTCTCGTTGCCCGGCGCCTGCACCGCGAGCGACGGTTTGATCTCGTTCACCACGTCACGTTCGTGAATGACTGGATGCCGAGCGGCCTCGTCGCTGCGCGAGCGCCCTTCGTGTGGGGGCCGGTGGGGGGGAGCACGCACGTGATGCCATCCTACGCTGTGAGGCGGCTGCCGGCACGCTTCCGCGTCTACGAGCGGATTCGGCGGCTCATTCAAGGACTCTTCCATCGCTTCGATCCGCTCGTCGAGCTGACTCGCCGGAGGGCGAGTCTCATCCTTACGTACACGGGGGAGGCGCTCGAGGGCGTCCCTGAACGTCATCGGCGGAAGGCGCGGCCGATTGTCCACATCGGGGCGCACGAGTCGGACGTTCCACGTGAGATCGCTCCGCCGCCTCGCGAGCCCTTCACCGTTCTGACCGGTGGCCGCCTGGTCCATTGGAAGGGATTCGATCTTGTTGTCGAGGGTTTCGCGAAGGCTTTCGCGCGGGAGGAAGCTCGGCCGCGGCTTGTGTTCACCGGCGATGGCTCGTTTCGGCCCGTGCTCGAGAAGCTCGTTCACGAGCTCGGGATAGCTGACAGCGTCCGCTTCTTGGGCGTGCTTCCAACCCGCGACGACGTGTACGACGTCGTCCTCGACTCTCATCTCTACGCGCTGCCCACGTGGCGCGACGGCCCGCCCGTGGCGATCCTTGAGGCGATGCTGGCCGCGCGGCCCGTTCTCTGCCTCGACGTGGGCGCGACGCGAGAGCTCGTCCCGAGAGGAGCTGGTTTCAGGATCCCCGCGGTAAGCCGAGAACAGATCGTGGACGACATCGCCGCGACGCTCGCCTGGTCCCGCGCCCATCCGCGCGAGCTGCGCAGGATGGGGATGACGGCGCGCGCCCATGTGCTCCAGGTCCACGACTGGGGGCGCATCGGGGAGGAGATCGACTCCATCTACCGTGCACTCATTGCAGCAGACGTCCGCTGCCGCGCGCGGGTCGCGCCTCGCTCTTGAGAACCTTACTTGCTCGCGACCAAGACGATGCTGTATGCCCGCGACGAGAGTTCGGCGAGCTCCTCGGGTCGCGTGATCGTCGAGCGACATCCCTCGAGGAGTGCCTCCAAGGAGTAGCCGTAGTCGAGCAGCATGCTGGCGAGCGTGCGGACGTTGCCGCCACGGCGCGCCCGAACGACGTCGGGGTGATAGACCTTGGATGCCACGTACGCGAGCCGCTCCTCGGAGAGCAGCCGCCTCGCTCCTTGGAGCACGGCCACCTCTCCTCCCGCCGCGTCGATCTTTAGGAAGTCGATTTGCGGCAGAGCTTCCTCCTCTGCGAGCTCGTCGAGCGTGACGCAGTCGACACGGTACGTCGTGCCTTGGCCAGGATCGATCCAGCCTCCCCCGGATCGCTCATCGACCCGGAAGCCGGTGCGACCGCTCTCTGCTCCGACCGCGACTGCCCTGACTGCGACGTTCGAGAGGCGGTTGAGGCGAACGTTCTCCTCGAGAACGAGAGCGAGGTCATGATTCGGCTCGAGGGCGAGAACGATTCCAGACGTACCCACAGCTTGCGCCGCCAAGAGAGCGAACTCGCCGATATGCGCACCCACGTCCACGTACGTCCCGCCCTCCCGCAGGTGGCGTCGGATTTCGTCCGCCAGCGGGACGTTTGACGACCCCTCGTAGTAGACGCGAGCCGCGGTGCCTGTTCTCGGAAGCGCGATGCGCAGTCCGCCGAGCCAGGGATCGACGATCACCGGTGAGCGGCGAACCGTCCACCGCAGGTGCCACCGGAGGCGCCGGAGGGCGCGGAAACGTCGTCCGATCACAGCGCCTTCCGTGCGCCTAGGCTCGCCATCGCCGAGGGTGTACGTACACGCGTTCCTCCTCTACGGCCCGATTCGCACCCGCACAGATCGCGCTTGGATTCGAGCTGACCTGCGAGGGTCGAATGCGTGAACGGCCGGTTGCGGCGACGGTTCGCACAGCCGTCTCCTAGGTGCTCGAGTAAAGCCGGGCCGAGTCCACTAGCCCCGATACCCACGACGAGGGTCGATTCGGTCGCGAGCCCCAGTGCGCGTGCCGGCGAGCACGCCGAGAGCTCGCAGCAAGAGGATCGCGCCCGAGCCCTTCGCTCTGAAGCAGTGGCGCCCTCCATGGTGCAGACGCGAGCGGGAGGGACTCGAAAGTCCCTTCATCGAGTGATGCGATAGGAGCGGTCTCCTCACTCTTTAGGGGGGTGAGCCCGCCGAAGGTCCTGCCGACCATAGGTGGGAGCCAGGGTCGAACCGCCGCCCCTTTCGCTCTGGCAATCGTCGCCAAGGAGGTCGTTTGGACATGCCCAGCCACGGTCTGCGGCCGCTCGCAACGCTCGTGTTCGTCGGTCTGCTCATCATGGCAGGGGGCGCGATCGCCGGATCCAGTCCGAACACTGCGATCCTCGGCGAGTGGGGCAGCTCTCATCCGCCCCGGACGCCCACGATCACAGCTGCCCCGTCGAATCCGACGACCTCCACAACGGCGACCTTCGAGTTCTTGGCCAAGGGGCGCAAGACGAGCTACGCGTGCCGGTTGGATGCAGGCGAGTTCGAAACGTGCGAGAGCCCCAAGGTGTATTCCGGCCTCAGCATCGGCGTGCATTCGTTCGAGGTGGTGTCCGTCGCCGGTGAGCTTCGCAGCAGCGGTGCGCACTATGTCTGGTCGATCGAGCCCAACCCGACCGCGCCCCCGGCGACGCCGGTCATCGAGTCGGGACCGCCGAGCGTGACGGACTCGCGCAACGCGCGGTTTCGTTTCTCGAGCGAGACGAGCGGGGTCTCGTTCCTCTGTCGGCTCGATACTGCTTCATTCTCGCCGTGCCGGAGTCCCAAGGTCTACTCCTCTCTCCCGCTCGGGAAGCACACCTTCTCGGTCAAGGCCAGGGACGCAGCGGGTGTCGAGAGCGGGGTGGCCAGCTTGACGTGGCTCATCGAGGATACTCCTCTGTCGTCTTCGCCTGCTCCGGCTCCCCCTCAGCCTCCTGCGACGCCGACGATCGATTCTGGTCCGCCGAGCGTGACGACGGAGACGACGGCGAGTTTCACGTTCTCGAGCGCGACGCCCGGCGTGACCTATCTCTGCCGGCTCGACGGGGCCTCGTTTGCCGCGTGCACGAGCCCGAAGTCGTACGGCTCGCTGGCGACCGGGGAGCACCGCTTCGAGGTGAAGGCACAGGATGCGGCTGGCCTCGAGAGCGGCGTCGCATCGTTCTCTTGGCGGATCGAGGCGCCCGCGTCCGCTCCCACGCCTCCGCCGCCTCCGCCCGACCCGCCCGCGACGCCGACGATTGCGTCAGGGCCAAACAGCATCACGAACTCGCCGAATGCGAGCTTCACCTTCTCGAGCACGACGTCCGGCGTCACCTATCTCTGCCGGCTCGACGGGGCCTCGTTTGCCGCCTGCACGAGCCCGAAGACCTACAGCTCGCTCGCCGCCGGTCAGCACCGCTTCGAGGTCAAAGCTCGCAGCTCGTCCGGCCTCGAGAGTGGTGTCGCCTCGCTGACGTGGACGATCGATACCGCACCACCGACTGTGTCGATCACGTCGCCGGCCGAGGGCAGCCAGGTGTCGAACACGATCACGATAACCGTGACGGCCGGGGACGACGTTCGCGTCGAGCGGGTCGAGCTGAGGATCGACGGGAACGGCAGGGGCACGTCGACCGTCGCGCCACACACCTTCGCATGGGACACGACGAAGGAGGCAAACGGGCAGCACGTTGTCGAAGTGCAGAGCTACGACGTCGCCGGCAATGCGAGCGTACCCGTCCGTCGGACGTACACCGTCTTCAACCAAGTGACCAGTAGTGGAACGTCGGACTGGTCGTGCTCCGGCGTTCACGTCGCGCCCGGGCTCAACACGGTCGCGGCGGCCGTCGCGGCGAACCCGGAGGGGACGACCTTTTGTATTCGGGCCGGAACTCACCGCTTCACCGAGGCTGTCGTTCCGAAGAGCGGCCAGCGGTTTATCGGCGAGCCCGGCGCGGTCTGGAACGGTTCACGGCTGATCAGCGACGCGTTCGTGCAGTCCGGGTCGCACTGGGTGGCGAGCGGCATGACGATGGAGGGGGAAGGCTCGACCTCGTGGCCCGATCCCTGTACAGGGCCTGGAGGCACCGGCGGCTCGCTTTGCCTGAAGACGAACGACGTCTACTACGACGACCGCCTGCTCAAGCGGGTGAGCTCGCTCTCGGAACTGGGCCCGGGGAGGGTCTTCTTCGACTTCGCCAACGATCGGATCTACATCGCGGACAATCCGGCCGGGCACAAGGTCGAGGTCGGGGTCGCGCCCGGTGCGCTTCGCAGCTGGGGAGCCGGCGGCATCACGAACGTCCTGGTGAAGGGATTGATCGTGGAGAAGTTCGCCAACCCCATCGTGACGGGAGCCCTTCAAGGGGGAGAGGGTTGGATCTTCGAACGGAACGAGATCCGCCTCAACCATTCACATGGGATCCAGGGAGGACAGATCTTCCGCGATAACGTCATCCACGACAACGGGCAGATCGGGATCTTCGCTCTCTACTGCGATGGCTGTATCGCCGAAGGCAACGAGATCTACCGCAACAACCAAGCAGGGTACATCTGTTGGGAGGGAGGGGGAATCAAGTTCACGCACACCCGCAACGCGATCATGCGCAACAACTATGTGCGCGACGATGTGTGCGGCGGCATCTGGATGGACTGGAACAACTACAAGGGGGTGTTCGAAGGGAACCGAGTCGAGGACGTCGCTGGTCCAGGGATCTTCTACGAAGCATCCTGCGAGGCCGTTATCCGGAACAACACCGTGCGGCGAACGGGCTTCGGCCCCTACTCGAAGGGCTGGATCGACGGTGCGGGCATCCTGGTGAACTCATCGCGAAACGTGGAGATCTACGGCAACACCGTCGAGGACAACCTGCACGGGATCGGCGGAACCTATACCGAACGCGGATCCGGCTCGAACTGTGGGACGTTCGAGCTCACCAACCTTCGCGTCCACGACAACGTGGTGCGCGTGACCGGTCGGGACGCCGCTGGCTACTGGAGGAGCGCGGCCGGAACCGTCGGGATCATTCTCCAGCCCTACTCACAACAAGCGCTCTTCGATCGTAACGCGTACACCATCTGCTCACAGAACCTCTTCGCCGGCCCCAAGGCTCCAGGCTCGACTACATACGGCTACATGAGCTGGAGCGAGTGGCGCGCGATGGGGCAGGACACGAACAGCACCGCCTCCTTCGTGTGCTGAGGGGCCCCGAGGCCGCGGGGCGGGTCGCTTCGCCCGCGGCCGTCTAGCATCACCCCAATGGGTTCGAGAGGGAAGGGGCTGCCGCTCGCCCTCGCGGGCATGGCTGCAGCACTGGTCGGCGCACCGGCCGTGAGCGGCGTGCCGGCCCCCCTGGGCCTCGAGCGCGCTGGCTCGCTCGCGGACAAGGCGCTCGGCTGGGGCGAGCTCTGCAGGGGCCCTGCGAACGGGCGCGAACGGGTCTTTGTCACGCCCGGCCAGCGGCTCGACCGGCTGGTGAAGCGCAGCCGTCCTGGCACCATCTTCTGCATTCGACGCGGCATCCACCGCCTTCGCTCGCCGCTCCTCGCCAAGAGCGATCAGTTCTTCATCGGCGAGCCTGGATCTATCCTGTCCGGAGCCAAGACGATCACAAGCGAGTTCAGGCGCTCGGGCAGCTACTGGGTGGCTTCCGGCCAAGTTCAGGAGAACCCCGAGGTGAACGGGCTCTGCCGCGGTGGCGGATCCGCGTGCCTGTACGCGAACGACGTCTTTTTCGACAGCCGCCCGCTCAGGCGTGTCCTTGAGCGCGGCGCGCTAGGGCCTGGTCGCTTCTTCTTCGACTACGAGGCGGACGAGATCTGGATCGGTAGCGACCCGGCGGGTCACCGTATCGAGGCGGCGGTAGCCCGCGGCGCCTTTCGGAGCTGGCGTACCGGCGTCTCACGCGTGGTTGTCCGCGGCCTCGTCATCGAGAAGTTTGCGAACGAGGGACAGACGGGAGCCGTCCAAGCAAGAGATGGGTGGATTATCGACGGAAACGAGATCCGGCTCAATCACGGGGTCGGGGTGCAGGGCGGTCAGTTGATCATCCGCAACCGCATCCATCACAACGGTCAGCTCGGAATCTCCTTGTACGGCGGAACAGACGTACTCGTGGCGGCAAACGAGATCGCCTACAATAATTATGCTGATTACGACTGGTTCTGGGAAGCCGGCGGCGCGAAGTTCACAGTCACAACACGGCTCATCATTCGAGGTAATTATGTGCATCACAATCGAGGAGCCGGCCTCGCGACTGATTGGGACAACATCGACGCTGTGTATGAGAGGAACCGAGTAGAAGACAATGCTGGCGTCGGGATCATTCATGAAGCAAGCTACGATGCTGTTATCCGAAACAATATTGTGCTTTCTAACGGATGGCAGATGCGCAATGGTTTCGATGGTTCTGGTGTATTAGTCAACGAATCAGAGAATGTCGAGATCGTTCACAACGTCATCGTCGATAATCTTCACGGAGTGGGCGTCGTCGCCTCTGAGCGCACGAACGGCAGGTTCGGAGCGCACAATCTGAGAAATGTAGTCGTTAAAGATAACACGATTGCATTCACCTCTAGGATCGGTACTACTGGACTGGCGAGCGGTGATCCGAGAGACTACGAAAACGGCAACCGGTTCATAGGCAATCGATACACTTACTGCCAGCCGGCCGCGTTTGCGTGGCGGAACCCTGCAGGGGGCTATACGTTCCTCACCAAGCGGCAATGGATTGCGGTCGGAAACGACACTACTGGATCGTTCCGGCGCGTGCCACGGTGCTAAGGGAGACCGTCAAGAGAGGCATCGCGAACTCCCTCGGAACGCTCGTCGCGTCACGCTCGCGACCTCGGGTGGTGGTGCTCTGCTACCACTCGATCCACCCGAGGTTGCCGTTCGCCTCCGCGTCGCCGGAGCTCTTTCGGGCGCAGCTCGCGTGGCTAGCCGAGCACTGTGACGTCGTCCGCTTCGCGGACGTTGCGCGGCTGGCGCGGGAGCGCGATCGCGGGCGCGCGGCGGTGGCGATTACGTTCGACGACGGATACCGCGACAACCATTCCTACGCGCTGCCTCTGCTCGAGGAGGCTCGCGTCCCCGCGACGTTCTTCGTCACGGTGGGCCTCGTCGAGCGCGACGCCGCCGTCACGGCACGGATTGCGCGGATCAGAGGCACATCCGAGGATCAGGTCAAGGCGATGAGCTGGGGCGAGATCGGCGAGCTTGTGGCTGCGGGGCACGAGGTGGGCTCGCACACGTGGAGCCACCCGGTGCTCGCCCGGCTCGCGACGGACGAGGTCCGCCGCGAACTCGAGGTGTCGAAGAGAGTCCTAGAGGATCGGCTCGGGCTGCCCGTCTCCGCGCTCGCGTACCCCTTCGGCAAGCTCGACGCCCACGTGAGTCCCGAGACCGTGCGGCTCGCCCGCCAGGCGGGTTACGTGCGAGCCGGCGCGGTCCTCTCCCGCGCGGTCCGCCCTGCCGACCCGGAGCTCGTGCTCCCCCGCTTCCTCGCGACGCGCGACGACGTGCGCACGCTTGAAGCGAAGGTAAGGGGTGCGTGGGACTGGCTCGGGCTCTGGCAGGAGCACGCACCTCGCCGGCTTGTCCGCGCCGTCTCGCCAGCCGACTGGCGCGACCTCGGAGAGCCGAGGGCATGATGTCGCGTCAGGCGTCGAGCGCCTCGATCGGCGCGGCGCTCGTCAGCGCGGCTGGCCGGTAGAGGCCGAGCGCTTGTAGACCGAGCAGGATGACGTATACGGGATTCAGCAGGGCGTATCGCCGCCAGAGACGACGCGGCTCGAGCACAAGGCGCCAGACCCACTCGAGCCCCCACCTCATCAGGACGTTGGGAGGCGGGCGAAGAGTCCCGGCGAGGTAGTCGAACGCAGCGCCGACGGCGATCATCGGCACCCCGACCGGGTCGGCCATCGCGTGCACGAACGTCTCTTGGCGCGGACAGCCGAGGCCGACGAAGACGATTCGCGCGCCGGACTTCCGCAGCTGAGCGGCGATCTCTGATGCAGTCGATCGGTCGATCGCGCAGAACCGCGACGGGGCCATTCCCGCCACCTGCAGTGCGGGGAACTCGTCGCGGATCCGGGCGGCGAGGCGCTCGAGCGTTCCGGTCGTGCTGCCGTAGAAATACACAGGGAGCCCTCCCTGCTCGGCAGCTGACAGAACGCCGAGCGCGAGGTCCGTTCCGCGCACCGGCGAGCGGAGCCCAGTTCGGTGCATCAGATTCAGGGCCCAGCGAACGGGCTGACCGTCGGGAAGAACGAGGTCGAACCCGTTGAGACGCCCCCGGTGCTCGAGGTTCCGGTTCCCGGCCATCACGCCGTGGACGGCAAGCGCCGTCACCCGCAGGGGCTCGCGCTCACGGGCGGCCCGGATGATCCTTGCGACCGCCGCCTCGCGGTCGACGGCGCTCACGAGCACGCCCAGAACGTTGCGCTTGCCAAGGTCGATCATCGCCACCGCTCCCGGTTCTCCTCGTAGATCTCCTCGGCAATGCGCCTCACGTCGTACTCCATGCGCCAGGTGGGGTAGTCGGTTCGGAACTTGCTCATGTCCGAGATCCACCAGATGTGATCTCCAAGCCGGTGGCTCGGCTCGTACGTCCACTCGATGCGGGTTCCGGCGACCTCCTCGCAGAGCTCGATCGCTTCGAGGACGGAGACGTTGCTGTCGCGACCGCCGCCGAGGTTGTAGACCTCCCCCGGCCGCGGGTTCGCGACAAAGAGGTCGATCGCTGAGAGAACGTCGCGGCTGTGGATCACGTCGCGAACCTGCTTTCCCCGGTAGCCGAACACGGTGTACGGGGTCCTCGTCATCGCGCAGCGCATGACGAAGGCGAGGAATCCGTGAAGCTGTGTGGCGGCGTGTCGCGACCCCGTCAAGGTGCCACCTCGAAAGCACACCGTCGGCATCCCGAAGTACCGGCCGTACTCTTGGACGAGGATGTCGGCTGCCAGCTTCGAAGCGCCGAAGAGGCTGTGGAGCGAACGATCGATCGACATGTCCTCGCGGATACCCCGTTCGTACGGGTGACCAGACTCGATCTCCCACCTCGTCGGGAGCTCCACGAACGGGAGCCGATTGGGCGTGTCGCCGTACACCTTGTTGGTCGATAAGAAGACGAATGGCGCTTCCGGGAAATGCGTTCGTGCGGCTTCGAGGAGATTGAGCGTTCCCAGCGCGTTCACCTCGAAGTCGACATGGGGGTTCCGGGCCGCCCAGTCGTGCGAGGGCTGGGCGGCCGAGTGGACGACGACGGCGACTTCGCTGCCCAGCCGTGAGCAGAGCCGGTCGATGCCCGACCGGTCCCGGATGTCGAGGTCCTCGTGCCTGTAGCTTCTTCCGAGCGTGCGCTCGAGCCTGCGTCGGTTCCACAGCGTCGAGGCCTCTTCGCCGAAGAACACGCGTCGCATATCGTTGTCGATCCCGACGACGTCCATGCCCTTTGCAGCGAAGTGCTCGACAGCCTCGGATCCAATCAGGCCCGCGGCGCCGGTGATGAGTGCGACGCTCAGCGCTGCGGATGCTGAGGGGACGACTGCAGCGCGAACGAGATCAAAGTCTCAGCATTCCCAACGGGAACCACTCTCACGCCCTCCCCCGACTCTCGGACCCCGTCAACATGTCCCAGCCTAGACCAGGCATCCCGGTTTTTCCAGAGCCAACCTAGTCTGTACGGAGAGCGGCGACGACTCGGGCCGGCGATGCGGATCCTGATACTCCACAGCCGTTACCTCTCGGGCTCTCTCTCGGGCGAGAACCGCGTCGTGGAGGAGGAGGCGCAGCTTCTCCGCGGCGGAGGCCACCACGTAGAGCTGGTCTGTCTCTCGCCGGATGAGCACTCGGCGCCGGCGCTCGTGACCCGCTCGCTCCTCTCCCTAGGTAGCGCTGCGGCGATACGCGATCGTGTCCGCTCGGGCGGGTTCGAGGTCGTCCACTGCCACAACCTGTACCCGACTCTCGGTGCCGGCGTCCTGTCGGCCGCCGCGAAGGCCGGAGCCGCTGTCGTCCTCACCTTGCACAGCTACCGCCTTGTATGCATCGCGGCGACGTTCTTCCGCGACCGAGCGGTCTGCCAAGACTGCCTCGGGCGGTTGCCTTGGCCCGGCGTCGTGCACGCCTGCTATCGGGGCTCCCGGGCCCAGAGCCTCGTGCTGGCGACATCGCTTGCGCTCGCGCGCGCGCGACGCGCGTTCGACTCCGTGCACCGCTACCTCGCGGTGAGCGCGTTCGTAAGGGCGAAGCACATCGAGGCGGGTCTTCCGGCGGAGCGGATCCTGATCAAGCCGAACGTCGTCGGGCCGCAGACGCGGCGTGCCGGCCCGGGCCTCTACTTCCTCGTGCTCAGCCGTCTCTCGGCCGAGAAGGGGATCGCAGAACTGGTCCGCGCCTGGAGCGAAGAGCTCGGGGAGCTTCGAATCGCCGGTGACGGTCCCCTTCGGGGGGAGATCGAACGGCTTGCTCACGGGCGAGGCGTGCGCGTCCTCGGCCCCGTGGCTCCGGAGCACATACCGGCGCTGTTCAGTGGGGCGCGAGCGCTGTTCGTTCCCTCGCGGTGGTTCGAGGGGCAACCTCGCGTCGTCCTCGAGGCGTATGCGGCCGGCGTTCCCGTCGTCGCCAGCCGGATCGGCTGCCTCCCCGACGTGATCGCCGACGGAGAGACAGGTTTCACGGTCGCGTTCGGCGATGACGAGGGGTGGCGGACGGCTGCACGTGCCTTTGCGGACGACCACGTCGCAATGCGTCTCGGCGCCGCCGCCTACGAGCGTTGGCGGACTGAGTACAGCCCCGAGCGCGGGCTGGAGCTGCTCGAGTTCGCATACCGGGAGGCGCTGGCCGAACGGGACGCTCAGGCTGAACGCAGCTGCTCGTAGTTCTCGAGGTGCCGGCGCGCGATTCGGTCCCAGGAGAAGAGCTCTGCGAAGACGGGCCTGTGTCGGAGCGCGAGCTCGCGAAGCTCGTCGCGGCGTGCGCACGCCGTCCTGAGGGCCAGCTCAATGCCCGCGACGGTGGGAGCTACCGCGAGGACACTCGGCGCGCCGGACACCTCGGGATAGGACGCGTGCCCCGTCTGGCTCGAGAGGACGAGCGGCTTGCCACGCAGGAGCGCCTCGGTCGCGGCCAGGGACAGACCCTCATGGCGAGAAGGAAGGACAACGCAGTCGGCATCGTCGAGAGCGAGAGCCACCGCCCCGCCGGTAAGGGCCCCCGTAAACGAGACCGCCGGCGCGACGCCGAGCGCAGCGGCCAGCGTCTCGAGTCGCGAGCGGCCGCCCCGGAAGTCCGGGCCGACCAGTGTGACGTGCACCGGGATCCTGTCACGGACGAGTCCGGCCAGCGCTTGCAGAAGGAGGTCGAGACCCTTCGTGAAGACGTCGAGACGTCCGACGAATAGCAGCTTGGTGACCGAGGTAGGGGCTGGCGACGCTCCCGAGCGACCCAGGGCCGCGGGGCCTCCTCCTTGGGGCAGGACGTAGCGCGACACGTGCGGCGCGATTGCGCGCACCTGCTCGTCTTCGCGCGGGCTCAACGCGTGGAAAGCCGTCAGCCGCTCATAGAGGGCCTTGCTCGCGACCAGCGAGTAGAGCCGTTTCGATCGCGCCCTGCTCTTGCGGAAAACGCCGGGGTCGAAGGCGCCCTGTGGGCTGAGTACCACGACGGCGTCTCGGCCGCCGAGTCGAAGCGCCCATATGTTGTCCGGGTTGAACTCGGCATGGGCGTGGACGACGTCCGGCGCGAAAGCCCGCACCTCCCGCCGAAGGCTTCGGGGCACGCCGCGCAGAACGAGGGGTCCGACGTGGACGCGCCAGCGTGGCTTCCAAGGGAGCGTGAACGTCTCAGCGTCGGACGCATCACCGTACATCGGCCGTCCCCCTTCGTCGGCGGCCGCGATGCGCACCTCGGCACCCCCACGAGCCTGGGCGAGAGCAAGACCGAGCACGGCGTTCGCCACTGCTCCTCCGCCGAGGAAGTTCGGGTACCAGTGGAGGACGCGTATCGGCACGTCGGCGGCAGTCAGGAGACCGGCTCGGAGCCCCGCCGGGCGTACCGCCGGAGCCGGGCGCGCGTCAGCGCGCGCTGCCCGGGCGGGCCGGCGAGGAGCGCCCCCAGCGCGATCAGCAGGCGCCCGCCGTGGGAGAGTCGCACGAGCGAGAGGGGATCCGCGCGGACGGCGTCGGCGAGATGGCTGATCGCCTTTCGCCGGTGGCTCAGCTCGATGTCGTCGAGTGCGCAACGGAGGTGTGCCTTCGCGAGCGTGCGCCGACGGACACGTGGAGGGATCGGGAGATCTCGGGTCGCCTCGATCACCTCGAACTGGCGCTCGGCGAGCTCGAGCCGCCGCGTCGAGGAGATCTGCGAGGTGTGAAGGCGGTACTCCGCGTCCCACGCGTGCCGGCATCCGACGTCGAAGTGAGCGGCGAGCCGGAGCCACATCTCGTGATCCGAGAAGAAGACCTCCTTGAATACGGCTCCGACCGCTTCGTAGGCGCTGCGGCGCATGACGACGCACGGGGGGGCGATGAAGTTCTCGTCATAGAGGAGCGGGAGCACCTTTGCGGGAGGGTGGACTCCCTCGTGGAGCCGTGGCCTCGACCTGCCCGTGGGGGCTCCCTGCTCGTCGATGAGCACATGACCGCAGAACACGAGTCCACAGCCCGGCCTCGCCTCGAGGAAGTCGACGCTCCGTTCGAGGAAGTGCGGCCTCCAGCGGTCGTCGTCGTGGAGAAGCGCGACGTAGGGCGCGCGCCCAGCGAGCGCGCGCGTGTGGTTCGCACCTTGGCTCACGGTCTCGCCGGTCGTCACGTGTTCGATGCGCGGGTCACGAATGTACGGCTCGAGGACGTGTCTCACGGCCTCGGCGCCCGGCCCGTTCTCGGAGATGACGAGTCGCCATGAGGTCAGCGTCTGCGCGAGGACAGACTCGATCGCCTCTCTCAGGTACGGCGAGACGCCGAGCGTCGGGATGCCGACGTCCACCATCGGCGAACTCGGCATCGTCCCGTCCGTGGGTCCATTCTCGCCCTTCGCAGCCGCTTGCTCGACCCCGGCCGTCATTGTGGGCCGAGAGTCACGGAGCACGCCGCAGGGCGCATTCACACCCTCGCATCCGCCTTGGACACCCTTGATCCCTCCCCGAAGCCGCTTCAGCTTCGCATTCTATGCCGTCTGTCGAGACGCCAAGCCCTCGGTCGACGGAGGCTGGACAATCTCCCCGCGCACGAGTAAGACTTCGGCGGGCCTCGGTTCGACAGCGCGAAGAGTGGGGACGAGGCTACAAGCATGAAGAACGCAGCGTCTCCTCGTGCTCAGCTCGGTTGCGAGGTTGGACGGAGGCTCCGCGTCTGACGTGGTCGGAGCGCCGTCCGTCGATGAGAACGTGCCCACGTGCCGCTTCTGTTCCGCTCCGCTCGAGCTCACGTTCGTCGATCTCGGCATGTCGCCGCTTTGCGAGAGCTTCCTGCGCGCAGACCAGATCAGGAACATGGAGGCCTTCTACCCGCTCCAGGTCTTTGCCTGCGAGCGCTGCTTCCTCGTCCAGCTCGAGGCCTTCGTCCCGCCCGAGGAGATCTTCAGCGAGTACGCTTACTTCTCCGGCTTCTCGACCTCGTGGGTCGAACATGCGCGCCGGTACGTGAAGACGATCCGGCGGCGGCTGCGCTTGGGGCCCGACGACTTCGTCGTCGAGATCGCCTCCAACGACGGCTACCTGCTCCAGCACTTCCTGGGGACGGGGATCCCGATTCTCGGCATCGACCCCGCCGCGAACGTGGCGCGGGCGGCGGAGGCGCGGGGGGTGCCCACGCTCGTCGCCTTCTTCGGGCGCGACACGGCTCGCCGGCTCTGCGACGAGTGGAGGCGGGCGCGCCTCGTCATCGCGAACAACGTCCTCGCCCAAGTTCCAGACCTGAACGACTTCGTGGCCGGCGTGAAGATGTTGCTCCGCGAAGACGGCACGGCGACCTTCGAGTTCCCGCACCTCCTGCGCCTCATCGAGGGCCTTCAGTACGACACGATCTACCACGAGCACTTCTCGTACTTCTCGTTCGGCACCGCGGTGGAGATCTTCCGCGCACACGGGCTCGACGTGTACGACGTCGAGGAGCTCCCGACGCACGGAGGCTCCCTGCGCGTGTACGTGCAGCACCTCGACGGGCCCGAGCCGGTGACCGACGCAGTCGAGGAGCTGCTTCGCAGGGAGAGCGAGAGCGGGCTTCGCTCGCCCGAGCGGTATGAGCGGTTCGCCGAGGAGGTCAAGGAATCTAAGCGCGCCCTCCTCGCATTGCTCATCGAGCTTCGCCGCGAGGGCAAGCAGGTGGTTGGCTACGGCGCGCCCGGGAAGGGGAACACGCTTCTCAACTACTGCGGCATTCGAACAGACTTCCTCGACTACACGGTCGACCGTAACCCATACAAGCACGGCCTGTTCACGCCGGGCACGCACATCCCGATCTTCCCGCCGGAGCGGATCGCCGAGACGCGGCCCGACTACATCCTGGTCCTTCCCTGGAACCTGTTCGACGAGATCTCCGAGCAGCTCGCCTACGTCGCCCAGTGGGGCGCGAAGCTCATCGTCCCGATTCCGCTCGCCACCGTCGTCGACCCCGGAACGGTCACCGCTCGCCCTTGACATGCCTGATGTGATCCGGCGAAATGCGGAGCAGGCAGCCGATGCCGGATGCTGTGGCAGCAGGGGGAGGACTCGCGAGGTGAGGCGCTGGGAGGTCTGGTGAAGGTCGTCATCTTCTGCGGCGGTCTCGGGGTGCGCATGGGGGAAGCCACCCAGAGGATCCCGAAGCCGATGATCCCAGTGGGGGGAAGGCCGATCCTCTGGCACATCATGAAGTGGTACGCAGCCTGGGGCCACAAGGACTTCGTCCTCTGCCTTGGCTACAGGGCCGAGGCGATCAAGCAGTTCTTTCTGACCTACGACGAGGCTCTCTCGAACGACTTCGTGCTCTCGGACGGCGGCAGGCGCCTTGAGCTGCTCGGAAGCGACATCTCCGACTGGCGGATCACCTTCGCCGACACGGGCATGAAGTCCACGATCGCCGAACGCCTTCTGGCCGTCGCTCCGCACTTAGCCGAGGAGGAGTACTTCCTCGCAACCTACGGTGACGGGCTGACCGACGCTCCGCTGCCGGACATGATCGAGCGGCTCCGATCGTCGGGGAAGACGGCGCTCTTCATGTCCGTCCGTCCCATGTTCAACGCCCACGTCGTGGAGGCCGACGACGACGGCACCGTGCGCTCGGTCGAGGACATCCGGCGCGCCCACGTCTGGATCAACGGCGGATTCTTCGTCTTCCGCCGCAACGTCTTCGACTACATCAACCCCGGCGAGGAGCTCGTCGCCGAGCCCTTTGCTCGGATGATCGCGGACGGGGAGCTCCTCGCCTACCGCTACGAGGGCTTCTGGGAGCCGATGGACACGATCAAGGACAAGCAGCGGCTCGATGCGCTCGCCGAGAGCAGCGAGGCCCCCTGGCGCCGCGCGGGACTGGATGCGACGCTGAGTCGCTGATGCATCGGCTTGCGCTGTTCGACGGCGGGACGACCGTCCGCCGCGTGCTCGCCTTGGGCGCACATGCGGACGACATCGAGATCGGCTGCGGCGCGACGCTGCTGACTCTTTTGCGCGCGCACCAGCTCGATGTTACGTGGGTCGTCTTCGCAGCCGAGGGGCCGCGGCGCGAGGAGGCACGCGCGAGCGCCGAGGCGTTCTTGGCAGGCGCTGCAGGAGCCGCGGTCGAGCTCCATTCCTTCCGCGACGGCTACTTCCCCTACGTCGGGGGAGAGGTCAAGAACGTGTTCGAGGAGCTGAAGATGCGGCTCGAGCCGGACCTGATCCTGACCCACACGCGGGACGACCTCCACCAGGATCACCGGCTCGTGTGCGAGCTCACCTGGAACACATGGCGCGATCACCTCATCCTCGAGTACGAGGTGCCCAAGTACGACGGCGATCTCGGCAGGCCGAACGTCTTCGTCCCCGTCTCCGAGGAGGTCGCCAGAGAGAAGGCGCGGCTCGTCACGTCCTCGTTCCCGAGCCAACACGGCAAGCACTGGTTCGACGAGGACCTCTTCCTCGGGCTGATGCGGCTGCGCGGCATGGAGGCTCGAGCGGAAAGCGGCTACGCGGAGGGATTCTTCGGCCGTAAGGTCTCGCTCGCAGGATGATCTTCCGCGAGACCCTCCTCCCCGGCGCCTGGATCGTCGAAGCAGAGCCGGTCGAGGACGAGCGCGGCTTCTTCGCGAGGATCTGGGACGCTCGGGAATTCGAGGAGCGAGGCCTCAACGGACGCCTCGTCCAGTGCAGCATCTCCTTCAACCGACGCGAGGGCACGCTCCGGGGCCTCCACTACCAGGCTCCCCCGCACGAGGAGGCGAAGCTTGTCCGCTGCACGCGGGGCGCGATCTTCGACGTGGCCGTGGATCTCCGCCGCGACTCGCCCACTTTCGGGCGCTGGGTCGGCGTCGAGCTCACGGAGGAAAACCGCCGCGCCCTCTACATCCCCGAGGGCTGCGCGCACGGCTTCCTGACCCTCGTGGACGGCTGCGAGATCCTCTACCAGATCTCGGAGTTCTATGCGCCCGAGGCCGCGCGCGGCGTCCGCTGGGACGACCCGGCCTTCGGGGTCCGCTGGCCTGCCGAGGTGCGCGTGATCAACGAACGGGACCGCACCTACCCGGACTTCGAAGGCGTCCGCTGACGTGGACGGCGCGGGCCGGCGCATGTACGAGCTGATGCGGGAGCTCTACCCTCTCTGCCGCAGCATCACCGGGGATGGCGTGCGCGCGACCCTGCGGACGATCGCGGCGCGGATACCGCTCGAGCTCCACGAAGTGCCGAGCGGCACCCGCGTGCTCGACTGGACCGTGCCCGAAGAATGGAACATCCGCGACGCCTACATCGCCACCGGCGACGGGCGGCGCGTCGTGGACTTCCAGAGCTGCAACCTGCACGTCGTCTCCTACAGCGAGCCGGTGAGAGCGACGATGACGCTCGACGACCTCCGGCCTCGGCTGCACACCGATCCTCGCGACCCCGACTGGATCCCGTATCGCACCTCGTACTACACCCGGAGCTGGGGCTTCTGCGTGTCGCGGCGCCAGCTCGACTCGTTGAGGCCGGGCGTGTACGACGTGGTCGTCGATAGCACGCTCGAACCAGGCGCTCTCACCTACGGCGAGTGCTACCTCCCAGGCGAGGGGGAGACCGAGGTGCTCCTCACCACGCACGTCTGCCACCCCTCCCTTGCGAACGACAACCTGTCGGGGATCGCTCTCCTCGCCGAGCTCGGCGCCGCGCTTGCGAAGCGGCCGCGCCGGCACTCGTACCGCCTGCTCTTCATCCCCGGCACGATCGGCTCGATCGTCTGGCTCGCGCGCAACGAGGACAAGCTCTCGGCGATCATCGCCGGGCTGGTCGTCGCGTGCGTGGGGGACGCTGGCCCGCTGACGTACAAGCGAAGCCGGCGCGGGGACGCGCTGATCGACCGGGCGGGGGGCTACGTGGTCGGCCGGAGCGGCGGCCGCGTCCTCGACTTCGTGCCTTGGGGCTGGGACGAGCGCCAATTCAACTCCCCGGGCTTCGACCTTCCGGTTGGGTGCCTTGCGCGCTCGCTCGAAGGCGAGTTTCCCGGGTACCACTCATCTGCCGACGATCTGGCGTCGATCCGACCTGACTGTTTGGAGGAGTCGCTCCGGGCTGCGCTCGCGATCGTCGAGGTGGTCGAGCAGGACGGCGTGTATCTCAACCTGTCGCCGAAGGGGGAGCCCCAGCTTGGCCGGCGCGGCTTGTACCGCTCCACCGGTGGAGATGCCCCCGACGACGACCAACTCGCGCTGCTGTGGGTGCTCAACCAGTCGGACGGCCGACACTCCCTGCTCGAGATCGCGGAGCGCTCACGGCTCCCCTTCGCCACGATCCGCCGGGCGGCGGACGCGCTCCTCGATGCCGGCCTGCTCGCGCAGGCGACGTGACTCGCGCGCTCGTCACCGGCGCCTCCGGCTTCATCGGCGGCCGGCTCGTCCGCCGCCTGCTCGACGCCGGGACGGAGGTCCATGCCGTGGCGCGGCGGCCGCGGGAGGGAGGCGGAGTCCAGTGGTGGCGAGCGGACCTCAGCGACCCGGCGGCCGCGGAAGGAGTGGTGCGATCAGTCAGGCCCGAGGTCGTCTACCACCTGGCCGGCTACGTCTCCGGGTCGCGCGACCTCGCCGCGGTCGCTCCCTCGGTCCGGGATACCCTCGCGGCTGGCGTGAACGTCCTGGTCGCCGCGGCGCGCACCGGCTGCAAGGTCGTCCTCGCAGGATCGATGGAGGAGCCTGCGCCGTCGGGTGAGGAGCCGGTTCCTGGCTCGCCATACGCCGCCGCGAAGCTCGCGCTCGGCTCGTACGGCCGGATGCTGCATGCGCTTCACGGCCTGCAAGTCGTTCATCTCCGCCTGTTCATGGTCTACGGCCCCGGACAGGAGGATCGCGAAAAGCTCGTCCCGTACGTCGTGACCTCGCTTCTCCGGGGCGTTCCTCCGAGGCTCGCGAGCGGCGAGCGTCCCGTTGACTGGGTCTACGTCGAGGATGTCGTCGACGCGTTCTTGGCCGCCGCCGCCAAGGACAGCCTCGCCGGGCATACGCTGGACATCGGATCGGGCGCGCTCGTCACGGTGAGGGCGCTCGTGGCGGAGATCGTCACCCTCGTGGGAACCGATGTCACTCCCGAGTTCGGCGCGCTCCCCGATCGCCCGCTCGAAACGGTCCGCGCGGCTGAGATCGAGCGGGCCAAGGCGCTCCTCGACTGGGTGCCCCGAACCCCGCTCAGGGAGGGGCTGCGCTCGACGATCGAGTGGTATCGGGCGGAGCTCATCGGGAGTCAGCCTTCGGCGTACGAGGCCAGCCGATGAGGGTCCTCGTCACCGGCCACCACGGCTATCTCGGCTCGGTCTTGGCGCCGATCCTGCGCGACGCGGGACACGACGTCGTCGGCCTCGACTGCTTCCTTTACGAGGGGTGCGACTTCGGCGACGACGCCCCCTTCGAGCCCGCCCTCCGCGTGGACGTGCGAGACGTCGCCCCTGAGACCCTTGCCGGCTTCGACGCCGTCGTCCACCTCGCTGCGCTCTCGAACGACCCGCTCGGTGATCTCGATCCTGCGTGGACGTTCTCCATCAACCTCCATGCGACGGTCGCCCTTGCGCGCGCTGCCCGAGCGGCCGGTGTCCGCACGTTCGTCTTCGCCTCCTCATGCAGCATCTACGGGACGGCGGACGCCGGGGCTCTGGTCTCGGAGGAGTCGGCGCTCCGGCCCCTCACGCCCTACGCCGAGTCGAAGGTGCGCGCGGAGGCCGAGCTCGCGCGACTGGCCGACGGGAGGTTCGCTCCGGTCTCAATGCGGAACGCAACCGCCTACGGCCTCTCCCCCCGGCTCCGTCTCGATGTCGTCCTCAACAACCTCGTGGCCTGGGCCCACACGACCGGCGCCATCCGGCTTTTGAGCGACGGCCTCTCGTGGCGGCCGCTCGTTCACGTCCGAGATATCGCCCGCGCGACGCTTGCCATTCTCGAGGCGCCTCCCGAGGCGATCGCTGGAGAGGCCTTCAACATCGGGGCGCAGGACCAGAACTACCTCATCCGCGATCTCGCGGACCTCGTCCGCCGGCGCTTTCCCGAGTGCGAGGTGACCTACGCCTCGGACGCCTCTCCCGACCCGCGCAGCTACCGCGTCGACTTCTCGAAGTTCGCCTCGGCGTTCCCCGCGTTCCGGTTCGAGCACTCAGCCGAGCGCGCCGTCGACGAGCTGGCCGACGCCTACGCGCGGGCAGACCTCACTCTGGCTGACTTCGAAGGCCATCGCTACGTCCGGCTCAATCACCTACGCCGCATGCTGGCGGAGGGCGTCCTCGACGGGGACCTTCGCCGCCCCGCTCCTGCCTAGCGATCGCCGCCCGGGAGTAACCCGCCCAGGCCCCCGGGCAGCAGGCCCGACATCTTCGCCTCCATCAGCCCGCGCGCGGAGCGGAGCGCTTCGTTCACGGCGGCGAGAACGAGGTCGGCGAGCAGCTCGGGGTCGTCGGGGTCGATCGCCTTCGGGTCGATCGCGATGGAGACGATCTCCCCGGCGCCGTTCGCCTTCACCGTCACCATCCCGCCGCCGGCGGTCGCCTCGACGACCTCGCTCGCCGCCTCCTCCTGCGCCCTCGCGAGCTCGGCCTGCATGCGCTGGGCCTCCTGCATCATCTTGTTCAGGTCGAACTTCACTCGTCGGCCACCTCCCGGGCGTCGAACCGCTCCTTCAAGACCTCGATCAGGCGCTCCTCGTCGAGCGGCTCCTCCTCGTCCTCCGGCGCCGCGGCCGTCGGCTCGCCGCTCGTGAGCACGACCGCGAGCCTGCGCCCCGTCACCTCGTAGAGCGCCTCCCGGAGGATCCCCAGGTTCTGCGGCTCCGCAAGCTGGCGGCGGTGGAAGTCGGCGCCGGGCGGGAACTCGAGCGTGAGCGTGTCGCCGGTGAGCTCCGTGGGCCGCGCCTCGGCGAGCAGGCTGGCCACGGGGATCGAGCGCTCCCGCACCGCCTCCACGATGCTGCGGCTCCAGGCCTCGGCCACCTGCTCGAGCGCGATCTCCGGCGCGGCGCCCGCAGGCGCGGCAGCAGGCGCCTCGGGTGCGGTCGCGGCCTCGTCGGCTGCGAGGGGCGCCTCCGCGGGCCCGGCGGGCGGGGGGGCCGCGGCCGCGTGCAGGCGGCTCTCGAGCAGCTCCACCCGGTGCGCGAGCGACTCGCGCGAGAGGTCGGCGTGGGGGCGCGTCACCTTGACGAGGGCGAGCTCGAGCGGCAGGCGGGGGTCGCCGCCTTGGCGCATGTCCTCGACCGCGACCGCGAGGAGGTCGAGCAGGCGGAGCACCGTCGGCTCCGGAAGCTGGTGCGCCTGCTCGCGCAGGAGGTCCTTCGTCTCCTCGGTGACGGGAAGCGACTCGGGGACGTGGCCGATGTGCTGGATGAGGAGGAGGTGGCGGAGGTGCTCGATGAGGTCGGTCACGAGGCGCCCCAGGTCCTGCCCCTGCTCGGCCAGCTCCTCGACGAAGGCGAGCGCGCCCGCGGTGTCGCGGTCGACGACCATGTCGCAGAGGCGGAGCAGGGAGTCCTCCTCCACCGTGCCCAGGAGCTGGAGCACCGACTGCGGGTCGACCCTCCCGTCCGTCGCCGCGGCGAGCTGGTCGAGCGTCGAGACCGCGTCGCGGAAGGACCCGCGCGCGCTGCGCGCGATCAGGGAGAGCGCGGCGTCGGGCGCCTCGATGCCCTCTCCGTCGGCGACGCGCCGGAGCAGAGCGACCAGCTCGGCGAGGCGCGGGCGCTGGAAGACGAACGTCTGGCAGCGCGAGCGGACCGTCGCGATCACCTTGGCGAGGTCGGTGGTGCAGAAGACGAAGAGGAGGTGGGGAGGGGGCTCCTCGATCAGCTTCAGGAGCGCGTTCCAGGCGGCGTCCGTGAGCTGGTGCGCCTCGTCCAGGATGTACACCTTGTATCGGCCTTCCGCCGGCTGCAGGACGACGCGCTCGCGGATCTCGCGGATGTCGTCGATCCCGCGCTGAGAGGCGGCGTCCATCTCCACCACGTCGAGCGACGTCCCGTTGGCGATCGCCGCGCAGACGTGGCAGGTCGTGTCCGGGCTCGTGGTCGGCCCCGCGCTCGCCGCGCAGTTGAGGGCCTTCGCCAGGATGCGGGCCATGGACGTCTTGCCGGTCCCGCGCGGGCCCGCGAACAGGTAGGCCTGCCGCAGCTGGTCGTGCTCGATCGCGTTCCGCAGCGTCCGGACGACCGCCTCCTGCCCGATCACCTCCTCGAAGGTCTGCGGGCGGTACTTCCGGTACAGCGCGGTCACGGTCGCTGACGATACTCACTGCCTCGCCACGGACGCTGAGCATGTCACGCGCGCCGGGCCCCGCCCGCGCCGTCGGGGCGGACGGGCAGGGCCGGCCTTGCGTGGCGTCCCTCTTGGCGTCGTCTCGCCGTCTACGTTGAACTCTCGGCTCGCGCGGCGCATGATGGGACCGTGACGAGGGGAGCGAAGGCGGCGCGCCCGCTGCGGCCTGGGGACGTTGTCGAGGTGCGGCCGCCGGAGGAGATCCTCGCGACGCTGGATGCGAACGCCTCGCTCGACGCGATGCCGTTCATGCCCGAGATGCTGCAGTACGTCGGCCGCCGCTTCATGGTCTCGCATCGCGTCGAGAAGATCTGCGACACCGCGGGCAAGACCTTCACGAGCCGGCGCATGCGCGACACCGTCTTTCTCGAGGACCTCCGGTGCGACGGGTCCGGCCACGACGGCTGTCAGGCCCGATGCCGGATCTACTGGAAGGAAGCATGGCTCCGCCGGGTGGGCGGAGGTTCCGGGTCTCCCGATCACGACGAGGAAGCGGCCCTCGAGCTCCTCGCGCGGACCACGGGGGCAACTCGAGTCGAGCGTCCTATCGGGGGGGAGGTGAAGAGCGTCTATCGGTGCCAGGCGACCGAGGCCAACGCGGCGTCGACGGCGCTGCCCAAGTACGACCTCGCCCAGTACGTCCGGGAGGTCCGAGTCGGGAACGTGTCTCCTTCGAGAGTCGCTACCGTGCTCGCGCGCGCGCTCCTGGAGCGTCTGCTACGGGCTCTTCGCTTGCGCTCCTCGTCCGCGCTTCGCCCTCCCCGCGACCAGCGCGAGGAGCCTGCCCCGCTCGGGCTGGCTCCAGGCGAGCTGGTGCAGGTCCGCCCCTGCGAGGAGATCGCCGCCACCGTCGACGCAAGCTGCCGGACACGTGGTCTTCTGTTCGACCATGAGATGCTCCCGTACTGTGGCGGTACCTACCAAGTGCTCGACCGGGTCGAGCGGTTCATCGACG
Organism: Gaiellaceae bacterium; assembly: GCA_035574655.1. Classification (GTDB taxonomy): domain Bacteria; phylum Actinomycetota; class Thermoleophilia; order Gaiellales; family Gaiellaceae; genus GMQP-bins7. Next base: position 42,016 of record DATLYP010000022.1, read on the forward strand.
AGAGCACGGGCGAGATGGTCGAGCTGAAGAGCGACTGTCTCGTCCTGGACGGGGTCGTTTGTAGCGGGGAGCGAAGCGTCTGGCGGTGGTTCTGCCCTCGAGCCATCTACCCGTGGTGGCGGGAGGCGTGGCTTCGCCGCGTCGACGAGCAGGGAGGTCGCATCACAACCGCGGCGTGACGGGGCCGCTTCTGCCAGCTTCCCGTCTACCACCGTTCGCCTGTCGAGCTGGCATGGGAGCGTCGGTGCGCCAGCGTTAGAATCCTCGCAGGTTCAGGCGCAAGGGGAGGAGGAAAGCAGGGGGAGCATGACCGGCGGCTCCCAGCCGGCAGATGTCGAGCTCTTCTCGACGTGCCCTGCGTCCCGCGGATTCGAGCCGAGCGACTATCTCCGCGCCGTGGAGCAGGTCGCACGCTGGAGCAACGAGGCCGGCTACCGGGGGATTCTCATCTACACGGACAACCGTCTCGTCGACCCCTGGCTCGTCGCGCAGGTGATCCTCCAGGCGACCGAGCCGCTCTGCCCTCTCGTTGCAGTCCAGCCGCTCTACATGCACCCGTTCACGGCCGCCAAGAAGGTCGCCACCTTGGCCTTCCTCCACGGGCGGCGCGTCTATCTGAACATGCTCGCGGGCGGCTTCAAGAACGACTTGGTCGCGCTCGGCGACGAGACCTCGCACGACGAACGCTACGCGCGTACGGTCGAGTACACGCTGATCCTGAGGCAGCTCCTCTCGTCCTCTGGCCCGGTGAGCTTCCGGGGGCGCTACTACCGCCTCGAGAACGCCGTGCTCGAGCCGCCGCTCCCGGCGAATCTCTTCCCAGGGCTACTCATCTCGGGCTCCTCCGAGGCCGGGCTGGCGGCAGCACGCCAGATCGGTGCGACGGCGGTTCGGTACCCGAGCCCCTCCTCCGAGGAGCAGGATCGGAACGGCGAGGCGGTCGGAATGGGGATCCGTGTGGGGGTCATCGCCCGCGAAACGTCCGAGGAGGCGTGGGCCGTCGCTCGCGCGCGCTTTCCCGAGGACCGACGAGGCCAGATCGCGCACGCCCTCGCCATGCGCGTGTCCGACTCGAGCTGGCACAAGCAGCTGTCGCGCATGGCCGACGCGCCTCAGAACGGCCCCTACTGGCTTCACCCGTTCCGGAACTACAAGACGTTTTGTCCGTATCTCGTCGGGAGCTACGCAGAGGTGGGAGCGGAGCTCGGACGCTACTGGAGTCTTGGCTTCACGACCTACATCCTCGACGTCCCGGTCTCGCCCGACGATTTCCACCACACCAGGCTCGCGTTCGCGGCCGCCGCCGCGCCGGCACCAGCGTGACCGGACTCCTCCAGGAGTACGTCGCTCGCCAGGCCGAAACGCGTCCGGACGCCGTCGCCGTCGTCCTCGGCGATTCACGCGTGACCTACGGCACGCTGGACGTCGCGAGCAGCAGGCAGGCGGCGCTCCTCCGCGAGCTCGGCTGCCGGCCTCGGGACCGTGTCTGCCTTCTCGTCTCAAAATCGCCGGCTGCCATCTGCGGCATGCTCGCCTCGCTCAAGGCGGGCTGCGCGTACGTCCCTGTGGACGTCGAGAATCCGGCTGCCAGGGTCGAACTGATACTGCGAGCCGTCGAGCCCCACGCGATCCTCGCCGACCCGAGCGCGGTCGTCCTCCTCGATCAGCTTGCCGCCGCCGGGGTACTCGCTCCGGGGACGGCAATCGTCTCGGTGATCGACGAGCCCCTGAGCGGAGAGCGCTTCGAGAGCGCCGCCTCCGCAAGCGACTGGAGCGGGCTCGACGAGATCCACGAGCCGGCTCTGAGCAGCGAGGAGGTGGCGCACATCCTCTTCACCTCCGGATCAACGGGAACGCCGAAGGGCGTCATGATCACCCACGCAAATGTCATCCACTTCGTCGAATGGGCGACCCGGTATTTCAACGCCACCTGCTCTGACCGCTTCTCCGGACACCCCCCGCTGCACTTCGACCTTTCCACGTACGACATCTACGGCGCCTTCCGGGTGGGAGCGGAGCTCCACCTCGTGCCGCCGGGGCAGAGCAGCCTGCCGCATCTGCTCGCCGAGTTCATCCGGAGCTCACGGGTCACCCGGTGGTTCGCCGTGCCCTCCGCGTACGCGCTCCTCGCCGCTTTCGACGCCGTCCGGCACGGCGACTTCCCCTCCCTGAGGCACGCGCTCTGGTGCGGCGAGGTTCTCCCGGCCCCGGTGCTTCGGTACTGGATGGAGCGGCTCCCCCACGTCGCGTTCACGAACCTCTACGGCCCGACCGAGGCCACCATCGCGAGCAGCTTCTACACCGTCCGCGAGCCCCCGCAGAGCGATGAGCCCGTTCCCATCGGCTCCGCCTGGGAGGGCGGGGAACTGCTCGTGCTCGACGAGCGCATGCGGCCCGTGCCACCGGGAGAGGTCGGCGAGATCTACATCGGGGGCGTCGGGCTCAGCCCCGGCTACTGGCGCGACCCCGAGCGCACGCGGCAGGCGTTCGTTCCCTGGCCGGGGCGGAAGGGGGAGCGGCTCTACCGGACCGGGGATCTGGGCCGGGTCGACGACAGCGGCCTCGTCCACTTCCTCGGCAGGCGGGACTCCCAGGTCAAGCACCGCGGCTACCGGATCGAGCTCGGCGAGATCGAGACGGCGCTGGGCGCGCTCGAGGGAGTCCGCGAGTGCGCGGTCGTGGCCACGGAGTCGGAGGGGTTCGAGGGCACCACGCTGTGCGCCGCGTACGCGACGACGCCAGGAGCCAGCCTCGACGAGCGTGCGCTCCGGCGGGCGCTCCGGGAGCGGCTTCCCTCCTACATGATCCCCAGCGCCTGGCTCGCCTTCGAGGAGCTTCCGAAGAACGCGAACGGGAAGATCGATCGCCCGCTTCTCCGCCAGCGTTTCCGCGAGCTTCGCGGCAACCGTCTCCAGGCCGTGGAGCGAGCCCGGGCCGACACGTCCGGCGAGACGGCCGGGGCCCACCGGTGAACGCGCCGAGCACGTCGAGCCGCGTCCGTCGGATCGTCGGCGACGTCCTCGCCGCCGACCCTCCCTCCGACGACACCGACCTGATCGAGGAGGGCTACATCGACTCGCTCGCGCTCGTCGAGACGATCCTCGCACTCGAGGGGGAGTTCGGCGTCTCTCTGCCGCTCGAGGAGGTGGACGTCGACGACTTCCGGTCGATCGCGTCGATCGCCATGCTCGTCGAGGCCCTCTCGGCGGGCCAGGCGCGGCTCCGGCTCGCTGAGCGAGGTCAGGCCTGACCGCCGACCTTCTCGAGCGCCATCTCCACGTACGCGAGCTGGCCTAGGCGGCGCTTGCGGACGGGCTCGAAGCCGCGCGACGAATAGAGGGCGAGGGCGCGGGAGTTCGTCGCCGGGACGTCCAGCCAGAAGCGCCGATATCCCTTCCTTCGTCCTTCCGCAAGAAAGCGATCGAGCAGCATGCGGCCGAGGCCCTGGCCGCGAGCCGCCCGAGCGACTCCGATCTTGCTCAGGTAGTAGGCATCGGACGGAACAGTGGCGAACAGGTCGCGGGCGGCCTTCGCGTGCCTGATCAACGCAGTGCGCTCCTCGCCTTGGGCGCTTCGGAAGAGCAGGAGGGCGTCCGCGAGCCGGCACTCAGCGAGCTCCCTGCCGTCGAGGCCGATGAACATCCCGGCGAGGGCATCACCGGTGAGGAGCAGCGTGACCCGCGCTGCCGAAATCTCCGAGCTCGCGGACGCGAACAGTGCTTCAAGGGCCGCCCGGGCGGGCTCGGGACCGCCGAAGAACCAGTTGTAGTAGGGGTTGCCCGCCTCATGGATCAGGTCGAGGACTTCGCTCCCGTGGCGCCGGGCATGGGACGCGGAGCGGATGAAGGCGGGACGCGTTACGAGACCCACCACTCGCCGTCGAGCCGGGTCAGGAGCGCATCCCCAGCGAGCGTCGCGCTCAGAATCTCATGATCTCGAGTGTGGATCAGCATCAGGTCTCGCGGCCGGTAGTACACGTTGCGGTGTTCAGCCCTGATCGGCGCGACGAGCCGGGGCTCGAGCCGCCCGAGCACGGCCGAGGCGCCGCGCTCGGCCGCGCGGGCGAAGAGGTGCCTTAGGACGTCGCCCGTAGCCCGTTCCCGCGCGGCAATCTGGAGCACGCGGCACAGCCCGCCTGGACGGAGATGGCAGACGTACCAGCCTGCAGCGCGGCCATCGCGCCGCACGAGCTCCGCGAAGAGGCCGCCCCGCTCCCAGCGGAGCCAGGGAAGCCGGCTCTCGTCGATCTCCTGCAGACGAGCGAAGAGCCACTCGAGATACGGAGCGTCGTAGTCGGCTCGGAGGCGAGCCCACGACGCGATACTGGGAAGATGCTCGACCATCGCGACCGGCGACAGCGGCTCGCTCTCTGTCGCCGACCTCGGTCTGAAGCCGGTCCCGGCGAGCCGAACTGCGACGAGGTCAAGCGGCGCGGACAGGGCGGCGCCTGCGTCCCGAAGACGCCCGCCAAGAGCTCGCTCGATCGCGAGGCGTGCAGGCCGCAGCACCCGGAGGTAGGAAAAGCAGCTGAGATGGACGGCCCGGCCGCCGAGGGCTTCCCACATCCGTCGCACCGTCTCCGTCGCGCCGTCCGTGACCGTCACGTCCTGCGGCCCCGCGAGCAGCGCGCGAAGAAGCCGCAGGCCGATGGCGTGTCTGCGGACGCGCGGGTGCGACCATAGGTAGGCGCTCACCACGAGGCGAACAGGGCGGCCGTCGAAGCGCATGCGGCGGACGCTCGCGCCGATCGTCCCGAGGATCTCGCCGCCGTTCTCATACACGAGCGAGGGAATCTCTGGGTCGGCCCACGGCTGGTCGAGGAGGGTCTGCTCGAGGAAGCGAGCCAGCCGGTCTGCGGGCTTTCCCTCAGCGATCGCGGACGCGACCTGGGGGAGGTCGCGGCGCTCGAGCGGCCGGATCGTTCCGCCTCTCAGGACTGCACGCGTCGCGCCTTCGGTCACGCCTCGATGTTCGCACGGACGCGTGGGCGGTGGGCAGCGCGCCCGGCCGCGCGCTCCGTCGTCGAGATCGACCCACCGGAGGTATCCGCGTCGCCGGCTCGGATCGGGCGGAACCGCGGCACCTGGGAGGGAGCCCTTAGCGCTGCTTCCTTCCGGACCTGACGCGGTTCGGACGCTCCCAGTGCGCGGGACCCGATCTGTCAACACCGCGTGCGCAGACCCAGTCCCGACAAGCCGTCCCTCGGACGGCGTTCGGCCCCGCATGGAGCGGATTTCGGGTTCAGGGAACCGCTGACTCCCCACCTAGCGCGGCCGGGCAGGCTGAGGGTAGCACTCCCGGGACGCCCACCCGTCCGGGGCTGTAGCCCGCCGCCCGGTCGTCCGATGAGGGATCCGTGGCCGCCGTCGCGGAGACCGTGAGCCCCGAGCTCGTGCTCGTCGACGCGGCGCTCGCGGAGCGCGCCCGGCTGGCGCTGCCCGAGCCGCAGGACACGCTCGCGCGGCGCGGCGAGATCCTGTCCGCGCGCCGCACCATGCGCCTGCTCGCCCGCGTCGGCGCCGCGCAGGTCGGGGACTGGGAGGGTCGGCGCGCCAGGCTCCGCTGGCTGCGCGCGGCGGAGCGCTAGCCCGCCCCCGGCCGACCCGCTCCACGCCGCGCGCGACCGGCTCGAGCAGAAGCCCGTGCACGACACGGCACGCTGTGGGCGTTCCCCTGGGTCAGGCGGCCTGTCCGAACACGCCCGTGACCAGCTCCCGGCGGCTGCGCACGCCGAGCTTGGCGAAGACCGCCTTCAGGTGGTCCTGCACCGTGTACCGGGAGATGAACATCCGCCCGCTGATCTGGCGCGTGTCGAGCCCCTCGAGGACCAGGGCGACCAGCTCGCGCTCGCGCGCGGTGAGGCCGTGGGCGCGGGCGACGACATCGAGGACGTCCTCCGCGCTCGCCGCATGGACGCTGACGACGATCGCGTTCTCGATGCCGTCCAAGCGGGCGGCTTCGACGATCGCCCACCGGGCGCCGCTTGTCCGGACGCGCACCCGGGCCGGCCGCTGCGGGTCGTCGCCCGCTTCCGCCCCCAGCAGCCGCCCGACCACCGCGTACACATGCACGGGCAGCAGCGTGGGCTCGGGTCTCTCCCGCGCACGCAGGAGAGTGAGCCATTCCCGTGCCGCCTTCGTGAACCCTCGCGGTTGAAGGTCGTCGTCGAGCAGCAGCACGCCCGTCTCCCCCGGCTCCACGCCGCCGTCGTCGGTGGCTCTGACGCTCGCCTTCCGCAGGCTCCGTGCCAGCATCCGTGCGGCGTCGCGCATGAGGTCCGAGTCCTCGCTCGCGAACGGCGGATCGTCGCTCGCGCGCAAGGCCTCGAATGAGGCCCAGCAGCCGTGCTCGTCCACGGCCGCCGCGCGTAGCTCGTCTCCCACCCCGGCCGGCTGGGCGCACTCGCGCCAGCGCCGGCTGCGAGCGAGGTCACCGTTGCTCGCGGCGCTGAGCGTCCACACCCGCCCGCGGCTGCGCGCCACCCTCGCGCGGCTGATCAGCTCGTCGGGCCCTTGGTCGAGGACGAGCAGCCGAGGCAGCCGGTCGCCGAACGGCAGCGCCTCGGACACGACCGGTCGGTATGGGATCAGCGAGGCCGGGTCGACGAGCGGCGAGCACCACGCGTCGAACCCGATCGCACGGCGCAGGTGCTCCATCGCCTCGAGCCGGAGCGAGTCCACGTCGAGATCGGATCCGGCGAGCAGGGCGAGCCGCTGCCGGCACCGCGAGCGGGAACGCTCCCGCACCATGGTGAAAGCTTATGCCGACTCTCGTGACGAGGAAATCCCAGCTTTCTGGGATTGAGACCCGGAGTCCCGGCCGGTCACCATCCCGCCGTGGGTCGAGCTATTACGCAGGTCGTGCGGGCAAGGAGGAATCCGGTGAGCGCAGCCACTTCCAACGTCGATACGCCCGGGGACGCCTATTGGTGGCAGGGCGGCCTCTACCTGATGAAGGCCCGCGCCGCGGACACCGGCGGAGCCTTGGGGCTGGTCGAAGCGAGCCTCTACCGGGGATTCGGGCCGCCCCTGCACGTGCACAGCCGCGAGGACGAAGCGTTCTACGTGGTCGAGGGCGAGATCCGCTTTCGCCAAGGGGACGAGGACTTCGTCCGCGGGCCGGGTTCCTGGGTGTGGGGACCGCGCGGCGTGCCGCACGCCTTCAAGGTGGAGTCCGAGAGCGCCCGGGCGCTCATCCTTGTCACTCCCGGCGGGTTCGAGCGGATGTTCGAGGTGGGCGGCGTGCCGGTGAGCGAGTCGCCGGAGCCGCCGGTGCAGGAATACGACCCCGGCGAGGCGGTGGCGCTGTCGAGGAGGTTCGGGTTCGAGGTGGTCGGGCCGCAGCTCGCGTAGCCTCCCCGAGGTCTCGGCCGCGACGGGCGTCGTAACGACCGACCCGTGCGCCCTGCCCAGGCCAGTGGGCGCACCTGGGATCGAACCAGGGACCTCTCGCGTGTGAAGCGAGCGCTCTCCCGCTGAGCTATGCGCCCCGGGAGCCGAAGGTTAGCCGAGCCCGAGGGGCGTTGGTACGGTGGGCGCGATGTCTCCGGTAACTCTCACCCGGCCGCGCGAGCGCACGAGCAGGGGTGGAGGGACGGGCCTCGGCCGGCCCTGGCGGGTGATCGTCCTCAACGACGACCACAACACCTTCCAGGGCGTCGCCCACGCCCTCTCCACCGTCCTCCCGGGCGTGAGCTACGAGCGCGGGCTCGAGCTCGCGAACCGGATCCACGAGACGGGGCAGGCGATCGTCTGGTCGGGGCACAGGGAGCAGGCGGAGCTCTACTGGTCTGAGCTGGAGGCGTTCGGGCTGACGATGGCGCCGCTCGAGCAGTAGCGAGCCGCCGCGCGGGAGCGTGGTAGCGTCCTCTCCGTGCCCCTCGCGCTGACCGGCTACGAGATCGGCCTTCTCCTCGTGGCGGCCGTCTTCGTCGCCTTCGCGCTCGTCGCGGCGCTCGTCGTCCCCCGCCAGTGGCCCGACTTCCCCTCGCGGCGCCTCGGTCTCTTCATCGCGGTCTGCGTCGCCCTCTTCCTCGCCCAGATGACGGCCGTCGTCGCGCTCGCCGAGCTCGGCGAGGAGGAGCACCCGGAGGCGGTCGGGGAAACCCAGCCGGGCGCGACCCAACCGACCGAGACCGAGCCCGGCGCCACGAAGCCGACGGAGACGGAGACGACGACCGAGACCGCCCCGCCCGCCGAGGAGGGCAACCCGGAGGCGGGGAAGCAGGTGTTCCTCGGCCCGGGCGGCTGCGGCGCCTGCCACACGCTCGCGGACGCGGGCACGAGCGGCACCGTCGGGCCCAACCTGGACGAGGCGAAGCCGAGCTTCGAGCTCGCGCTCGACCGGGTCACGAACGGGAAGGGGGCGATGCCCTCCTTCAAG
>DATLYP010000023.1:0-2069 GCA_035574655.1 Gaiellaceae bacterium
GGCCCTCCTCCACGACGACCCCCGCCGCCCACGCCTAGGTCGGGATCCCGTACCTCGCGATCCAGTCGTTGATCACGGCCCAGTCGAGGTTCGCGAAGAAGGCGTCGATGTAGGAGGCGCGGTCGGTCTGGTAGTCGAGGAAGTAGGCGTGCTCGTACACGTCGAGCGCGACGAGCGGGGTCGCGTTCCAGATGGGAAACGTGTTCTGCGCGTCGCCGACGTAGTTGAAGAGGCGGCCCTCGTCCCAGTCGTAGGCCGTCCACGCCCAGCCTCGGCCGGCCATCCCCGACGCCTTCAGGTCCTCGCGCCAGGCCTCGACGGAGCCGAAGTCGCGCTCGATCAGGGCGCCGATCGCGCCCTCGGGGTCGCCCCCCTCCCCGCCCAGGTGCTCGAAGTAGAGCTCGTGGTTCTTGATGCCGCCGACCGCGAAGGTGAGGTCGACCTTGAGCGCGCGCAGCTCCGAGTAGACCTGGTTCGCCGCCGAGCGGTCGGCGGCGGCGAGCCGGCTCAGGATCTCGTTCCGCTTCGCCACGTAGCCCTGGTAGAGGCGGTAGTGCGCCTCGATCGTCGTGCGGGAGATGCCGTCGAGCTCGTACAGGGCGGGCCGCAGGTCGCGGGGCCGGATCTCGACGACATCGGGCATGGTCTGCGTTCTCCAGGAAGGGCGACGTGCGGGCGGAGCATATCCTTCGCCCGGCAACGGCACGCGACGAAGCATCCGATCGCAAGGAGGCAGACATGGCGTTCACCCTTCCTCCGCTCCCCTACCCGTACGACGCGCTCGAGCCGCACATCGACGCCAGGACGATGGAGATCCACCACACCAAGCACCACCAGACCTACGTGGACAACGCGAACAAGGCGCTCGAGGGAACGGAGTGGGCCGAGAAGAGCGTCGAGGAGGTGCTCCGCTCGATCGACCAGATCCCCGAGGACCGGCGCACGGCCGTCCGCAACAACGCGGGCGGGCACGCGAACCACTCGCTCTTCTGGGAGATCATGAGCCCGAACGGGGGCGGGGAGCCGAGCGGCGCGCTCGCGGACGCGATCTCGTCCGCCTTCGGCGGGTTCGAGCAGCTCAAGCAGACGGTGACCCAGAACGGGCTCACCCGCTTCGGCAGCGGCTGGACCTGGCTCGTCTGGAACGGCAGCGCGCTCGAGGCGTACTCGACCGCGAACCAGGACTCGCCGCTCATGCAGGGCCACGTGCCCATCCTCGGGATCGACGTCTGGGAGCACGCCTACTACCTCCGCTACCAGAACCGGAGGGCCGACTACCTGGAGGCGTGGTGGAACGTGGTCGATTGGGGCGCCGTGGCGCGGAAGCTCGAGGCGGCGCGCTCGTCGTAGCGGGCGCGCGCAATCCGGCCCGGCCACGCCGGCGTACCACCGGGCGGTGGCCCCGTCGCCCGCGCTCCTGCCCCGGCCCGGCCTCGTGAGGGAGGCGAGGGTGCACGCCGTCCCGCGAGCCCGGCCGACCGACGCCGAGCTCATCGAGCGCGTCGCGGACGGCGACCGGGAGGCGTTCGAGGAGCTGTACCGCAGGTACGCGCGCGCCGTCCTCGGCCTCGCGCTGCGCCGCCTCGGCGACCGGGGGCGGGCCGAGGACGTCACCCAGGACGCGTTCGTCGCGATCTGGCGCTCCGCGCGCACGTACGACCGCAGGCGGGGCGGGGCCCCGGGCTGGCTGTACGCGATCGCCCGCAACGCGGTCACGGACAGGCTGCGGCGCCTGCCCGAGCCGGTGGGCGAGCTCGAGGACGGGGTGGGCGGGGAGCCGGACCCGGCCGAGGAGGCGGAGGCCTCGTGGATCGCTTGGCGCGTCCACCGCGCCCTCGAGGTGCTGCCGCCCCGGGAGCGGAGCGTGATCGAGCTCGCCTACTGGCGCGGCCTCTCCCAGAGCGAGATCGGGGCCGCCCTCGGCATCCCGCTGGGGACGGTGAAGACGCGCACGCGAAGCGCGCTCGCCCGCCTCGCCGACGAGCTCGAGGAGGAGCTTCGGTGAGGCCCCGGCCGCCCGACTTCGACGAGCTCGTCGGGGAGGTGGCAGCGGGCGAGCGCGACCGCCT